>NZ_WIQI01000011.1 GCF_009602535.1 Ornithinicoccus halotolerans | reverse complement strand
GCTGCGACGAAAGTGCCGGACGGTCTATATCGAGATGCCGTCGGAGACCGCGATGGTCGACCGGGCCGACCTCCTCGCCGACCGTGCGGCCCGCGCCGCGGAGCAGCTCGCTGAGGCCGAGCAGCGGCTGGGGGAGCAGGAGCGCGAGCTCACCGCCGCCCGGGCAGCCGCCGACGGTGCCCGCCGCGACGAGGAGGACGTCACCGAGCGGGCCGGGCAGGCCGAGGCGACCGAGGAGCGGGCCCGCGCGCGGCAGCGGTGGCACGCGGTGACGCAGGCGCTGCACACCGACGCGCAGGCCGTGGCGGAGCTGGAGCAGCTGCAGGAGCAGCAGGCGGTGGCGCGGGAGCGCCTCGCCTCGGTGGCCACGGCGACCCGAGAGCGCTGCGAGCAGGCCCGCCTCCTCGCGCAGGAGATCGCGCTGCTCGAGGAGCAGGCGCGCGAGTCCGCGGCCCGGTGGCGGCTGGAGACGCTGGCCGGCGAGCTGGTGGCGACGGTTGCCGGGGAGCAGGTCAGGGTGACGGAGGGCACACCGGCCGAGCGGGTGCTCGACGCCGACACCGTGGTGGAAGTTCCTGGGTCGCTGCGGATGGTGCTGCGGGCGGGCGACAGCGAGCGCGCCTGCGCCACCCGCGTGGAGCATGCTCGCGGCCGGCTGGCCGCCCTGCTGCGGGACGCCGGTGTCGACACGGTCGGGCGGCTCGCCGACGCCGCGGCCGAGCGGCAGCAGGCCACCGAGGAGCTGGACCGGTTGCAGCGCCGGATCACCGCGCTGACCGCGGGCCCCGTGCTCGGCCAGGAGCGGCGCGCCGAGCTGGCACGGGAGGCTGCCGCGCTGGAGCGGGAGCTGGGGGAGGCCCACGGCACGGACGGCGAGCCGGACCCGCAGCAGGCGCTGGACCTGGTGCGCGCGGTGCGGAGCGAGGAGCGGCGCGTGCGGCGTGCGCGACAGGAGGCGGACGCGGCCCTGCAGGAGGTCCTGCAGCGACGTTCCTCACTCGAGCTCGCCGTCGCCCGCACCCGCACGCTGCTGGAACAGTGCACTGCCCAGCGCGATGAGTGCCGCACGGAGCTGGCGGAGGCCCGGCGGGAGCGCGACGACGAGCTGCTGCACACCGCGCTGGAGCAGGCACGCGCGGCTGTCCGGGAGGCGCACGCGCGGGCGCACGAGGCCCGCCGCCACGCCGTGGAGTCCGGCGCGGGCGACGCCGCCGGCGAGCTGGAACAGGCGCGGGAGGAGCTGGAGCGCCACGATCGGCACGTCCAGGAGGTGCGGGGTGAGCGTGACCGGCTCGCCGGGCAGCTGGAGCTGGTCCTGGGAGAGGGGCGCCAGGAGCAGTTGGATCGGGCCCTCGCCGACCTCGAGCACGCGCGGCAGGAGCTGGACTCGGTCTCGCGCCGTGCCCGGGCGGTGCGCCAGCTGCGCGCCACGCTGCTACGCCACCGCGAGTCGGCGCAGCAGGCCTACGCCCGCCCCTACACCGCTGCGGTCGAGGCCCTCGGCCGGGAGGTCTACGGGGACAGGTTCGCCGTGGAGGTGGCCGACGACCTGCACATCGTCGCCCGGGTGCTGGACGGCGTGCGGGTCCCCGTCGAGCAGCTGTCCGGCGGCGCCCAGGAGCAGCTCGGCGTGCTGTGCCGGCTGGCCGTGGCGGGCCTGGTCGACCAGACCGAGGGGGTGCCGGTGGTGCTGGACGACGCGCTGGGCTTCACGGACCCCGAGCGGCTCGCCGACATCGTGCGGGTCCTCGGGGCGGCCTCCAGCGACGCCCAGGTGCTGCTGCTGACGTGCGTCCCCGAACGCGTCGCCGGGCTCGACGAGGCGAGGCGGGTGACTCTCCGCCCTGCCAGTTGAGTGGGGAGCCTAGACGTGACTGTCGTCGGCGAAGGTGACGGCGGCCGTCGGGAGACCGCGCCGGCGCTGCGGGACTCCCTCGCCAGACGCGACCATCCCCATGCTGCCGTACCCCATGGCCAGTCCCAGGCTGAGTCCTGAGGTCACCGCTATCGGTTGCGCAATCGATGTCGACCGTCGGTGATCCACCACCGTCGAGTACTAGGTGAACCGACGCCATGGCTGAGCTGGCCAGCGACGATGAAGCGGCGGTGCGGTAGGGGCGTGGTTGCCCTGTCGCGGCGGGCGGTTCGGGCACGTCACGATCTGTGCTGGGCGCCGGGCGGTGGCGCCTCGTTCTTGTCCTCGAGCCCAGCAGGTGCCAACTTGCTCAGGGTCTTCGACACCCAGCTCGGCTCGATCCCCAGTGCCTCTGAACGTTCCTTGCGGATGAGTGCCTCACGCACCACGTGCGCGCCGACGAACCGGATCGGGTCCGGGGGGAAGTGGCGGGTAGGGGCATTGATCAGTACTGATCTTCCCCATTCGTCCCCGCGCCCGAGTACCATGGACGCGAGCACTTTACCGCCGATTATGCTGGGCCCAACTCCGTTCCCAGACCATCCGACGCCGTAAGCGATGGTATGACCGGGATTCAGCCAGTTAATCAGGGGGAGGCTGTTGTGTGTCCTATCGATCGGTCCTGCCCAGTCGTTCACAATGGGCACGTCGCGAAGCATGGGATAGTATCGGCGGAAGTCCCGTATGACAGCGCGCGCCCTGCGGGGGTTGCGATCCATGGAAGGCGAGATCCGTCCGCCCAGTCCTATCGTCCATCCGCCTTTGCCGAAGGCGATGCGCCCGGAGTTCGTGGTGCGGTAGTAGCAGAGCAATGTCTGTGAGTCCGTGACGGTGGGGCCCTCGCGCCATCCGATCTCTTCGAGCCGGTCAGGTACGGGCTCAGTCACGATCATGTCACTGGAGATCACGAAGAGTCTGGTGTGAAGCTCGCGCATCCCCGCTGCCCAGGCGTTCGTCGCGATGACGACGCGCTGCGCACGTACGCTGCCCCCTCCCTGCGTCCTGACGGTTGGCGCCCCCCGGCGGGCCAGGTGGCGAACGCGCGTACCCTCGAAGATCTCTACGCCCATCGCGAGTGCTGCTCGTCGCATGGCCCGAACAAGGTGGCCGGGATGGACGGAGGCGGCGGACCTGTCCAGCACTCCGCCCAGGTGTACCGGGCTTCCGGATCTCGTTGCGACCTGGCCGGGGGTCATCGGCGTGAACGTCCCCGTGCCCAGCCTGTCACTGACCTGAGCAACTCGTTCCCATGAGTCGAGATGCGCAGGGCTCGTTGCGGTCCAGAGCCATCCTGCCCGGCGAAACTCGGCTTCAGGCGCATGGTTATCGCAGAAGGACTCGAGCTCCGTAATGGCCTGTTCGGTGGATTGGACAAGTCGTACGGCTTCTTGCTCGCCGAAGAGTCGCATCAGCGACCAGATTTTTGGCCACCAGGAGAGCACGAGTCCGCCGTTGCGACCCGACGCTCCACCGCCGCAAATGTCGGCCTCCAGTATGGTGACGCGCACGGACGGGTCCAGGTGCTTGATGCGCAGCGCTGTCCACAGTCCGACAAATCCGCCACCGATGATGGCAACGTCTGTGCCGTGATGTCCGCTGAGCGGCGGTTGGGGCTGGCCAGTGACCGCCTCGCGCAGCCAGAGTGACCGGTGCCTGCCGGTCAGGTTTGCGTTCACGTCGGGTCTCGCCTTCCTTCGGTGGCACGCGTCGCGCTCACTGTTCTGCTCGGGCACCAGGCTGAGCCGGGTCTGGCGGTGAGGGCGGGTTGGCATTCGAACCGCGACTCTGCTCGCGGAACTCTGTCGGCGCTATCCGGTCGAGGATTGCCTCCGCCAGGTGGAGGGGACGCCGGCCGGCAAGTTGTTCGCTCTGCAGCCGGCACGAGAAGCCGTCGGCGACGAACACGTCGTCAGGTCGCAGTTGGCGGGCTGCAGGCAGGAGCGCTTCCTCGGCGCATGCGACCGAGACGTCGTAGTGGCCTTGCTCGAAGCCGAAGTTACCGGCGAGCCCACAGCAGCCTTCAGCGACTTCCGCCATTTCTATCCGAGCTTCGACAGCGAGTCGCCGGTCGGCAGCGGCGCCGACCGTGGCGCGTTGGTGACAGTGGATCTGGTTCACCGCTCGAACCGGTTCGCGAGAGAACGGCAGGCCGCGGCCGACGAGTGCCTCGGCCAGAGTCCGGACACGGCCAGCCACCCGATCTGCCTCGGGCTCGTCCAGGAGCTGGCGGCTGTCATGCCGCACCGCTGTCGCGCAGCTCGGCTCAAGGGACACGATGGGGACCTCCGGCAGGGTGCCGAGTAGGCGCACTGACCGGGACAGGACGCGGCGCGCGACGTCCAACTGCCCCGTGGATATCCAGGTGATGCCGCAGCACGTGCCTCTGGGTGCGAGCAGCACTCGGTAGCCGGCACGCTCAAGAAGCAGCGTGGCGGCCCTGGCGGCGGAAGGGGAGAAGCTGGACGTGAAGCAGTCGATCCACAGGATGACCGGGTCGCCGTCCTGCTGCCGGTTGTGTCGCCTGAACCAGCGACGGAAGGATTGTTCGGCCAGGACCGGCAACTCGCGGCGCTCATCGATCCCGCCCAGGCGTTTGGCGACGCGCTGCACGACTGGCGCGCGGAGGACTCGGTTTCCGATCCGTGGCGTAAGGCGGGCGGCGGCGAGGAGCAGGGGTAGCCATCCCATGCTGTAGTGCGTGCGAGGACGTACCCGGCCCCGGAAGCGCTGGTGCAGAAACTCTGCCTTGTAGGTGGCCATGTCCACCCCCACCGGGCACTCCGAGGAGCATGCCTTGCACGAGAGACAAAGGTCCAGCGCCTCGGCGACCGCGGCGGAGCGCCATCCGTCGGTGATCACCTCACCATCGGCCATCTCAGCCAACAGTCGGGCCCGGCCACGCGTGCTGTGCTGCTCCTCCGATGTCGCACGATAGGACGGGCACATGCCGCCGCCCGCGGTCTTCCGGCAGGCGCCTACTCCCGTGCAGCGACGCAAGGCCTTGCCGAAGTCACCGTCGTCAGCGGGGTACAGGAACCCGAGGTTGCTGGTGACCGACGGCAGGTGGGCGGCGCGCAGGTGGGAATCGAGCGGGTCGGGATCGACGAGCACCCCGGGGTTGAACAGGTTCTCAGCATCAAAGACGCCCTTGTACTGTCGGAACGCCTCGAGAACCTTGGCGCCGTACAGTGTTGAGAGGAGCTCCGAGCGCGCGCGGCCGTCGCCGTGCTCGCCGGAGAGCGAGCCGCCGTGCGCGGCAACGAGTTCGGCCGCCTCCTCTTGGAAGCGACGGAAAGACGCCCGCCCACCAGGTGTCAGCAGGTCGTGATCGATCCGGACGTGGACGCATCCTTCGCCGAAGTGCCCGTAGATCATCCCTCGGCGATCATGGCTCGCCATCAGCTGCCGGAACTGTTCCAGGTACTCCCCGAGTCGCTCCGGGGGGACGGCGGCGTCTTCCCAGCCTGGCCAGAACTCCGTGCCGTCCAGTGAGCGGCTGGCGAGCCCGGCGCCTTGCTCGCGAACGGCCCAGACGGCCCGCTGCTGTGCGGAATCCAACAGCACCCGCGTGCCCCGGGCACCGACCTCCCGGGCCACGCGCATCGCGGCGGTCGTGGCTTCGCGGATGCCGTCCTCGTCGTCAGCGCCCACCTCGAGGAGCAGCCAGGCGTCACCGGCTGGGAGCGGGACCGCTCGGTTCTCCGCACGTCGGGATGCCGCGGTCAGCACCAGTTCTCGGTCGATCGCCTCGACGGTGAGCACGCCCAACGGCACGAACCGTGGGGCCGCTGTCGCGGCATGCACCTCATCGGCGAAGCCTGCTACGACGAGCGCGCGGCGCTGCGGCCGGTCCTGGAGGCGCACCGTGGCGCGCGTGACAATCCCGCACGTCCCCTCACTGCCGACGAAGCTGCGAGCCAGGTGAGTGCCGTGCTCAGGGGTCAGGTGGTGCAGTCCGTAACCCGAGAGCTGTCGCCCGAACTGGCCCAGATCCGTCCGGATGGTGCCTAGGTGGCGTTCGCGCAGCTCCAGGAGGCGCTTTGCGAGCGGGGTGTCAACGGCATGCGGGCCACCCAACGTGACGGTCTGCCCGTCGCTCGTCACCACGTCGAGTGACTCGACGTTGTCGGCGGTGGTGCCCCAGGCCACCGAGTGGGAGCCGCACGCGTTGGTGCCGATCATGCCGCCCAGGGTGCACCGGCTGTGGGTCGAGGGGTCGGCGCCGAACATCAGGCCATGGGGAGCGGCCGCATCCTGGAGCCGGTCGAGCACCAGACCCGGTTGCACGGTCGCTGTGCGGGAGGCGGCGTCAACCGCGGGCGGACCTGTCATGTGTCTGCTCAGGTCGAGGACGACGCCAGGGCCTACGGCGTTGCCGGCACAGTTGGTGCCCGCTCCCCGAGTAGTGATGGGAACGCCATCCTCGGCGCAGGTCCCGACCACCGCCAGCACATCCGCTGCGTCCCGGGGGAAGACCACACACCGGGGCACGACTCGATGGTTCGAGGCGTCGGTGGCGTACAGCGCTCGGGTGCCATCGTCATCTCTCACCTCACCCCGCACGGTGGCCTGCAGCGAGCGCACCCACGCATTGTCAGCCGCCGTGCTCATGGGTGCGGGGCAAACGTGACGGTGCGGACGGAGGAATAGAAGTCAAGTGCCGCCCTGCCCTGTTCGCGGGGGCCGTAGCTAGAGCGACCCTCCCCGCCGAACGGAGCGTAGAAGTCAACTCCAGTGGTGGGAGCGTTGACCTTCACCATGCCGGTGCCAACCTGCGAGACGACCTCGAGCAGTGGGCCGGCGTCGCGGCCGTGCACGCTGGTGACCAGGCCGAACCGCACGCTGTCGGCCACGCGAACTGCCTCGGCCACGCCGCGGGCAGGTAGCACGGCAGTGAACGGACCAAAGAGCTCTTCCTGGACCAGGTGGTGACTGGCCTCCAGGCCGTCAGCCACGACTGGGGCGACGTACCAGCCTGTGGACGGGGTCGGGCCCTCGCCGGTGAGGAGACGGCCACCGCTGGTGCGCACGGCACGGGCGCCCTCAGCCAGCCGTCCTTGCGACTGGGGCGTGATGACGGGTCCCACGGAGGTGCCGTCCAGGGCAGGATCGCCCACACCGAGCCCTTCCACGGCCGAGACGAGCGCAGCGCTCACCTGCGCGACACGTCTCGGTCCGCCCACGACCACGACACGTCGGGTAGCGGTGCACTTCTGACCCGCGTACCCCATGGCCGCGCCCGCTAGCAGCGGACCCACGCGCTCCGCGTCGGCGTCAGGAAGGACGATCGCAGCGTTCTGGCCGCCCATCTCTGCTTGCACCGGAGTCCCCCCGCGGGCGGCAGCCAACACCACCTGACGCCCTACCGACTCCGAACCGGTGAACGAGACGACGTCGGCCGCCTCCACGACAGCCGCGCCCGTCGAGGAACCTCCGGCCAGCACCTGGAACAGGCCGTCGGGGAACACCTCAGCTGCCAGTCGCCCTAACCACAGGGCTGTGGCGAAGGCCTCGGGGGAGGGCTTGAGCAGGACCGCATTGCCCATCGCGAGAGCCGGAGCTGCCTTCCACAGCGGAATGGCCAGCGGAAAGTTCCATGGAGTGACCAGACCCGCAACTCCAATCGGTCGCCGCTCCGTCCACAGCTTGCCCGCGGTACTCGGCGGCATGAGCTCCCCCACCGGCGCGAAGGCGGCCTGGGCGTAGAAGCGGGTGATGCTGATCGCGCGCTCTGCCTCGGCCGCTGCCTCGGCGACCGGCTTCCCCACCTCCCGCACCATCAGTCTGGTGGCTTCGTCCCGGCGCTGGTGGAGCTTCTCCGCCAGGAGGTTCAACGCGGAGGCGCGTTGAGCTGCCCCCGCGTGCCACCACTCGCGCTGGGCCTGGCGTGCTCGCTCCGCTGCCGCGTGAACGGCCCTCGGTTCGGCTGCTGCCGCCGTAGCGACCACATCCGAGGGGTCTTGCGGGCTGCGGCTCTGAATCTCCTCGGCGGCGTGCATTCCCCGTCCTTCTTGGTCAGACCTTTCTTTGGACAGGAGGGTACGGAGGAGGTCATCCAACCGCAAGGAGGGGCGGGCGTCCCTCCCACGGGTCTGTGCCGCGCGGGGCCTGTTGCGGGGTTGCCACGGCGCGGTCTGAGCCGTAGGTTGGCCTCCAATTGTTTGGTCAGACCAAGGAGGAACGATGGCGTCCACCTCGTCCATACGGCGTACCCGTCTCACAGCAGTGCTGGGAGTGGGAGCTGTGACGCTTGCTGCGTGTGGCTCTGGCGGATCTAGTGAGTCCTCCGGGGGTGCAGGGGGCACTGAGGGCGCGGGGGCGGGCGACTGCAGCTGGTCGCCGGAGCGAGGGGTGACCATGGTGGTCCCGTTCGATCCGGGCGGCGGCAGCGATCTGTTCGGACGCGCCGTGGCCGCCGGTCTGGAGGAAGTCCGCCCAGACCTGAACATCAGCACCGAGAACCGACCCGGCGGATCGGGGACCATCGGCTACACCTACTTCTATGAGCAGTCCGGGGACCCGCACTTCCTGCTGGGCGCCGAGAACGCCATGGTGTCGCTGCCGCTGCAGCACGAGGAACTGCCGTATGACGCGACCTCCTGGACCCCGCTGGGGATGGTGGTCGAGGACACCATCTTCCTCATCGGCAGTGCGGACGCCGGCTGGCAGGACTTCGAAGGATTCCTCGCTGCCGCTCGCGAGGCGGACTCTGCCGGTGATCCGCTGGCCATCGCCCAACCGACTGCGGAGTCCGTGGAGGCGATGCCGTTGCAGACCGTCCTCGAGAAGGAGGGCATCACGGTGGAGTTCGTGACCTTCGACGGCACGGCTGGCTCCATCCCGGCGCTCCTTGCCGGTGACATCGACGGGATCCTGGCCAACCCGAGTGAGGTGGAGGGCCAAGTGGAGGCCGGCGACTTCGCCCCCGTTGTCGCCAACACCAAGAACTCGCTGGAGATCGAGCCCTACCAGGGAATCCCCTCGCTCGCCGACCTGGGGTATGAGCCTCGTGGCGCCTTCAGCCAGTTCCGTGGAGTCCTCGCCCCGCCGGACATCCCAGACTGTGCACAGCAGTACTGGACCGAGGCGCTCAAGGAATGGACGGAAACAGAGGCGTACCAGGAGTACGTGGAGTCCAACGTGGTCGCCCCCAACCAGATCTGGGGAGACGAATGGTTGACCTATCTCGATGACGTCGAGAAGGGCTACCAAGAGGTCTACGAGACCACCGGCGGGTGAGCGTTGCGGGTGCTGCAGGTTTCGAGGAGTGACCGTGCTGATCTGGTCGGTGGCATGGTTCTCGTTGCCATCGGCGCGCTCTGGTCCTGGGAGGCCGGCGGCTACGGCTATCTCGGTGAGGAAGGCCGGCTGGCCGCCGGCACGCTCCCTGCGCTAGCCGGTGCGGTGCTGGCGCTCTGCGGAGTCGCTGTCTGCCTGTCGGCTCTGCTCCGTGCGCGCACGTCCGGCCGTGGTGCGACCCGTGAGGAGCCGGCCGGGAAGGAGGAGTCCGGCGAGAGTCCTCGGCCGCCGATGGACGCTCGGCTACGAAGAGTCCTCCTCCTGTGTGGCCTCCTGGTGTGCCTGCTCACGGCGCCCCTGCTGGGTTTCACCGTGAGCTTCGCGTTGCTCACGTTCTTCGTCGTGAAGGTGCTCGAAGGCCGAGGCTTGCTCCTTGCCGTGGGGTGTGCGGGCGCCATCTTCGGCTTCGGTTACCTGATCTTCGAGACCCTGTTGCAGGTCCCGTTGCCCTAGCGCTGCGCGCCGGCATCTCTTCCCCTGACGGAGTGACATGGAAACCCTCACCGAGATCCTTGCGGGCCTGCAGGCCGCAGTCTCCCCGGTCAACATCCTCTACTGCTTCGTGGGAGTCACCCTCGGGACCATCATCGGGATGCTGCCGGGGCTCGGCTCAGCCACGGGAGTGGCGCTCCTCCTGCCCTTGACGCTGACCCTGGATCCGCTCAGTGCCCTCATCATGCTGGCGGGCATCTACTACGGGTCGCAGTACGGGGCGACGATCAGCACGGTCCTGGTTGCGACGCCAGGTGACTCCTCCTCGGCGGTGGTGCTGTTCGACGGGTACCCGATGGCGCAGCAAGGACGGGCCGGCGGGGCGTTGGCGTCCGCGGCGATCGCTTCCTTCGTGGGCGGCACCACCAGCCTGATTGTGCTGATGGCCGCCTTGCCGATGTTGAGTGCCGTCGCCTTGCAGTTCGGCCCGCCGGAGACAGTGGCGCTCGCCGTGCTGGGACTATTGAGCATCGCGGGCTTCACGGGCGGCGGGTCCCTGGTGAAGGGAATCGCGGCGGCCGCCTTCGGCGTGCTGATCGCCACGATTGGCCTGGACGCCCAGTCCGGTCAGGCCCGGTACACCTTCGGCAGGGTTGAGCTCTTCGGGGGCCTGGGCTACATCGAGGTGATCATCGGCATCATCGCCGTCGCGGAAGTGTTCCGACAGATGGGCCGTGGCGCGGAGAACCCGATGACCACGGGATGGCGGGACATGATGATCACCAGGGACGAGCTGCGGCGTACCTGGCGGCCCGCGTTCCGGGGCTCAGCCATCGGCTTCGTGCTGGGCATCTTGCCCGGCGTCGGCGCAACGTTGGCTTCCTTCTTCAGCTATGACGTCGAGAAGCGCCTTGCCGGGCCCCGCAGGCACCTCTTCGGCACGGGGATGGTGGAAGGCGTCGCCGGGCCGGAGTCGGCAAACAACGCCGCCACCAACGGGTCATTCGCGCCGACGTTGACCTTGGGTATCCCGGGCTCGGGGACCACGGCAGTTCTGCTCGGGGCGTTCCTGGTGTTCGGCCTGCAACCCGGGCCCCTCCTCCTCGAGCAACAACCCACGATCGTCTGGGGTCTGATCATCTCCTTCTGGATCGGGAACCTCATTCTGCTAGTCCTGAACCTGCCCCTTGCGCCTGCCTTCGCCTACGTTCTGCGCGTGCCGTATGGCTTGATGTACCCCTTCATCCTGTTCCTCTGCCTGGCAGGCGCCTACTCCCTCACGAACCGGATGTGGAGCGTGTGGGTGACGCTGATCTTCGGGGTGATCGGCTTCCTCATGCAGCGATACGGATACCCCGTCATCCCGGTCATTCTCGGCCTCATCCTCGGGCCGATCATGGAGACCGGGCTTGCTCGCAGTCTGTCCATCTCGCACGGTGACCCGACGATCTTCCTGACGCGGCCCGGCTCCCTGGCGCTGCTCCTGCTGGCAGCTGCCCTGGTCATGGCGCCCCCACTGATACGGCGCATCTATCCCACCGCCAAGAGCCAGCCAGCACCGCAGAAGGAGGCCCGCGTTGACTCCAAGTAAGGACAGGTCTGAACCAGCGGCAACAGAACCCATGGGCGGGTCCTATGAGCATGTGGTGATCGGGGGAGGCCCCATGGGTGCCTCCGCAGCCGCTTACCTTGCCGAGCGCGGCAAGGACGTGGCCCTCGTCGCGGCAGGGGAAGGCGGTGCCCACGGGAGGTACAGCAGCCACGGGGACGTCTCGCGGGTCGCGCGGAAATGGTCCAACGACCCTGTCTGGGCCCAGCTCGGGCGCCGTTCGCTCTCCCGGTTCCGTGACATCGAGTCGTCGACAGGTGTGTCGTTCTTTACTGACGTCGGCAGCCTGCTGGTGGTGGCCGAGGATGCTGCGGCTCAGCACAGGAGTCTCGAGCAGGTGCTGGCCGGCCCGGACAGCGACTCATTCGAGCATCTGAGCTGCGCGCAGTTACGGCATCGGTTTAGCTACTTGAACGTTGGCGACGGTTCGGTGGGGGTGCTGGAGCCGACAGCGGCGGGATACTTTGACCCCCGGGCCTTCGTGACGGCGCAGATCCGGCGCGGACAGCGGCGCGGACTCACGCACATTGAGGCGCCGATGGAAGACCTCGGGACTGCGAACGGTGGGGGCCACCTCATCACGCTGGCCGATGGCGGGTCGATCCACGGTCAGCATGTCCTCCTCGCGGTCGGCGCCTACAGTCGGTTCGAGTCCTGGTCCCCGGTGGCCCATGACCTGACCGTCTTCGGGCGCACCATCATCCACGTTGAGGTGGAGGACGGGCTACGGCGCAGCCTCCGGGGCATGCCATCAGTACGCCTTCACGGTGCCAGCCACGGCTACTACATGGTGCCGCCAATGCAGTACCCCGACGGGCGGTGGTATCTCAAGATCGGCGGGGGGCCTCGCACCGAGGTCCTGGCATCGAAGACTGCTCTGCAGCAGTGGTGCGCCGGGGAGGGCGACCCCGCAGTCGCCGAGATGCTGCTGGCCAAGGCGCAAGAGGTAATCCCAGACCTGGTCGCGGTCGACGTGCGTCCGCAGACCTGCATCATCACCGTGCCCCCAGGCGGACATCCGTACATCACCCGCGGTGACACCGGGATCGGCGTGCTGACCGGGGGCAACGGTGCTGGCGCCAAGTCGGGTGACGAGCTGGGCCGGCTGGCCGCGGCCATGATGAGCGGCGAGCCGGACTGGGCGGAGGACTACGGGGACGGAGTCTTCGAGCCGTGAGGAGCCAGGCACCGCGTCAACCGAGGAACGTCTCAGCTCCACGATGCCGTCCTTGCTGGTAGACGGTCGGGCCTGGCTACGGCACGGGTAGAATGGCCTATGGTATGACCATGGCGCTGCAGCTTGAGCCCCTCGACCGGGCTAAGACCTACGAGCTCGTCGTCCGCCGGCTCAAGGACGAGATCTTCGCTGGGCGGCTCCGCCCCGGTGATCGCCTCCCCGGGGAGCGGCAGCTGAGCGAGCTGCTACAGGTCAGTCGTCCGTCGGTACGCGAGGCCCTGCGCACGCTTCAGGCCATGGAGATCGTGCGCACCCGCCCGGGTGCCGGCCCCTCTTCTGGACTCATCGTGTCCGCCGAACCCAACAGGGCTCTCACTGACCTCCTGGGACTGCACGTGGCGCTGTCCAGCTACTCGGTGGTGGACGTGCTGACTGTGCGCATGGTGTTGGAGATGGAATCGGTGCGTCGCCTCGCCACGAGGGTGCAGGAAGTAGACCTCAGTCCGGTGCGGGAAGCGCTGGAGGAGATGGCCCGCCCGGACATCGATCGCAAGACCTTCCATGAGTTCGACACTGAGTTCCACGTCGAGTTGGCCCGGGGCTCCAAGAACGTCCTCCTCGCCGATCTCATGGCCGCCCTCAAAGAGGCGGTCCGGCGGCCGATGGACTCTGCGTTCGAGGGCGACCCGGACTGGGCCGAGCACTCCCAGGGTCTGCTGCGCGAGCACCAGCAGATACTCGACGCCGTTTCTCGCGGTGACGCCGACGGGGCCGCTGAACTGATGCGACACCACATCGAAGGGTTCTATTCGGTTCTCCGCGACGGCGAGTGATGGCAGCGAGGGGGAGGTCCCCCGCGTGCAGCTCCTGGCGACGGTTCGTTCGCGACAGCCCAGCGACGTCTCGGACGGTCTGTCTCGGCCGGGCAGCACGTAGCTGAGCAGGGGCAGCAAGGCAGCCAGGCGCGCGCCACGAGTGCGCCGACGTGGTGCCGGCTCACGGGGTTCGCCGCGGCGGTCGGGCGCGAACCGGGACGGCACCGCCAGCAATGCCGGCCCCTCGGGGGACTGGCCCGTGGGGGCCTGAGTCGGGCCGGTGCGGCTCTGCCAGTGGCCGGAGGTAGCCGCTGCACCTGCCGTGCCGAGTCCACGCCCAGCGAACGTGCGGTCGCTGTCACCGAAGCGAAACAAGAATGAAACGAGCCGCACGGACACTGTGCCGGACATGACCGGCCAGGGGCACCACACCGCGACCGGGCCGGCCCCACCGGTCAGGAAGCTTGACGCCCAGCGGCCGGTACGGGCATGCCCCGATGTGCCAGCCAGCCGCGCCCCCGAAGCGATCTCTTGCCAAGGCAGGGGGCCGTGCCTAGCATGGTGGGGAATGGACAGACCATCCTGTGTTCAGCCCATACGAGAGGGTTCCCATGCGTGTGATGACCGCGAACTGCCGTGCGGACCTTCCTCCGTGGCCATCACGCGTGGTCCGGCCACGCCTGCCCTTCCCGGGCCCAGGCGGCACGTGCTGGCAGCGAGTGGTGCGGGAAGGTCGGTCCTGACATGGGACAGCTGATCGACTTGACGCTGCCCACGCGCAAGCACTGGCGTTGGTTTGCCCGCACCATGCTCAAGGACGACCTGGCTGACGGGGACCCCTTTCGCCACACATACATGACGATCAACATGCACGGCTTCACCCACGCTGACGGCCCCAACCACTTTCTGGCTGACGGTATGGATATCGCTAGTGTGCCCTTGGAGCGCTATTACGGGGACGCTGTTGTCGTCGACCTGAGCCACCTGGGACCCAACGGAGCCATCACCGCAGAGGAACTGGAGCGCCATGCCGCCGACATCGGCGAAGGCGACATCGTTCTCCTCAGGACCGACTGGCCGCAGAAATGCGACTGGGAATCGATGAGATTCTGGGCGGAGGCTCCGTACACCGATGCGACGGCCTGCCGCTGGCTCATCGAGCGAGGGGTGAAGCTCGTGGGCTACGACTACCCGCCGGATTACGTTCTTCGCTACCAGGTGACTGATCCTGAGCGGTACGCGCTGTGTACGCAGGAAGAGTTCACCACTCACGCTCACTTCTTCCCCGAAGGCATCGCCGTCATCGAGTATCTCACCAACCTCCACAGCCTCACCAGCAAGCGGGTCAAGTTCTTTGCCCTGCCCATCCCCTTCGAAGGAGCGGACGGCTCACCGGTCAGGGCGGTGGCCCTCCAGGAACACGACTGATCCGCCCACCAGAAGTCGCGGTGCGTGGCCCCGCGACCTTGCCTACCGACCGACCGCAGAGAGACTGGAGCAACCAATGCGCAAGCGCTCATTGACTACACCATCCCGGGCGATTCCCGCGATCACCCTGGTGTGCGCGGCATCGCTGATCGCTTCGTGTGGACAGCAAGCGGAGGACCCCTCACCGGAGGATGAGGGAGGCCCCGATGGGACAGCGCAGGTCAGCGTCGGCGAGGACTGTGAGGATGTCGTCTTGCGCGTCGCCCACGCAGTGGCCCCGGGGTCACCAGTGGACCAGGCCACCGAGCGTCTAGCCGAACTAGCCGCCGAGAAGAGTGGCGGCACGTTGGAGGTTCAGGTTTTCCCCGCCGGGCAGCTCGGGAATGAGCAGGAGTACCTGGAAGGGCTGGCCAGCGGATCGCTGGAGATGGCGGCCATCGTCGGTAACGCCTACGGCACCGTGGCGCCGGAGACCAACGTGCTGGCTCTGCCCTACGCCTTCCGCGACTACGAGCACTTGAAGGCGGCGATGGACGGTGAGCCGGGACAGCAGATAGTCGAGACCGTTGAGGAGCAGGCACAGGTGCGCATCCTCGACCCCTCCTGGTACTACGGCACCAGGCACCTCACGGCCAACCAGCCGATTCAGACGCCGGATGAACTACAAGGCGTCAAGCTCCGGATTACCCCTGTCCCCGTCGTCGAGCAGTCGTGGGCCCAGATGGGCGCGACGCCGTCGCCCGTCGACTTCTCCGAACTTTATACTGCGCTGCAGAGCGGTGTCGTGGACGCCCAGGAGAACCCGCTGCCAACGATCGCCACGTCGAACCTCAACGAGGTGCAGGACTACCTCATGCTGACCGGCCACACGGTCGCGAACCTCATGGTGGCGATCAATCCGGAACTACATGACTCTCTGTGCGAGGAGCAGCGCGCTGCCCTGGACGGCGCAACGCAGGAGGCCGGCGACTTCATCGACGAGACGGTGCTGCAGGCGGAGGAGGATCTCCGCGGAGAACTCACCAGCGAAGGTGGTATGGAACTGGTTGAGCCGGATGTCGAGGCCTTCCGGGCTCGACTGGAGGGCTTTCCGGAGTCTTTCCAGGACGGTGTGATGCTCGACCTCTACCAGGCTATCCAGGCCGCCGAGTAGAGCCATGGACGCGAGCGATGGCCGCCGTGGGCCACCGGCGTCACCTGGCCCGCTCCGGGTCCTCGTCGACAACCTGGAAGAGATCGTCGCGACCGGCATCTTGGTGGCGCTGCTGGTCATCACCGCCACGTCGGTGGCGTTCCGCTATCTGCTGGGATCCCCGCTGCACTGGTCCAACGAGCTCAGCGGGCTGCTCATGGTCTGGCTCATCTTCCTTGGCTCCATCGGTGCACTGAAGCGGGCTGAGCACATCTCCGTGGGCTTCGTCGTGGATCGAATGCCCGCAACCCTGCAGATCGTGGTCCGCTGGTTCGGGTTCCTGGTCATCGAGGCAATCTTGGTGGTTCTCCTCGTCAAGGGATATGAGCTAGCTCGAGACACCGGCAGGTCTGCACTTGCGCTGCCGATCTCGTGGACATACGTCTATGCGGCGGTCCCTGCTTTCGCCGTGCTAGCCACGATCCGGATGGTGCAGATGATGCTTGTCGACTACCGCTTCCATTTCATCACAGGGTCGACGAACGCCGAGCAGGACAAAGTCGAGGAGGCATCGCCATGATGATCACCGCGGTGTTCATCACGCTGGTCCTGCTAATGCTGCTGCGCGTTCCGGTGGCCTTTTGCATCGCCGCTGCTGCAGGACTGTACCTGCTCATGGGTGGCGCAGACCTTTCGCTGCTGCCTCAGCGCATGGTCGGGCAAATGACTTCCATTCCCCTGATGGCTATCCCGTTCTTCATCCTCGCAGGCGAGCTGATGAACGTCGGTGGCATCACTGACCGCATCTTTGCCTTCGCCCGTGCGTTGGTGGGCCGGCTTCCCGGCAGCCTCGGGCACGCCAACGTGGTGGCCAGTATGGTGTTCTCCGGGATGTCCGGCTCTGCCGTCGCCGACACCGCGGGCCTGGGCCGGGTCGAGCTGAAGGCGATGCGGGACAACGGCTACCCCGACGACTTCAGCGTGGGCGTGACGGTGTCCTCGTCCACGATCGGGCCCATCCTCCCACCAAGCATCAACATCATCATCTTCGCCTCCATCACGGGGACCTCGATCGGGGGCCTGTTCGTCGGCGCCATCATTCCTGGCGTCGTGATGGGCCTGTCGCTGATGGCCCTGGTGGCGATCATCGCCGCACGTCGCGAGCTCGGACAGCGGCACCGGAGCACCCTCCGGGAGTTCGGAGAAGCGGCCGTCAGGGCGGTTCTTCCGATGCTGACACCGGCGATCATCCTCGGGGCCATCCTGCTGGGGGTCGCTACACCGACCGAGGCGGCCGTCATCGCCGTTGTCTATGCCCTGGTGCTCGGGTTGCTGGTATTCCGTGTGCTCCGCTGGCGCGACCTGGTGGCCATCGCGATGCGTACCACCATCTTGACCTCCGCGCTGATGTTGATCATCGCGTTCGCGACGCCTCTGGGGCACGCCCTGGCGCGCGAACGAGTACCGCAACGAATCAGCGAGGCGTTGTTCAGCGTCTCCACGAACCTGATCGTCGTCTGGTTGCTCGTCCTCGTCTTCCTGCTGATTGTCGGCACGTTCATGGAGGTGGCCGCGGCACTCATCGTCCTCACGCCCATCATCGCCCCGGCCATGGTCGAGCTGGGGGCCGACCCGCTGCAGGTTGGCGTGGTGATGGTGCTCGGCCTTGGGCTCGGACTGATCACACCACCGGTGGGGCTCTGCCTGTATGTGGGAAGCCAGATCTCGGGGCTGGGACTGGAGAGAGTCATCCAGGGCACGGCTCCCTTCTACGCGCCGATCCTGGTGACGTTGGTCCTGACGGCCGCGTTGCCGGCCCTGACCACCTGGCTGCCCAGAGCCGTGGGCTTGTAGACCGGCAGCACAGGGAGCGCTTCTGTGCATCACGTAGACCCCAAGAATGGAGCAATGAGCAAATGAGCCAACACAGCAACAGCGACTTCCAGCGCGGGGTCGCCAACCTGCTCTCCTGCCTGGGAGGGGTGCACAACGAGTCCGTTGGGATTCTCATCGACCCCGGCACCGACGACCTGCTCCGAGTGGAGACGGAGCGGGTGCTGCGGGCGGAGGGCGCCCGAACCCGCGTTGTCGAGCTGCCTGCCTCAGAGGGCACGGATGCCGAGGTGCCGGCGACGGCCGCCGCGCAGCTGGAAGGCCTGGATGCCGTCGTCGAGATCACGGCAGTGTCGGTTCGGCACAGTCAGGCGCGGCAGGATCTCCAGCAAGCAGGTACCAGGTACCTCTACGTCGGCTCTCCGCCACCCCACCTGTTCGACGGGACGGGCGCGATGTACGCCGACTTTCCCGCTCATCGCCAGCGCATTGAGCACCTCGCGGACCGGGTCACGGCGGGCTCCATCATGCAGATCACGACGACCCGGGGCACCGACCTGGCGATTGATCTCGGTGGGCGTTCCGGGCGCGCGCTGACCGGCATGGCCGACCGCGCCGGTCAGTTTGGGACACCGCCCTGCCTGGAGTGGGGCCTGGTGCCAAGCCTGGCCGGTACGACCGGTCAGCTCATCGCCGATGCCTACGGGGTCGGCTTAGGCCTTCTCAGCGAACCCATTCACGCGAGGATCGAGAACGGCCGCATGGTGCACATCGCTGAGGGTCATGAAGGGCAGCGGCTCAGTGACCTGCTCGAGTCGGCGCACACTCCGCACGCTTACCAGGTGTCCGAGGTGGGTGTGGGCATGAATCCAGAGGCGCAGATGATCGACGACATGATGAGCGCCGAAGCCGTCCTGGGCACCGCGCACATCGCAGTCGGGACGACTCCGGCCGATCCCGGCGTAGAGCGGGTGCAGGCAGGCTTGCACATCGATCTGGTGTTCTGGCACCCGACCATCACGATCGACGGAGACGTGGTCATGGAGGAGGGACGGCTCGTGGCGGAGCAGTGATGTGTCGAAGGTAGACGCGAGTCGGTGCCGCCCGGCGGACACGGCGGTGGAAGGGCGGTAGGGACCGAGGGTGAGGGACACGATGGGCACAACGCTGGTGACCGGGGTCAACGGCCTCATCGGCGCAGCGGTGGCGCGTCGCCTGTGCGGTGAGGGCCGCAGGGTCGTGGGAATGGACCGCGTGCCTCCCCCGGGCTGTTCCTACCCATTCCTCTCGCACGACCTTCCGGACCCGCAGCGGTGGCACGAGGCCATCGTCGGCCACCACGTGAGCGCGATCGTCCACGCGGGAGGGGTGTCCGGCCCCATGGTGATGCCGGACGCTCCGGCACGGGCCCTCGACATCAACGTGCTGGGGCTGTACTCCCTCCTGGAGGCCGCCCGTATCCACAACGTCCGTCGCGTGGTGTGGTTCTCCTCCATCCTCGCCTACGGCGCACAAGACGACCTGACCGCGGTTCCTGAGGCGCGCCCCCTGCTGCCGGACACCGTCTACGGGGCCGGGAAGGCCGCCGGTGAGGCACTGATCCGTGGATACCGGGCGGAGCACGGGCTGGACGCGGTGGCGCTGCGTGTTGCCTCCTGTTACGGGCCTGGTCGGACCACGTCGTGCCTGATCCGGACGCTGGTCGAGGACGGCCTGAACGGGCGGACGACGCAGGTGGCGGACCCGGCCGGGGTCACCCGCCAGCACGTCTTCGTGGAAGACGTCGTGGACGCGGTATGCGTGGCGCTTGAGCCCTCGAGGCCCCTGGCAGCCGCCTACAACATCGGACCTGGGGAGGCGCAGACCTTGCCGCAGCTGGTGGACGCCGTGCGCGAGGCGGTGCCCGGCGTCCAGCTGCAGGTAACGGCCGATGCCCCGGTGTACAACGTCTTCCCGCTTGGCCCCCTGGAGGTGTCCGCCGCGCGGCGGGACCTCGATTTCTCGCCGAGCGTCCCGCTGTCCGTGGGGGCAGAGCTGACTCGGCAGTGGGTCACCGCGCGGGGACACGGGTGAGCGTGCTGGAAGATGCAGACCGACGAAGGAAGTGGATGATGGCCAAGGAGATCTTTTGTGCGTTCGGTGTCGACTTCGACGCTGTCGCGGGCTGGCTCGGATCCTACGGTGGGCAGGACTCCCCAGGTGACATCTCGCGGGGGGTCTTCGCCGGGGAGGTGGGCGTGCCGCGCCTGCTCACGCTGTTCTCGCGGTACGACCTGCCGACCACGTGGTTCGTCCCCGGGCACTCGGTCGAGACCTTCCCGGAAAGCTTCAAACGCATCGTGGACAGCGGTCACGAAATCGGGTTGCACGGCTACAGCCACGAGAACCCCATCGAGATGAGCCGCGACCAGGAGGCCGCTGTGCTCGACCGCTCGCTGGAACTGGTCGAGGACCGCGCCGGCCAGCGCCCCGTCGGGTACGTGGCCCCCTGGTGGGAGTTCTCCCACCACACCCATGCACTGCTGGTCGAGCGAGGCGTCGAGTACGACCACTCACTGATGCATAACGACTTCACCCCCTACTGGGTCCGTCTGGGGGAGTCGTGGACGAATATCGACTACTCGGCACCGGCCGAGGCATGGATGAAACCTATGGACCGGGGTGTGGAGAGTGACCTGGTCGAGCTGCCGGCGAACTGGTACCTGGACGACCTGCCCCCGATGATGTTCATCAAGCAGAGCGCCAACAGCCACGGCTTCGTGAACCCGCGGTCGCTGGAGGAGATGTGGCGGGACCAGTTCGACTGGGTCTACCGGGAGATGGACTACGCCGTGGTCACGTTCACCATCCACCCCGACGTCTCCGGCCGCCCACAGGTGCTGCTGATGCTGGAGCGGCTGATCGAGTACATCAGCGACCATGAAGGAGTCCGCTGGTCGCCGTTCCGGGATATCGCCCGGGATTTCGCCCGACGGTGTCCCCGGGAACAGGAGCGCGACTGACGTGACCCGCCACCTGCGCATCGGCATGCTGACCCCGTCGTCCAACACCTGTCTCGAGCCGGTCACGCAGCAGACCGCCGCCGACCTGCCCGAGGTATCCGTGCACTTCACGAGGGTGCCGGTCGTGAAGCTCAACCTGGGCGAGGAGTCCGTCACCCAGTTCCAGGTAGAGCCCATGGTGAGGGCGGCTCACCTACTCGCCGACGCCGAGGTCGACGTCATTGCCTGGAACGGCACCTCCGGTTCCTGGCTCGGCCTCGAGCACGACCGCCAGATCTGTGCGGCCATCCAATCGGCGACCGGCGTCAAGGCGACCACGACAACGCTGGCGCTGTTCGAGGCGTTTCGCCGGCTCCAGGTGACCCGGTGCGCACTGGCGGTGCCGTACATCGCCCAGCTGACCGAACGCATCGAGCTCACCTACGCCGACAACGGGGTGACCTGCGTGTCCGAGGCGCATCTCGGGCTCGAGTCGAACGTGGCTATCGGCCGTGTTCGCCCACCCCAGGTCGACCGGCTCGTTGAGCAAGCCGTGGGGGAGGGCGCCCAGGCAGTCGCGATCGTGTGCACCAACGTCTGGGGCGCCCCGTGCGTACCCTCCCTCGAGGCGCGCCTGGGGATCCCGGTCCTGGACAGCGTTCTGGTGACGCTGTGGGAATGCCTGCGCCTGGTCGGCCGCCCAGCGCCCGAACTGGCCGATGACTGGGGGCGGCTGTTCGCGCTCCCCACAGACCAGGAAGGGCCTCAGTCGTGAACGTGCTGCAGGGACGAACGGCCCTGATCACCGGAGCTGCCGGCGGGATCGGCGCCGCCATCGCCGGCGAGTTCCGGCGAGCCGGTGCCACGCTCGCCCTGACCGACCGGGACCAGTCCATGCTGGAGCCACTGCTGGAGCAACCAGCGTTCGCATCCGGCACAACGGGCTACGGAGCGGACCTCACGCACGCCGCTGAAGTCGAGCGGATGGTCCGGGCGGCTACCGCCGACCACGGCCGGATCGACATCCTCGTCAACGCCGCCGGCATCCTCGAGCCGCTGCCGTTCCTGGAGATGGACGTCGAGACGTGGGACCGGACCATCGAGGGGAACCTACGCAGCGTCTTCCTGGTCTCCCGCGCCGTGGTGCCGGCCATGGTGGAGGCCCGCTGGGGCCGGGTGATCAACATCGCCTCCCAGATGGGACAGAAGGGGGGCGAGCGGCGCGCTCACTACTCCGCGGCCAAGGCCGGTGTGCTGGGGTTCACCAAGGCGGTCGCGCGGGAGGTCGGGCGCCACAACGTGCTGGTCAACGCCATCGCCCCGGGACCCATCTCGACGCCGCTGATCGCCGGTATGAGCGCGGAGGATCGACGGCGCCGTGCCGCCGAGCTTCCGTTGGGACGGTTCGGTACCCCCGCGGAGGTAGCGCCCTCCGCGCTCCTGCTGGCCAGCGATCCGGGCGGGAACCTCTACGTCGGCCAGACGCTCGGCCCGAACAGCGGGGACGTCATGGCGTGAGCTGCGCGGCTGGCGGGGACCCGTCGGTCGGCGGGACGGAGACCGCCTGTCACGGGCTACTCGCCAGTGAAGCTCGGCGGTTGACGGTCGAAGAACGCGGCGATGGCGTGCTTGTGATCGTTGGTCTCGGACAGCTCGGCGAAATGGTCCAGCTCTCGGGACATCGCCTCAGCGAACGGCAGCTCGGCCGCCTCGTCGATCGCCTGCTTGGTGCGTCGAACCGCCAGCGGGGCACGGCGCGCGATCAGCTGTCCGAGCTTGACGGCCGAACTCAGCACCTGCGAGCGCGGGGTGGAGGAGGTGGCCAGCCCCAACCGTACCGCCTCGTCCCCGAGGAAGGTGCGCCCGGTCAGCAACAGGTCCTTCGCGACTGCGGGGCCGACCAGTCTGGTCATCCTCGTTGTGCTGACGACCAGTCCTACCTTCACTCCCGCGCCACAGAGCTTGGCGTCCTCGGCGACGACACGGAGGTCGCAGGACAGGGCCAGTTCCAGGCCCCCGCCCATGCAGTGCCCGTTGATCGCGGCGACGACGGGGACGGGCAGCTCGGCCACCCCGTCGTAGATCGCGCAGTCCTCGTCCAGGAACGCTCGTACGGTTTCCGGCGTGAGGTCGGCCTCCTCGTTGAGGTCGGCGCCAGCGCAGAAGGCACGGTCGCCCCGCCCGGTCAGCACCACCGCGCGCACCTGGGAATCGCGCCGGACCTCGTCCAGAGCGGCCAGAAACGGGGCACGCATCTGCGCGGTCATGATGTTCAGGGGAGGGTTGTCCAGGCTCAGCACAGCGACATGACCGTCCCGCTCCATGTGCACATCGCTCATCCGAGGGCTCCTTGCTCCTTCAGCGTTGCGAACTCCTGCTCAGTGACACCGATCTCGCTCAGCACCTCCGCCGTGTGCTCCCCTAGCCGGGGGGCTGCGGTACGGATGCTCGCCGGTGTCGCGGACAGTTTGACCGGCGGGCCCAGAGCACGCAGCGAGCCCAACGTCGGCGAGGTGACCTCCTGCACCATGTCCCGCGCGCGCGTCTGGGGATCCTCCAGGGCCTCCGGCACCGTGTTGATCGGGCCCGCGGGGATGCCAACCTCCTCCAACCGGGTGAGCCAGTACTCCCTGGGCTGGCGTGCGGTCTTCTCTTCGATCTGGCGGACGAGGTCTGCCAGGTTCTCCAGGCGGTCATCGTTGGTGGCGAACCGCGGGTCTTCAGCGAGCTCAGCGGCCCCGATCAGCTCGCAGAACGCTGGCCAGTGGCGAGGGCTGTCGGCGCCCACTGTGAAGTAGCCGTCCGCGCACCGGAAGGCCTGATACGGAGCACCCAACCGGTGGCCGGAGCCGGTCGGGGCGGGCGTGCGGCCGGTGTGAAAGTGCTCGACCGCCTCCCATACCTCCAGCGCCAAACCGGCCTCGAAGAGGGAGGTGTCGACCTGCTGGCCCTCCCCGGTCCGCTCGCGGGCGGTCAGAGCGGACAGAATGCCGTAGGTGGCGAACAGCCCGGCGCCCAGGTCAGTGATGGGCGGACCGCACTTCACCGGGCCCCCGTCGGGCTCGCCGGTGACCGACATCAGCCCGGACATGCCCTGGGCGATCAGGTCGAACCCGCCCCGGGAGGCATAAGGCCCGGTCTGGCCGAAGCCCGAGATGGAGCAGTGAACCAGCCTCGGGTTGATCGTGCGCAGGGTGGAGTAGTCCATGCCCAGCCGCGCCGCAACCCCGGGCCGGTAGTTCTCGATGAGGACGTCAGCGCTGCCCACGAGACGGTGCATCGTGTTCCGGCCGGACTCCGTCTTCAAGTCGATAGCCACGCCTCGCTTGTTCCGGTTCACGGCGACGAAGGCACCGCTGAAGCCTTCGGGCAGCTTCGGGGCCATGTGTCGGCTGTGGTCGCCGCCCTGCGGCGACTCCAGCTTCACCACGTCGGCGCCCATGTCCGCCAAGAGCATGGCGCAATAGGGCCCGGCGAGGACGTGACTCGCGTCGATGACCCGGATACCTGACAAAGCGGTCATGGCGACCTCCATGGACGGGGGCTTCGAACAGATCAGATGATTGCACCACTGTACAGTCCGCGTTATGGTCAGACCATACGTCAATGCGTCGACAAGGGGAAGTGGTCATGGGTCATGTGAGTAGCGCGGCCACCCTGCAGGAGCGAGCCGCAGGGCTGTTCGGCCCGGTATCCAGCCGGCACACCGACCTGTCGGTTGTGCGGGCCGAGGGTGCGAGACTGTGGACGGAGAACGGGCGGGAGATCGTGGACTTCGCCAGCGGCGTCGCGGTCACCAACGTTGGGCACAACCACCCCGCCGTGGTCCAGGCCGCCCGCGATCAGATGGACCAGTTGGTCCATGCCGGTCACAACGTCGGCCTGTACCCCTCCTACGTCACCCTCGCAGAGCGCCTGGTCGAGCTCGTCGGCGATGGCCAGAAGGTCTTCTACGGCAACAGCGGTGCGGAGGCAGTGGAGGCGGCGGTCAAGCTCGCCCTACGAGCCACCGGCCGTCCTGGACTCGTCGCCTTCAAGCACTCCTTCCATGGGCGCACCATTGCCGCGACGGCGCTGTCGGCGTCGGCGGCGGCGCAGCGGACCGGCTACTCCGCTGCGCTTCCCGCCGTCCAGCACGTCGACTACCCGTCACCGTTCGCACGAGGCGCGACAGTCGAGGAAGAGGTCAAGCGGTGCCTGGCTCAGCTGGATGAGGTCTTCGCGCTCACCCTGGCGGCCGACGAGGTGGCTGCCATCGTGGTCGAGCCGTTTCAGGGCGAAGGCGGGTATCAGCCCGCACCCGCCGAGTTCCTGCGGGGCCTGCGCGAGCGTGCCGACCGCCATGGGATTGTCCTCGTCTACGACGAGATCCAGTCCGGGTTCGGACGTACCGGCAGCATGTTCTTCTACGAGCAGCTGGGCGTGGCGCCCGACGTGCTGGTCCTGGCCAAAGGCATCGCCAACGGCTTCCCACTCTCGGCCATCGTCGCCTCGGCAGACCTGATGGATCGCTGGCCCGCTGGCGCCCACGGCGGCACCTTCGGCGGCAACCCGGTGGCCTGCGCCGCAGCGCTGGCAGTCATCCAGGTGCTACAGAGCGGCGCCATGGACAACGCCAGGCTGCGCGGCGAGGAACTGATGACCGGCCTTCGTTCGATCGTGGATCGGCTGCCAATGCGCGCCCAGGTCCGTGGAGCCGGGGCAATGATCGGAGTCGAGCTTCGCAGGCAGGATGGTGGAACGGCCGGGGACATGGTCTCCGCCCTGCGCCGCGCGGCTCTGGAGCGGGGGCTGCTCCTGCTCGCGTGTGGCCCCGACAAGACCACGCTGCGGCTCATGCCCCCCACAACACTCACCGCCGAGGAAGCCACCCGAGCATTGGCCATCCTGGATGACGCCCTGACCGAGGTCCTGCCCTCAGTGGAGTGAGATCGACCTGAGGGGCTGATGAGCGCCCTGAAGGCAACGAAGGCTCGGTTGAGCCGGAAGGCGTCTAGGCCTTGGCCTGCGGCACTGGGGTGCTGCCCCGTCGGGTGAGCTCCGCTCCCAGGCGGTCAGCCGAGGCCTCAGCCGCCAACAACGCCCAGAGCAGCAGCCGTGCCTTTCGCGGAGCGAGCCATCCGGCCATGAGCGCGCCCCGGTCGACCAAGTCGCATTCCGAGCCCGGGTAGCCGTAGGTGTGGCGGAGCGTGGAACCTGCTCCAGTGCGACTCGCGACCACGACCGGCATCCGGCTGGCCACATCGCTGACGGCCTCGGACACGGCTGCGGACACGTGGCCAGCGCCGAACCCGGCCAGGACGACCCCGTCATAGCCGGCATGGACTGCGGACAGCAACATCTCGGGACCTTCCCCGAGTGCCAGTTCGAGCAGCGCCACCCGCGGCCGGCCGTGCTGGCGAAGCCGGTCGCCCGGCACCGCCGGCCGGGGGAGCGGAGGCCACCTGCTCGCGGCCGGCGCTGCGATGACCTGTTGCTCGACGACGTGCCCCAGCGGCCCCCACCCTGGCGAGGTGAAGGCCGCCACGTTGGTGGCGTGGCTCTTGCCCACCCAACGGGCGGCATGAATCTCATCGTTCATCACCACAGTCACTCCGTGCCCGCGCGCAGCCGCTGACGCCGCGACACGGACAGCAGCCAGCAGGTTGGCCGGCCCCTCGGCACCTTCCTGCTGCGGAGTCCGCATAGCGCCCGTGAGCACCAGCGGTTCGGGCCGGTCCCAGTACAGATCCAGCAAGTAGGCCATCTCTTCCAGCGTGTCTGTCCCCTGCACCAGGACGGCGCCCCGAGCGCCACCTCGCACGGCGTGCTCTGCCCATTCCAGCGCTGCCAGTGCGTCCGAGAAGCCGAGCGAAGCACTGGGAACAGCGGCCAACGTGCTGGCCGCCACCTCGGCGACGTCAACCAGTCCGGGAACGGCTTCGAGGAGCTCGTCAGCGCTCAGTCTCGGCTCCACGGGCCCTCCGCGGGCGGCGGAAGTCATCGTGATCGTCCCGCCCAACGAGGCGACGCTCACGCGCGGCCTGTCCATCCGCCCTCCCGTGGCTCCTGCTCCGACTGGTGATGGAGCTGTGCCGGGGACGCTACCGTGCTCCGCCTGGCGCCGACAGGCAGCCCTGGCTCGGACTCGGCCCGCTCATCCTGGCCAGGGCCGGTCGGGACGGAGTTGTGGAATTGCCGAGGCTGGACTCTCGGGCATGATGGCCCGGTGACCTCCCACCAGGGGACTGCTGAGCTTGCGGTCCTGGTGCGTGCCGTGGCCGAGGGAGACCAGGACGCGTTCGCCCGCTTCTACGACCTCACCACGCCGCGTGTGTTCGGGTTGGTGGTGCGGGTGCTGCGCGACCGGGCGCAGGCCGAGGAGGTCACGCAGGAGGTCTATCTGCAGGTCTGGCGCCTCGCGGACAGCTATGACGCTGACCGAGGCAGCGCATTGGCGTGGCTGCTGACCCTGGCGCATCGTCGAGCGGTGGACCGGGTCCGCTCGGCGCAGGCCCAATCCGACCGGGAGGCCGCCTACGAATCCCGGCAGACACAGCCCGCCTTCGACTCCACGAGTGAGATCGTGCAGGGCCGGCTGGAGGCCGGCCTGCTACAGATGGCAGTTCACGAGCTGTCCCCGGTGCAGCGGGCCGCGATCGAGCTGGCCTACTACCAGGGGCTCACGTACCGGGAGGTGGCTGAGCGGCTGGACGTGCCGCTGGGCACGGTCAAGACGCGGATCCGGGACGGGTTGATCAGGTTGCGACGAGAGCTAGAAGGAGGTGCACCATGAGCGGCACGCACGAGCAGCGGGACGACCGCGGCGGGGAGGACGGCACGGTGCACGACCTTGCGGCCGCCTATGCCCTGGACGCCGTCGACGACGTCGAGCGGACTCAGTTCGAGGCCCATCTCGCCGACTGCGCAGCATGTCGGCGCACCGTCGCCGAGCTCTCCGAGGCCGTGGTCGGGTTGAGCGAGGGCTTGGAGGAGCAGCCTCCCCCGGGGATGCGGCAGCGCGTGCTGACGGCGGTGGCTGAAGAGGCCCCACGTACTGCGCCGCAGCGAACCGCGCCGGACGACCAGACGTCCGCGGGCGCGCAGGCACCAGGCGGCGAGCTCACCCATCTCGGGCAGCGCCGGGCGGCACGGCATGGCCGGTGGTGGCTGGCGGCCGCCGCAGCGGCCGTCGTCGCAGTCGGGAGCGTGGTCGCGACCCAGTGGGGGCGGGATGAGCCCGGCTCCACGGTGGCGGTGCAGGAGGTGCTGGAGGCAGAGGACGCCCAGCGGTCCACCGAGACCGTGAACGGCTCGACCGTGCACGTGGTCCGCTCCATGGCGCTGCAACGGACCGTGCTGGTCGCCGAGGAGATGCCGGAGCCGCCGCAGGGGCAGGACTACCAGCTGTGGTTCGTCCACGACGACGGCACGGCGGTCTCGGCGGGGCTGATGCCCAAGGACGGCGACGACCGCACTGAGGTGGTGCTGCAGGGAGACCCCGCCGGTGCTGTCGCGGTCGGTGTCACGCTGGAGCCGGAGGGCGGATCACAGCAGCCCACCAGCGAGCCGATCGTCGCCGTCCCGCTGGAGGGCTGAAGGCAGGGCCGGACAGCTGGTCAGCTGGACGTGACCATCCGCGCGAACACCACGATGTTGTCCAGGTGCCGGCGCTGCTCGGGGTCGTAGACGCCGCCGCAGGTGATGATCCTGAGCTCCGGGCCCTCGGTGTTCCCGTACACGGCCACCTTCGGGAAGGCTTCCTTGGGGAAGGACTCCACTCCGTACACCTGGAAGGTGGCCGTGGTCCCGTCCTCCCGGTCGACGTGGACCCGGTCTCCACGACCCAGGGCCCCCAGGTCGAAGAAGACGCTGGGCACCGAGCCCTGGCTGGTGACGTGCCCCTCGATGACCGCACCGCCGACCTCGCCGGGGGTGGGGGAGCCGTCGTACCACGCCGCCTCGTCGTAGCGGTCGCCACCGGGGACCTGCAGGGTGCCGTCCTCCGCAAGGCCGAGGGCATGTAGTGGCGAGGACACCTCGATGGCCGGGATGCGCACCCGCACCGGGGTGGAGGCCGGTAGCGGCCGCGGCGCCGAGATCCCGGACGCTGGCTGTCCGGCAGCGGGTGTCGCGGCAGGGCCACGGGAGGGGGCAGCGGTCCCCGCTGGTGTGGTGGACGACGGTGATTCGGACGTCCCGCCCGACGCTGGGGCCGCCGGCGGCGGCTGAGTCCCCGTGGGTGAGGGCTGGCTGAGCTCGCGGGCGGCGTCCCGCGAGGGGGCCGGCGGGTCGTCGGCCTGGTTGGTGAAGGCCCAGCCGAGGAGGGCCAGCCCGGTGGCCGCGAGCAGCCCGAAGGCCGCAGGCGCGACGCGGCGCCTACGGCCTCCGGGGGTCGTGGTGGGCATCGGACAGTGTCAGCTCTGGTCGCCGGTGATCTGCCGGCGACGCACCGCGGCCAGGCCGAGGGCGCCGGCGGCCAGCGTGGCCGCGCCCATGGCGATCAGGCCAGTGTGCTCGGCACCCGACGTCCCGGCGCCGCCGGTCGCGACACCTCCGTCCGGCATCGAGGTCTGCGCGACCTGGAACTCGCCGCACAGCGCCGGGTCGGTGGCCTCCGAGGGCAGGCTGGGGTCCAGGTCGGACTCCTGGTCGCCGTCGTACTCACCGGATCCGTTGTGGTCCGCGCCGTGAACGACGATGACGCCCTTCCCCGCCGCGATGTCACTGGCCACGTCGTCAGGCACCTCGAAGGTGCGCTCGTAGCTGTAGCTGCCCTGTGCTGGGAAGTTCGCCACGTCGAGCGCGTGGTCACCGCCGGTCATCCCCGGCTCGGTGGTCAACGAGACCTGGACAGCGCCGTAGTCATCGGCTGCGTCGGTGGTACGGATCTCCCCGTTGGGGCCGGACCCCTCCATCCCGGGGTCGGGGCACTGGTTCGCCCCGCCGATGTGGATGTGCTGGGCGTGCGGGGCCCCATCGAGCAGGCCCTGGGTCTGCAGCTGGATGGTCAGCATGCCGTCGTCCTCGAACACGCCCCAGGCGGTGCCCGAGGCCCCGGAGTCGTTGAGCTGGGACAGCTCGGCCATCATCTCGGTGCCCTCGTGGTCGGCCATCGCGGGTGCGGCGGCTGCGACAGGCAGGCCCACCAGAGCGGCAGCGGCGAGCGGGGCAAGCCGGGTGCGAGTGGAACGCATGACATCTCCTTTGATCGTCGGCGGCGGGCGACGGGACGCCGCCCGCGCGCTGGAACTGACAGCAGGGTTTCGACGCCCACGCACCGGCGGATTGGTCCGGAACGAATCCTTTGTTCGAGGGCTGCACGTCCGTTGCCCCCGGGCGCCTCGCCGGCAGCTGTGGTAGCGAGAGGGCATGAGTACTGAGAGCACGAACGCTCCGTTGACCGCCTTGGCCCTCACCTGCTCGCTCAAGCCTTCACCGGCCGACTCGAGCACCGACTTGCTGGCTCAGCAGCTGCTCGACAAGCTCGGCGACCACGGCGTCTCGGGCGAGCTGATTCGCGTGGTCGACCACGACGTCCGGCCGGGGGTCGAGGCCGACATGGGAGACGGCGACGCCTGGCCGGGGATCCGGGAGCGGATGCTCGCCGCCGACATCCTCGTGTTCGCCACGCCCACGTGGCTGGGCAACATGTCCAGCGTCGCGCAGCGGGTGCTCGAGCGGCTTGACGCCGAGTTGTCGTTCAGCAACGACAAGAACCAGCCGCTGACCTTCGGCAAGGTCGCGGCCGTCTGCGTCGTCGGTAACGAGGACGGCGCGCACGCCATCACCGCCTCGGCCTTCCAGGGCCTGAACGACATGGGCTTCACCATCCCTGCCCAGGGCGTCACCTACTGGAACGGCGAGGCGATGCACGGCACCGACTACCAGGATCTTGCCGAGACGCCGGAGGTGACCGCCGCCACGACGGCCACCGTGGCGGCCAATGCCGCGCACCTGGCCCGGGTACTGCGCTCCGCGCCGTACCCGCAGGTGTGAGCTCGCTCGATGAGCGGGCCAGGCCCGTCCCGGCTGACGGACGAAAGGAGGCCCAGACTGGCGGCGGAACGACCGCGGTAGAACGCGGAGAGACCCGTGTTCCCAACGCGTCAACTCTGCGACAGGGAATGGCCGCGCTCGTGGTCAGAGCAGAAAGGGGCAAAGCATGAGTCCACTGGTATCCGTGCTGGGATTCCTCATCGTCCTGGGGGTGCTCTGGGACATCTTCCAGAACCTCTGGCATCCCAGTGCGCGGGGACGGACCAACCGCCTGGTGCTGGCCATCGTCCGCCGAGTGACTCCTCGCCTCGGCCGCCGCGCGCGGCAGCTGGCCGGACCGGTGACCATGGTGGGCGCCATCGCCGTCTGGACGACGCTGGCTGTCGCCGGGTGGACCCTCGTGTACTGGCCGCACATGCCCGCCGACTTCTCCTACGACCCGGGCCTGGAGCCCGCGGTGCGCAACAACCTCGCCGACTCGCTGTACCTGTCCCTGGTCACCGTCGCCACGCTGGGCTATGGCGACATCGTGCCCACCGCAATGTGGCTGCGCATGCTGGCCCCGGTGCAGGCGCTGATGGGCCTGACCATGTTGACAGCCTCGGTGTCCTGGATCCTGCAGGTGTACTCCGCGGTGACGGACCGTCGCGTGGCCGCTGTCCGGCTGGCTGCCCTGCGGCGTGCCGGTATCGGCAAGGTCCTGCACGAGATCAGCGACCCTACGGCAGCGCGGACCGTGGAGGACGTCGCCAGTGCTCTGGCAGCCGTGCGGGTGGACCTGACCCAGTACGCCGAGACCTACTACTTCCAGGAGACAGACCAGGACACCGCCCTGGCCGCGAATCTCAGCTTCGCCTACGAACTGATGGAGAACGCACGGCGGTCGTCCGGGACAGACCTCCCGGTGGTCGCCGAGGTGCTCGCCCACGCGCTCGATGACTTCGCGCGCCTCATCGACGACCAGTACCTGCGCAGCGGACAGGACACCCGCGCAGTACTGGAGGCCTATGCCGCCGACCAGGGCCACCGCGTCGAGTGAACCGGCGGCAGGGTGGGGCTGATCCGACACGTCATGATCGCTACGCCGTTGCTGCCATCGCTTGGGCAAACTCCGGAGCCCCGTCGCGAAGCGGTTGCCTACAACCACAGCCCCGGCTGCTCAACATCAAGAATCGGCGAGGCGCCAGCGGGTCGTGACGACTCCGCGGCGAGTGAGGTCGTCAAGGTGCGCCCGGGCGATCGACACCGTTTGCAGGTTCACACCGTCGTAGGGACCGAGCTGGGTGCCCAGCGCTTCTGCCAGGTCGCGGAGGGTGATCTCGCGGTGACGCTGCATGTAGTCGTGGACAAACTCCTCGGCCAGGTCAACGAAGGCCAGACTCTCTCGGATCCGTTCCTGACCGCCCTCGGCGTCAAGGGGGTCCCCGTGGGAGGGGACGAGGAGCTCGAACTCGACGTCGTGCAGTCGGCGGAGGCCGCTCCGGTATCGCCGGACGTCATGGTAGAGGGGGGCGAGTTTGTGTGGAGTGCCGGCGATGGGGACGCCGGCGGCCTGGACGTCGTCGAAGGTGAACAGCAGCTTGCGGTCCTGGTCGTGTACTGCGATGTGACCGGGAGAGTGACCGCTGGTCGTGATCACGCGCAGCATGCCGCTCGAGAGCTCGAGGTGGTCGCCGTCCCGGAGCAGCCGATCGATGCGCACCCTGTCTCCGAAGAGGCCGACCAGCTCTGATCGTTCCCCTGGCGTGAGCCGGTAGGCGTCGGGGTTGGCCTCCCACAGCTCTGAGATCACGGTCTCGTTGTCCTCCAGCCACTCGGCCTCGGCGGCGGGAGCGGCGAAGGCAGCGTTGGTGACCGCAGCCAGTGCGGCGTTGCCTCCCATGTGGTCTGGGTGGGCGTGACTATTCACGACGAGGTCGATGTCCTCGAGGCGACGGCGGGCCTCGGCCAGCCGGCCGCGCACCGAGGTCTCGGGCGTGATGCTGGTGCCGCTGTCCAGGAGCACGAGCCCACCGTCATGGGGGAGGGCATGCAGCCACAGTGGGAGTCCGCACGACTCAAGGTACTCCGTCTCTATGCGGATCCAGTCGCCGAGGAGCCGTTCGTCACCGGCTGTCATGATCGGCTCTCCGAACTGCGGCCGATGGTGGACGTGGTCAGCACGGCGTCCTCCTGTCTGGTCAGCGGCCGATGAAGGTAGGGGTGCGCTTTTCCGCGAACGCCCGACGCCCTTCGGCGGCGTCCTGCGTCCCCATGCAGATTGCCTGCATCTCGCGCTCGTACTGGATCGCGGCCTCGAGCCCCATGCTGCGCGCAGCAGTGAGGTTGGCCTTGGCGGACTGTGCCGCGATCGGGGGACGGGCGGCAATCGAGTGGGCCAGGGTCAGCGCAGCCTCGGAGAGCTCGCTCGGCTCGTGCAGCCGGCTGACCAGTCCCATCTGCAGGGCATCGGTCGCGCCAACTGGCTCGCCGGTGAGTAGCAGGAGCGCGGCGTTGGTCGCCGACACATTGGCTGACAGCAACGCTGAGACTCCGCCTCCGCCGATCCAGCCCAGCTTGATCTCGGCCGCGGCGAAAGAGGCCGTGGTGCTGGCCAGGCGGATGTCGCACGAGAGGGCCAGTTCGAGGCCGCCGCCGTAGGCGTAGCCGTTCACCGCCGCGATGACCGGCAGCCGAAGCGCGCGGATGGCATCACAGTAGTCGCGCCGGTTGCGGAAGTGCCACGGATCCGCATAGCCGTCCACCTCTCCGATGTCGCTACCGACGCAGAAGGACCGTTCCCCTTGCCCGGTAAGGACCAGGACGCGCACGTCGTCGCGATCGTCCAACGCGGCCACCAGTTGCAACAGTTGGGTGCTCATCGCCGTCGTGACGGCGTTGAGCTTCTCCGGCCGCTGCAGGGTGATGACCCCGACTCCGTCGGTGACGTCCAACCCGATGTGTTCGCTCACGTTTCTCCTACGGTCGTCGGGGCGCTCACCGGCTGCTCGCTCACGAGCGCGGCATAGCGCTTGTTGAACTGCTCTGCGACGGCGGTTGCTCGCCGATCACCGTCCAGGAACTCCCGGACCCACGACGAGCCCACGTCTTGCAGCCGGACCCAGCCGTCCTGCCGAGGGCGGATCCAGGCGGTCTCGACCGACTGGCGGGTCGCGGAGTAGTAGCCGCCCCACTGCTGATCGACGCGTTGGCTGTCCCAGGCCGCGCGGTGGGCAGGTTGACCGGATGCGTCCGGCACGAGGCCTGACTGGACGTCCGCAGTCAGGAACGTCCTGGCCCACTCCCGCACCGCCGCCAGGTCGGTGTCCCGCTGGGCTGAGAGAGCCAGGCCGGTGCCGCCGAGAACGCTGCCGGGATGGCGGCCTGTGAATGCGGGCGCGTCGGCCCAAACCAACGGCCGGCTGTCCGGGGCTGGGCGGGCGTAGGAGGCGTAGCCGTAGGTCAGGGGGCAGTAGTCCACGCGGCCGGCCGAGATTGCCTCGTGCACCGAGATCGGGTCTCCAACGGAAACCTCTCGGTCGCATCGCTTCCAAAGCCGTCGGAGGAGATCCAGGGCGGCCTCGGCCCGCAGCGGGTCCAGTAGACACTGGGAACCGGGTCGCCGGTCGGCGGCCATCGCGAGGAGGGTGAGTAGCGCGTGCGGGCCGCCGAGACACAAGGCGGTGGGGACCACGCTGGTCAGGGCCGGGACGTCGCGCCATGTGCCGGGCACCGAGATCCGGATGTCCGCTGCAGCGACCGAGACCTGGGTCGCCGCGTCGATCGGCAGCGCCCACTGGGCACCCTGCAGGTGGTAGCTGTCCCAAGTCCGTCCCACGCTGGCGTCGGCCCAGGCATCCAGCTCGGCTGCTGTCATGACGACGTTCCACGGCAGCAGCGATCCGGTGGCCACTGCGTGTCCAAGCCCTGGGTGGTCCACGACCAGGAGGTCGTAGTCGGGAGCGAGGGTCTCGAGCGGTCGAGCCTCGAAGTCGGCGAGAGGTTGTCGGTCCCACGTCACCGCCGGGGCGGTGCTGAGCCGCTCGAAGGTCTCCAGCGGCAGGTATGCACGCGGGTGGTCCCAGGTCAGACCGCGTAGCGGCGGGTTCATGTCCGGACAACCCCGCCGCCGCAGAGAGCCTCCACCTCAGCGGTCGAGAGGCCGAGACCGGCGAGCACCTCGGTGGTGTGCTCGCCAGCGAGCGGTGCCGGACGGCTGACCGACGCGGGTGTGCCGTGCATCCGGAAGGCGAAGCCAGGGGTAGTGACAGTGCCCTCAGTGGGGTGCTCGTAGGTGATGAAGGACCCGTTGTGCCGAACCTGCGGATCCTCGACCAGCTGGTCATAGGAGTACACGGGCCCCACCCAGACGCCGCGTGAGCCAAGATCCTGCAACCACTCGGCGGTGGTGCGCCTGCGCAGACCGCGCGCGACGCATGCCGAGATCTCGTCGCGGTGGGTGAACCCGTCCCGCTCGGCGTCCCAAGCCTTCAGCTCGGGCTCGTCCAGGGCTTCGGCGAGCACGTCGAGGTCGGCGAACGCCAGGGCGAGATAGTCGTCCGCGGTGTTGTAGATCCCGTAAGGCGCGCGAATGTAGCTGTGGGCGTGCACCTGGGTGCTGCGACTCTGGGGGACTCCGCCGACCGTGCGCACGGCGAGCTCCTGCATCTGCATGGCGATAAGGGCGTCAAGCATGTTGACTTCGACCAGCTGTCCCTCCCCGGTGCGCTCGCGATGCAACAGCGCGGCTAGCGCGCCCTCGAAGGCGGAGTAGGCGGCTATGGCGTCCGCCAGGAAGTAGGGCGCGGCCTGCGGCGGTGCATCTGGCGACCCGGTGCTGTAGAGCGCCCCACCCATTGCCTGCAGGAGGAGGTCTTGGCCGGGTCGGGAGACGTAGGGGCCGGACTCGCCGTATCCGGACATCGAGACATAGACGATGTCGGGCCGAATCGCCCTGACGCTGGCATAGTCGACGCCGAGGCGCTCGGCCACGCCGGGGCGGTAGTTCTGCACCACCACGTCCGAGGTGGCGACGAGCTGTGCGAGCAGCTTCTTTCCTTCCTCGCTCTTGAGGTTCACCGCGAGGCTGCGCTTGTTGCGGTTAAGGGAGAGAAAGGAGGCGTTGACCTCGTTACCGGTCGCGCCACCGGCGCTGACGTGGCGCTGCCACTCGCCACTGACGGGTTCGATCTTGATGACGTCCGCCCCGAGGTCGCCGAGTCGCATCGTGGCCAGCGGTCCGGCCATGGCGATCGAGAGGTCGAGGACGCGGTAGTCGGCGAGGACGGTCATGGCGGCTCCTGGTCGGTCGGTGCGGTGTCACTTGGTGGCCGCGCGGCGCTCGCGGCGGATGTCGTGGTGGGCGTTGGTCACGACTTGGCGCATCAGGTCAGCAGCCGCGTCACCGTCCCGGGCGAGGATCGCCTCCAGCACAGCCTTGTGGGCGGGCAGCGATCGGCGGTTGCGGCGCACGTTGCGGGTGTGCACTTGGCGCGCGGCAGCCAGGGCCACCTCGAGCACCGCATGGAGATGCACGAGCAGCTGATTGCCGCCGGCTTCGATCACCGCCCGGTGGAAGGCCAGGTCGTGCAGGATGAACTCGTCCGAGTCGTGCACGGTCTCTTCCATCCGGTGGTAGCTCTCGCGGATGGCGCGCGCGGCGGAACGCTTCCTGGCCCGAGCCGCCATGCGCGCTGCCTCTGGTTCGATGACCACTCTCATCTGGGCCAGGTGATCCAGGTGCAGGCTGCTCGGCTCGTCCTCGTAGCGCCAGGCCAGCACGTCCGGGTCGAGCAGGTTCCATGCAGACTCGGGCTGGACGATTGTGCCCACCTTGCGCCGAGAGAGCACCAGCCCCTTGGCCACCAGCACCTTCGTTGCCTCTCGAACGGCCGAGCGGCTGGAACCGAAACTGCGGACCAGCTGCTCCTCGGTGGGAAGGGACCCCCCAGCAGGAAGCCGTCCCGTCACGATCTCGCGACCGAGTTGGTGCACCAGCCGGCCGTGGAGGCCCTCGCTGTGGTACGGCGCCGCGCGGTCGCGGGGTTCCATGCGCTTCCTCCTCGGTCGGTCACGAGCAGCCTAGACATCAGCCAAGCCCCCTGACAAGATTCATCAGACAAAAAGCGGAAATAGTCTGATGAAAGTCTTGCTGACGTGCGCCCCCGCGCATAGCCTCAGCGCGTCGCACCACTCGTCACAGAGGAGGAGCAGGAGATGGATCGGTTCGCAGGGCAGGTAGCAGTGATCACGGGAGGCGGGTCCGGGATCGGCAGGGCGACCGCGGCGCGGCTGAGCCAGGAGGGCGCCCGGGTGGTGCTGCTTGACCGGGACGAGGCGGCCCTGGAGTCGGCCGTGGATGAGCTCGGCCGCAGCGTCCAGGGGCGGGCCGTCGACGTCGCGGACGCGGCAGGCATCGAGGCAGCTGTCCACGAGGTCGTCCAGGCGCACGGTCGGATCGATGTGGTGGTCACCGCGGCCGGCGTCGATCGCTGCGACACCGTCCCGAATACCTCTCTGCAGGAGTGGCGCACGATCATGGAGGTCGACCTGGACGGCGTCTTCTACATCTGCCGGGCGGCGATCCCGTTCTTCGAGCGCCAGGGCGCAGGGGCCATCGTGACGATCTCCTCGGCGATCGGCACGGTCGGCGAGCGGAACCGCTCGGCCTACTGCGCGGCCAAGTCCGGGGTGGAGAACCTCACCCGTGCGATGGCGCTGGACCACGGCGCGGCCGGCGTCCGGGCCAACTGCGTGGCCCCTGGGCTCATCGATACGCCGCTGATCCGCGGCGGGAAGGTCGGCGGGGACGCCGATCCGGGCGCGATGCAGCGCATGGTCGAGGCGCACCACGCGATCCCGCGTATCGGCCAGCCCGAGGAGGTCGCGTCCGCGATCGCCTTCCTGGCCAGCAGCGACGCCTCGTTCGTGACTGGCGCCGTCCTTGCCGTCGACGCCGGGTGGACCGCAGCCTGAACCCGAACGAGGCAGGGTCGTCAGCGACCCTCCGCGGCCCCGGCTCAGTACTGCTGTGGCAGGTGCGTGGGGAGCCGACGACGCTGCCAGGCGTCGATGATGTGTCGCTGCATCGTCTGCTGGGCCATTGCGGCGTCCTGGGTTGCGATCGCGGTGAAGACAGCTTCGTGCTCTGCCAAGGTCACCCGGAAGTTGTCCGCCGGGTCGATACCGCGGTAGCGGCTGCTCTCCAGCGCCCGGTCGAACAGGGTCCGGGCGATGCTTTCGGCCAACCGGTTGCCCGAGGCGGACATCACCACCTCGTGGAAGTCGACGTCGGCGGCACGGAAGGTCGCCTCATCCTCCAGCGAGTCCCGCATCCGCTGCAGATGGCCTCGCAGCTGCCGTAGCTGAGCCTCGGAACGGCGTTCGGCGGTGCCGGCGGCCATCACCGACTCCAGCTGCGCGCGCACCACGCTCAGCTCATCCAGCACGCCGAAGGTGTCGTCATGCTTGATGAGGGACGTCAGCACCACCTGGTCGAGGACGTTCCAGGACCGAACCGGCGCCACCGAGGTGCCCCGGCCGCGCACGATGGTGACCAAGCCCTTCTCCTGGATCCTCTTCACCGACTCCCGGATGACGGTTCGGCTGACCCCGAACTGCGCGCTGAGCAAGCCCTCGGGCGGCAGGTGCTCACCGGGCTGCAGCTCCCCGGAGACGATCGCGTCGACCAGCGCTTCCACGACAGCAACGCCCAGCATGGGGGCGGGGTCACGCTTCTGGGCGAACGGCGACACCGTCACCCGATGTCCATCGCTCGACATTGCGGCAGTGTAAGCCGGTTGCGGGCGGCCCTGCTGTGGCCGCGGCGAAAAACGTTGACATACGACATCATACGTCCGATGATACCGGGACGAGGTCGCCGCAGACCAGGTGCAGGCGCCCTCCGGATCCACCGACACCCCAGGAGGGCTCATGTCCGCAGCACACCCGAGCGGGAAGGCTCGTCGCCCGCTGTCCCCCCGGCTGGTGGCTCTGGCCAGCTTCCCCCTGTTGATGACCGTAGCCGCATGCGGGGCTGCCTCGGACAACGGCGATGCGGGTTCGGCCGCCGAGGGCGGCGAGAACGGCAAGCTGGTCGTCTGGGACTGGAAGTCCGGCGACGCCGCGGCCCAGGCCTACTTCGAGACCGCCCGCGCCGACTTCGCGGAGAAGCACCCGGGCGTGGAGCTTGAGTTCGTCGCCCAGCCGTTCGACAACTACTACCAGCTGCTCGGCACTGCCATCGAGTCCGGCTCCGGCCCCGACGTGGTGCTCTTCAACGGCGGGGCCCAGATGCGTGAGCGCATCTCAGCGTTGGCCCCGCTGGACGACATGCTCGGAGACACCAAGGAGCGGCTCACCGGCTGGGAGGCCTTCCAGGCCGAGGGCACGACCTATGCCGTCCCGATCACCCTGCAAGGGCTGCCGTTCTACTACAACAAGGCTGTCTATGAGCAGGCCGGACTCGACCCGGAAGCGCCACCTGCCACCTACGAGGAGCTAGAGGCGGTGTGCACAGCGATCGCCGAGACCGGCCAGGACTGCTTCAGCCTCGGCAACAAGGAGGGCATCGGCATTGAGTTTCACCTCTCGACCTACGGTGCTGGAGTCTTCAGCGCAGAGCAGTACGACGCCTGGCTCGCCGGTGATCGGGACTGGACCTCGCCGGAGGTAAAGCAGCTCTTCCAGCTCTGGGTCGACCAGCACGAGGCGGGCTGGTACAACGACGGCGTCAACTCGACCGCCAAGTTCATGGACGAGTACACCAAGTTCCAGGGCGGTGACTCGGCTCATGTGATCGGTCTCATCTCTGACGTGGCGCACTGGAAGAGCTTTGATGAGTTCCTTGGTGAGGACCTCGGCGTCTTCAAGCCCCCGGTGGTGACGGACCAGGGTTCCTCGTTCCTGCCCGCCGAAGGCGGCATCGGTTATGCCGTGACCGAGTGGACGGCCGACCCCGAACTCGCCTACGACGCGGTCGAGAGCTTGTCGAGCACCGCGGCCCTCACCGACTTCTACGTGGAGGCAGGTGCGATCGCCTCCGACACCACGATCGACACCTCGGGTGCGGGCATCGCTACCGTCGGTGACATCGTCTCGTGGCTGCCGGAGTCCAAGCCCCTGCTGCACAGTGCCCTTTCCGCCGAGACGCTGGAGCTGATGCACCGCCTGTCCCAGCAGCTCATCGACGGCGGCGTCACCGTCGACGACGCGCTACAGCAGCTGGCGGCGACCGACCAGTGACCACATCGAGGACGTCTCCGCTCGACTCCCCGAGAGGGCGGGGCCTCACCCCCGCGACCGGTGAGTCGGGCGGGGACCCCCGCCGGGCGCGGCAGAGGCCAACCGACGCCCGTGCATCCGGTGGCCGCCGGCGGTCCCGGTGGACCGAGGACAAGTTCATGCCCGTCCTGCTGGTCGCCCCGGCCGTGCTCGTGGTCGTGGCCTTGCGCATCGTCCCCCTGGTGATGGGAGCCAACTACTCCCTCACCGGCGACGGCGCCGACAATGGTGCGTTCGTCGGTCTCGCCAACTACCGGACACTGCTCGACGACCCGGTATTCCGTACCGCCCTCAGGAACGTGGGTCTGCTGCTGGTGGCACTCCCCGTCGCGGTGTCAGTGCCCGGGATCTTGGCAACGTTCCTCTTCCTGCGGGTCCCGGGCCACCGGCTCTACCGCAGCGTCTATTTCTTCCCGGTCGTGCTGTCGCCGGTCATCATTGGCGCGATCTTCAACGTCGTGCTCTCCTTCGACGGTCCCGCCAACCAGCTGCTGGTGCGGCTCGGGATGCAACCAGTGGACTGGCTCGGCGACGGCTCGATCGCCATGCTTACCGTGATCGCTGTCCACATCTGGGCCACGTTCGGCATGGCGCTGGTCATCTTCATGGCCGGCTTCGCCACCGTTGACCAGTCACTGCTGGACGCCGCCCGGGTGGACGGGGCCAACCTGCCGCAGACGGTCTGGCACGTGATCATCCCCGAACTGAGCCAGACCATCCAGTTCGTCTTCGTCACCACGATGATCGGCATGCTCACCGGTATGTTCGGTCTGCTCTACATCATGACCGCCGGCGGACCGGGTGGCGCGACGTACCTGCCAGAGCTCTACATCTGGGTCCAGCAAGGGCAGATGAACCGTCCCGCGCTCGCCTCGGCCGCCTCGATGGTGCTCTTCGTGTTCATGCTCGTCGTGGGCTTCGCCCAGCTGCGCATCATCAAGCGCGCCACGAAGGAGGTCTGACCGATGCTCTCTCGCGGACCAGGCCGCTGGGCCATCGCGATCCCGATGGCGCTGCTCGCCCTCGCGACGCTCTACCCGCTGCTCTTCACGCTCAACGTCTCGCAGAAGACCCGCCGTGAGTACGTGCTGGACCGTCTCGGCCTGACCGACAGGCTGAGCCTCGACAACTTTGTCGCCGCCTGGCAGACCTCCGGCTTGAACACCTACGTGCTCAACTCGACGATCGTCACCGTCGGCGCGGTGGTGGCGCTGCTCGTGCTCGGATCCATGGCCGGCTTCGCGTTCAGCCAGCTTCGATTCCGCGGCAGCCGGGTGCTCCTGCTTTTGATCCTGAGCGCCCTCCTGATCCCCTTCCAAGTGATCATGGTGCCCTTCTTCCGCATTCTCGGAGGGATTGGGCTGCTGGACACCCATCTGGGGCTGATCCTCGCCTACACATCGCAGTTCTTGCCGTTCACGATCTTCCTGATGACCAGCTACTACAGCCGCATCCCGGGGGAGATCGTGGAGGCAGCGCGGGTGGACGGTTCCAGCACCCTGGGCATCTACCTGCGGCTGATGCTGCCACTCGGCCGACCGGCGCTGCTGTCGGTTGGCATCCTCAACGCACTCTTCTGCTGGAACGACGTGCTCATCGCGCTGCTGACGATGCAGTCGCAGGACAACCGAACGCTCATGGTGGGGGTCACGGCGCTGCGGGGACAGTACTCAGACAACATCCCGCTGTTCGCCAGCGGCGTCGTGATCGCCGCCCTGCCGGTACTGCTGCTCTACCTGTTCTTCCAGAAGCAGATCACCGACGGCGTGACCGCCGGGGCGACGAAGGGTTGAGCACATGCGCATCACGGGATACCGCACGCTGTCCACCGTCCACCGGTGGAACCGGCCGATCGGGGACGTCAACGGCTTCGTCGAGTCCGGAGTTACGGTCGTGCCGGTGGTGCTGGTCGAGACCGACGCGGGGCTCACCGGAGTGGGATTGGGCACCGACCGCGGCTTCGACGCGATCTTCCCCGCCCTCGAGGGCGAGGACCCCCGCGCCGCCACCGCGCTGTACGACCGCATGCTGTCCGCGGTGTTCAAGACCGGCCACTCCGGTGCGACCTTCGGGGCCATCGGCGCCCTGGACATGGCCCTGTGGGACATCAAGGCCAAGGCGGCCGACCTGCCGCTGTGGCGGCTGCTCGGCGCGCGCGACCGGGTGGTCCCCGGCTACGCCTCAGGTCTCGACGGCCCGCTGGACGACGAGCGGCTGCTTGAGGTGCAGCAACAGTTCTCCGACCGCGGGTTCCGCGCCGTGAAGCTCAAGGGTGGTCTGGACGTCCTCGGCGACATCCGTCGGCTAGCAGCGGTGCGGGACCTGTACGCAGACGCCGCCGGAGGCCGCGCACCAGCGCTCATGCTGGACGCCAACGAGTCCTGGTCGCGCAAGGAGGCGATCCGCCACATTCGGCGCGTGGAGGAACGCGTTCCCCTGGCATGGATCGAGGAGCCGGTGCGCCGCTGGGACGTCGAGGGGCACGCCCACATCGTCCGCTCTGTCGACGCCGCCGTCGCCACCGGAGAGAACCTCACCGGACTGGAGCAGTTCCGTCCACTCCTGCAGCACGGCGCCGTCGACGTCGTCCAGTCCGGCAGCGTCTGGGGCATCACCCATTTCCTACGGGTCGCCGCCCTCGCCCACGCCTTCGATCTCCCGGTCAGCCCCGTCGCCTACAACGCCAACCCGCTAGCCCACGCCGCCGCCGTCGTGCCCAACCACCTCGCTATCGAGGTCCAGGACCTTGGCTCCCCGGTGGGCATCACAGCTGACCAACAGTTCGAGGACGGCCAGGTGATCCTTGGTGAGGCCCCGGGTCTCGGCATCACCGTCGACGAGGACTCCATCGCCACCCTCGGGGCGAAGGGCGACTGGGGCCTCGAGCGTGGGCCGCACGTCCGACCCTCGCGGGCCGGGCGCAGGCTGATCGCCCCGGAGCGGCACAACTTCGCCCGCCGGGACGGCGGGTCAGGCAACGGCACGCCAACCCAGGACACGGCCGCCTCCGCCGGTGACGGCCGCGACGAGCGGTGACGGCAGCCTGGCGCGTGGACGCCCACCACCACGTCTGGGACCTGACGCGGCGACCCCTGCCCTGGACGGACGGGCTCGCCCCGTTGCAACGGTCCTTCTCGTTTGCCGAGCTGGAGCCACAGCTCGACCACGCCGGGGTCGCTGGGACCGTGGTCGTGCAGACCGTCGCTGATCGAGAAGAGACCTGCGAGCTCCTCGCGCTCGCCGCCGTGCAGCCCCGGGTGCTTGGCGTGGTGGGGTGGTTCGACCTGACGTCCACCGGAGTCGCCGATGACCTGGACGCGGCCCGGGACCGCCCGGGTGGCGACCGGCTGGTGGGGGTGCGCCACCAGTTACAGGTCGAGGCAGACCCGCGCTGGCTCGCCCGACCGACGGTACGCCAGGCCCTCGCCGTCCTCGGCGACCGCAGATTGGCCTACGACGTGGTCGTCTCGCCTGCGCAACTGTCCCGCGTGGTGACGGCGGTCGACGCGACCCCTGACACAACCTTCATACTCGACCACGCCGGCAAGCCCGACCTCCGGGGAGGACAGCTGGAGGACTGGCGTGCCGACCTCGCCGAGCTCGCCCGCCGCGACAACGTGGCAGTCAAGCTCTCCGGCCTGGTGACCGAGGCCGACTGGGATCAATGGTCGGTCGATGATCTGCGGCCAGCTGTGAATACCCTGCTCGAGTTGTTCGGGCCCGCCCGCACCATGTGGGGCTCTGACTGGCCAGTCAGCCTGCTTGCAGGCGTCGACTACGCGACGTGGACGGGAATCAGTAAGGAGCTGCTAGCAGGCCTGTCGACGCAGGAGTCCGCCGCCATCTGGGCCGGCACGGCGCGGCGGTTCTACCAGCTTCCTGGCAACGAGCGCGAATGAGACCCAACGCGACGGCCCGCGCCCAGACGGTTCGGGAGCCGAGCTCGGTGACGGTCCCCGGCGGCTGACGCCTGGTGGTGATGCGTGCCCCGGCTGGATGCGAACCGGCGGCACCCGCTTGAGGAGGCCGTGCCCACCTGTGCGGCTGGAGCGAACGTGCACGCCACGAGCGAGGAGCGGTGGACGGGCGTGGCCGGCCGGACCGGGGGCCTAAGCCTGGCGGATGTGCGGCCCGCTTCCCCTCATGCCGAACCGCGCTGGTGAGTGTTGGCTTGCAACCTGTACCTAGGTCCGGATTTACCGTGCTCGGCATGGAGACGTTGCTAAATACAGACGCCTGCACCATGCCGACCGCTGAGCGCCCGTTGCGACTGGCGGAGTTCGATGCCTTGTTCACCACGGCCGTCGGCAGTGTTGAGCGCCGCGGCGCCGACGTACGGATGCACCTCTTCGGCACGGGGGGCCTCCTCGCGCGGGTCCGCGACCTGACCGCCCGGGAGACCTCGTGTTGCTCGTTCTTCGCCTTCACCGTCGACGGCACAGACCACGACGTCACTCTTGACATTTCGGTCCCGCCCGCCCGTCAGGAGGTTTTGGACGCGTTGGCCGAGCGAGCGCAGGAGCTGTCGGCGTGAGCCTGCGGATCAATGACGTCGCACAGGCTGCTGGCGTCAACCGGGAGACCCTGCGGTACTACGAGCGCCGCGGGCTGATCGAGAAGCCGGACCGCAGTCCCGGTGGCCACCGACTTTACGACGAGCGAGCCGTGCGAACCCTGAAGATCATCAAGGCCGCACAACGGCTCGGGTTCACGCTCGAGGAGGTGGCCGAGCTGATCGAGGTCGGCCGCCGGCGAGGCCGGGACTCCGGGCTCCAGGCGCGCGCTCAGGAGAAGCTCCTCGAGGTCGAAGCCCGCATAGCGGATCTGGCGGTCATCCGAGACAACCTTCGCGCCGCGCTCGACGCCGGCTGCGACGACCTACACCGGTGCGCGAGCAGCGACTGCTGTCCCCTGCCGTTCGTCGAGATCACCACCAGCAAGACTGACGCGCGAGCTCGAAGATGAAGGACCCTCACGTCTTTAGCGTCGGAGCCGCCGCCCGTCCCGTCCGCTGCGCCGCACCGTCGAGCCTGTGACCTACGCCACGTCCATGCGGTGTCACAGGGCCCGGGCCGCTGACGTCTGATAGTCGACGCGCCCGTCCCGCACGGACCCGATCGGCAGCCCGGTCCGAGAAGCGGGATCGCCCATTCTGCAAGGAGACGAGCATCATGAACCTGGCCCTCTGGATTATCGCCGGTGTGCTTGCCGCCGCGTACCTGTTCGCCGGTCTCAGCAAGCTGACCCTGACGAAGGAGAAGCTGTCCGCCATCTCGAGCAGTGCCAAGTGGGTCGACGACTTCAGTGCCGGCACTGTCAAGGCCATCGGTGTCCTGGAAGTTCTGGGTGCTATGGGCCTCATTGTGCCTGCCGTGCTCGACATCGCCCCAGTCCTGGTACCGCTGGCAGCTCTGGGCCTGGCGATGATCATGGTCGGTGCCGTGACCACGCGGCTGCGACGTCAGGAGTTCAAGGTCATGGTGGCGGACCTGGTCTACCTCGCTCTCGCCGGCTTCGTCGCCTGGGGGCGTTTCGCGCTCGAGCCCTTCACCGGATGAGCGCGCCGGACAGGACCAGACCGCACTGGCCCAGGTCACCGCGGCCGACGTCGCAGGCGACGGCCTCGACTCTCGCACCGCGACGCACCATCGGAGCGATGGACATCAGGCAAACTCGTCGCTGCACCTCGCTTCTGCTGGACTTGAGGTTGCTGCCGCGGCGTCCGATGTGGATGGCCCAGTGTCGTCTCCGGTGAGACCGAGCGCGTGTCGGCTCCGACGCTGAGCTGGGCCCGGGCCTGGCTGGCTGGTGGCCAGACTGCTATGACCATCGCCGCTGCCGCATGAAGGTTCTGGCGCCGTCTCGGGCGAACAGTGACAGTCCTTGCCAGACTGCCACGACGTACATAGCAAGCTGGCGGGCGTCGGTCTCGGCCGGAAGGGTGCCCTTGTCGACGTCGGCTTGGATCTTCCTGGCCGTCGCCGTGGCGTGGCTTCTGCCCCATGTAACCCCTCGGTGTCGCCCTGCCCATGCCGGACCACCGGGGCGTTCAGCGACGATCATGCGTTGACGGTCGCGTCCGAGGCCGCAAGGACTCACGTGACCCGGCCAAGGCCCGGCCGGGAAAGCGCACTGACCAGCGGAAACGAAGTGTGCCCCCGGCTGGATTCGAACCAGCGACACCCGCTTTAGAAGGCCACGCCCAAACAGGCGGCTGATGTGAACGTGCATGTGATCGTGCTTGAGGCCGGTGCGCTCTTGCGGATGTCTGTAGGGCGCGGACCGTGGGCTCTCAAGTTGTCCTTCTGCGGTTGTGGTCCCGTGTCCATCAGGATGAGTGCAGAGGGCGGTGCTTGGTCAGGAACCGGATGGTCGTGTCGTAGGCGCGCTGGACGGCCTCCTCCATGGGCAGGCGGCGGAACTCGGTGGAGAGCATTTCCACGCCGTAGGGGCCCTGGTAGCCGGTGCGCTGAACGGCCTCGACGAACGCGGGCACGTCCAGGACTCCTTCGCCGGGGAACTCCCGGCCATTGAAGGTGTCCTCGATCAACGTGCCGGACACCTGTGCTCGGGCGTCGTCGAGCTCGACACCGAACAGGTACTGGCCGGGCAGCGAGGCGAGGGACTCGAAGTCCACACCCGCCCGCGCGACGTGCCAGATGTCGACGAACAGGCCGGCCGCCGGGTGGTCGGCCTTGCGCACGATCTCCAGGCCGAGCTCTGGCGTCCTGACGTCGGCGAACGGCATCGGCTCGATGCCGACCCTGGTCCCGGCGTCGCTGGCTTCGGCGGCGAGCCGGTGCAGCTCGGCCGCTACGCGCTCGACGTGCAACGGGCCGCCAGCGAAGTGGCCTCCGATCTTGATGTGTCGCGCACCCAGGGCCTCAGCCGCACGGAGCAGGTCGGCCCGTTGGGCATCGCTCGCCGCCCGCTCGGCGCCGTCGGCGTACCAGCCCTCCAGGAACTCCAACTCCAGGTGGCGGATCCCGTGGTCATCGAGCAGGCTCCGGAACCCGGGGAAGCCCAGAGAATCCTCGACGTGGAGTATGTCGCCGTGGCGGATGCCGAACCCGGTGAAGCCGGCCCGGGCGGCGGCGCGGACCCGGTCCTCGATCGGCAGCGGGCTGCGGTCGTCGCTGCCCATCGGGTCGCACGCGCCGGCTGTGGTCCAGCAGGCGGCGATCAGGTCGTACTCGGCCACAGTGGTCTCCTCGGTTTGGCAAATCAGGGAGTGAGTAACGCCGCGTGGGTTCGCGCTGGCGGCCTCCACAGGCACAGCGCAGCTAAAAGGACGACGAGGCCAACTCTCGTCGCAGTCTCTCAGGTTGCACCGTTGCTTCGGCTGTGTGGTCGCCTCACCTGCTGTATGCGGCGGGGGAGGCGGCACGCAGGCCAGTCGGAGTACGCCGGAGGGTGGCGCCGAGGCTGTGCGCGGTGGTCGCGGGATGGGCTGGGTGCCCGAGCCGGGCACCTCACAGACACCAGCGAGGCCACTGGATCATGCCTGCGGTTGCCGCATGGATGCCTCAGATGCCCGATGACCAGCAGGTTGGCGATCCACGTGCCGAGGTGCTCCAACTCGTGACACCCGCTATCCGGCCCGTTTGAAAAGCGGGTGTAATGGTTCCGGTCTCGTAGGGCATGTGACCTGCAAAAGGCATCTTCAAGGCAGTATCGGTTGCGCTTGCCCTTCCAGCCAAAGCGGGTCTCCGACCCCGACAGCCTGGCCATTGCAGGCCTGTGAGCTGCGAAAACGTGCCCCCGGCTGGATTCGAACCAGCGACACCCGCTTTAGGAGAGCGGTGCTCTATCCCCTGAGCTACGGGGGCGGCACATGGAGGCAGCCCTTGCCGAGACCCTCGATGGAACCTGGGGGCCAGCAAGCGCTGATCGTGATGCGTCGTGGGGAGCCTAACTCACCAGTACATGTTCGGCAGGACACTCGCGCGGAGCGCTCATCCGAGGTGCCCGTCCCTCACCGGAGCCGCGGCTCTGCCTCGCTCCTGTGGGCCGTGGCGTGGACACCGAGCGGCCCCGTAGGGCTCGAACGGGTGCTTCGGACATCTCGACGGGATGGTCGTGGCGGTCTTGTCGAGGGCGGGGGATGCGCCCGGGTAGGGGGTGTTTGGCCTCGGGCTTCATGACCCCAGCGGGATGAGACAGCTGCCCAGGTCGCCAGCCTTGTCGCCCGAGGTCACTTCTTGTCGGTTCCCGGTAGCCTGCCCGTAGTTCACGCCAGACTTGAGATTGCAGGGGACTATGGGAGCCAGCGGAACGGCAACGGCGCACTCGGACACGATGACCGTGGAGGAGGCAGAACGGCTCGCCGTCGTGAGCAACCTGGAGTTGCTGGATGGGCCGCCGAGCCCGCGCGTCGAGCGGGTGGCGCGGCTGGCCCAGCAGTTGTTGGGCTTGCCGCTGGTGTCGGTGAACATCTTGGATGCAGATCGCACGGTGAGTGTGGCGGGTCCGATGGAGGGACGCCAGATGCCCCGCGGGCAGACCTTCTGCCCGTACGTGCTGCGTAGCCCTGGCCTGCTGGTGGTTCCTGATGCTCGTGCCGATGACAGGTTCTGCGGCTTGGCCTCGGTGGTTGGTGATCCGCACTTGCGGTTCTACGCGGGGGCGCCGTTGACGGTGGACGGCCAGCGGGTGGGCACGTTGTGCGTGGTGGGCCAGGAGCCCGGTGACCTGGACGAGCGGCAGCGGCAGGCGCTGGTCGAGCTTGCGGGATGGGTCGAGGAGGAGTTGACGAGAGGGACGGAGCTGGCCCGGGCCGGAGAGGTGCAGCGTCGGCTGTTGCCGTCGCGGCCGCCGGAGGTGTCGGGTTTCTCCCTGGCGGGGCACTGCGTGCAGTCGCGTGGTGTCGGTGGCGACTTCTATGACTGGTATCTGGCACAGGGCCGGCTGCAGGTGGTGCTGGCCGACGTGATGGGCAAGGGGCTTGGAGCGGCGATCATCGCGGCGGGCGTGCGGGCCATGCTGCGCGGCGCGTCCCGGTATAACGAGCTGGGGGAGGCGGTCACCCGCGCCGCCCGCGCACTCGGGGAGGACCTGGAGGGGACCGGGACGTTCGTCACTGTCTTCGGGCTGCGGGTGGACTGCGAGACCGGGGAGGCTCAATACGTCGACGCCGGACACGGACTAGCGGTGGTGCTGCAAGGTGACGGTTCCTATCGGCGACTCTCGGGGTGGGACCCGCCACTGGGCGTGGTCCGTGACCACCGCTGGGAGGTGGCAAGCACGGTCCTGGAGCCGGGGGAGACGATGTTGGCGGTCAGTGACGGGCTGCTGGACTTCTTCGACAACCCCCGGGAGGCCGTCGCTGCGGCCGCGGAAGCGGCCGCTCAGTCCGAGACCGTGGCGGAGCTCGTGGCCACGATCGCCGACTTCGCGGCACAGCGCAGCCCGCTGGACGACGTCAGCGTGCTGGCCCTCAGGCGCGACCGGTGAGTCAGCGCCGGCTGCTGCTGGTGCGGCTGCTGGTCCTCCTCACGCTGGGCAGCGGACTGTGGTATCTGGGGTGGCGCTGGCTGTACTCGGTGAACTGGCCGAACTGGTGGATCGCGGTCCCGCTGGTGCTGGCCGAGACCTACGCCTTGGTCGACGCCTTCCTGTTCGGCACCACCATGTGGCGGTCCCGACGCAGACCGGACCCGCCCCCGGCCGAGGCCGACCAGAGTGTCGACGTGCTCATCACGACCTACAACGAGCCGGTCGAGATCGTCGCGGCGACGGCACGGGCGGCGTTGGCCATCCGGCACCCGCACACGACCTGGATCCTGGACGACGGGGACCGCCCGCAGCTGCGCCAGCTCGCCGACCAGCTCGGCGCGGGCTACCTCACCCGTGGTGAGGAGTGGACCGGCCGGCCGCGGCACGCCAAGGCCGGCAACCTCAACAACGCCCTGTTCGCCACCGACGGGGAGTTCCTGCTGGTGTTGGACGCCGACCAGATTCCCGACCCCGCCATCCTGGATCGCACGCTGGGCTACTTCACCGACTCAGCGGTCGCGCTGGTGCAAACCCCGCAGTGGTTCAGCAACGTCACCGACAGCGACCCGTTGGGCAGTCAGGCGCCGCTGTTCTACGGCCCGATCCAGGAGGGCAAGGACGGGTGGAACGCCGCGTTCTTCTGCGGCTCCAACGCCGTGCTGCGCCGGGAGGCGCTGATGCAGCTGGGCGTGGTCGGCTACGTCAGGCAGGTGCGCACGGCCGTGCGGGAAGCGCTGCGGGCGGCTGAGAAGGTGGTGGCCCGGGCCCGGCGGGACGCCGACCGCCACGGGCCCTCGGCCGTCACCGCGTTGGCCGAGGTCGCCGAGGTGGTCCGACAGGCGCAGCGGTCACTGGCGGCCGGGGAGGAAGTCGCTACGGTCACCTACCGCTTCCAGCGTGCAGTCACGGAGGCGGGACGACGGGTGGTGGGTGAGGACCTGGAGCGGATCCGGGCCGACCTGGTGGAGATCGGCGCTGTGGCGCACGAGGGGGCCCAGCCGTTGGCGGTCGATGAGGAGCTGGGGCTGCCGGTGGTCGACGAGGCCGCCCTGGAGCGGTTGTCCGACCAGGACTGGTCCCCGCTGGGTGCGTTGCAGTCGGTGAGCGCCCTGGTGCGGGCGGTGGACGTGGACCGCGCCGAGGAGGCCCAGCCGGTGCTGCCGCTGGCCACGATCTCGGTGACCGAGGACATGGCCACGTGCATGCGGCTGCACGCCCTGGGTTGGTCCTCGGTGTACCACCACGAGACCTTGGCCACCGGGCTGGCGCCAGAAGACCTGCGAACCATGCTGCAGCAGCGGTTGCGGTGGGCCCAGGGGACGATGCAGGTCTTCCTGCGGGAGAACCCGCTGGTGCAGGCCGGACTGTCGATGGGGCAACGGCTCATGTACTTCGCCACGATGTGGAGCTACCTGTCCGGGTTCGCCGCGGTGGTCTTCATCGCCGCACCGGTGGTGTACCTGCTGTTCGGCGTGCTGCCGGTCAACGCCTATGGCGCCGAGTTCGTCGCACGGTTCCTGCCCTACGTCGTCCTCAACCAGCTGCTGTTCCTAGCCGTCGGCTACGGGGTGAAGACGTGGCGGGGCCACCAGTACAGCTTGGCCCTGTTCCCGCTGTGGATCCGGGCGTGTGCCACCGCGTTCGCCAACGTGGCCTTCGGTCGGCCGCTGGGGTTCGTGGTGACGCCCAAGACCCGCCAGCCGGGAGGCTCATTCCCGTGGCGGCTGGTCCTGCCGCAACTGGTGGCCACGGTGCTGCTGGTGGTCGCGGCGGTCGTAGCGGCGGTACGGCTGTGGCTGGGAACCGCGGACAGCGTGGTCGGGACCTGGGTCAACCTGGCCTGGGTGTGCTACGACCTCGTGGTGTTGAGTGTCATCTACCAGGCGGCCGCCTACCGGCCCGCCGACAAGGACGTGACCGAGGAGATGCGGACCTGATGGAGATCGAACGCACCGCCCACGGCAGCGCCACAGTGCTGCGCTGCCAGGGCCGGTTGACGATGACCTCGGCCTCGCGGTTGCGGGAGGCGGTCGACCAGGCGGTCCAGGACGGCCGGCACCGGCTGGTGGCAGACCTGGCAGAGACCGAGTTCGTGGACTCCTCGGGCCTTGGTGCCCTGGTGTCCGGGCTCAAACGTGCCCGGCAGTGCGGGGGAGACCTGCGGATCGCCGCGCCGGTCGAGCAGGTGCGCACCGTGCTCAGCCTGACCAACCTGGACCGCGTGTTGAGGCCCTACCCCACGGTCGAGGACGCCACCCGTGACTGGTGAGCGGACCCTGTCCGGGCTGGCCCGGCCCGAGGCGTTGGAGGACCTGCACCACTTCGTCGTCGGCCTCAGGCGCGAGCACCCATCCGTGGGCAGCCAGACGCTTACGCGGGTCGAGACCGCGCTGACCGAGCTGCTCGGCAACGTGGTCGAGCACGGCCAGCCACCGTTGGAGGTGCGGTACGCACTAGCGGTAACGGTGACCGACTCAGCCGTCGAGGCGGTGCTGACCGACGACTCCCGGATGGCGGCCCCCTCAGCAGCCGGGGAGATGCCCGAGGTGTGGGCCGAGAGCGGACGCGGCCTGCCGCTGGCCGAGGCCCTGGCCGACGAGCTGGTTCACGAGCCGACCGCCGACGGCAACTGTTGGCGGATGGTCGTCGGGCGTGCCGGGACCGCCGGCTGAGGCAGTGATGAGGATGTGCGCGGCGCAGGCCCCGGCGTAGGTCGCGAACGTGATGCGGCCCGTGGGCCGCGATATGCAACGACCTCATCTGGCTGCAGTTCCTCGACATGTGTGTGCCGCCACCTTGATGGTGGTCGGCTTCGTCGTCCCGGGGGCGACGACCCACGGCTGCCGGCCGACCTCCGTGGCGACCCAGTCGGCCTTGAGAGCCACCATGGCCAGCGGTCCGGCGGCGGCTGCGAACCAGAGGGCGCCGGACGCGCACGCTCAGCGAGGGCCTCACCGGCCGTGCCGCGCCGCTGCTCGCCCTCTCGGCGCCGGCCGGTTCAGCCCGGTCCGGGGGTGCCATAGTGAGCAGGTGGATCCGCACGAACCGGTGACAGCGGCCGCCGCAGCACCGTCGGCGCCGGTCGCTGTCGACCGGCTGCAGGCCCGCACCGTGCGCACCCTCATGGCCAGCCAGGTGCTCGGCGGCATCGGGGTCGCCTCCGGCATCGCGGTAGCGGCCATCGTCGCCGCCGAGGTGAGCGGCCGCGACGGCCTCTCGGGTCTGGCCAACACCACCCAGGTCCTCGGCGCCGCGCTGATCACCATCCCGGTCGCCGCCCTCATGGCCGCGCGGGGCCGTCGGGCCGGGCTGGTGCTGGCCTATGCGCTGGGCGCCCTCGGCGCGGTCCTCGCGATCCTGGCCATGGGCGTCAGCTCGTTCGCGCTGCTGCTGCTGGGGACGGCCCTGTTCGGCGCCGCGACCACCGCCAACAACCAGGCCCGCTACGCCGCCGCCGACCTGGCGGCCAGCCACCGCAAGGGTCGTGACCTCAGCCTGGTGGTGTGGGCGACCACAGTCGGCTCCGTCGTCGGCCCCAACCTCATCGGCCCAGGGAAGGTCGTCGCGGGGTGGCTCGGGCTGCCCCCGCTCGCCGGTTCCTGGGTGTTCGCGGGAGCGGGGTTCCTGCTGGCGCTGGCGTGGCTGTCGTTGCGGATGCGGCCCGACCCGCTGCTGACCGCCAGAGAGCTGGCGGCCCGGCCCGCGGGCGACCTGGCCGGGGCGGCCGACCCCCTCGCCGGGCCAGCCGCTACCCCGGCGCCGTCGCGGGGGTCGGTGCGGTCCGGGCTGCGGGCGCTCCGCTCCTCGCCGGCCGCGCTGCTCGGCGCGGTCGCCATGACCGGCGGCCACGTCGTGATGGTGGCCGTGATGGTGATGACCCCGGTGCACATGCGCCACGGCCACGCGGAGGTCGAGGTGATCGGCTTCGTCATCTCGCTGCACATCCTCGGGATGTTCGGGCTCGCCCCGGTCTCCGGGTACCTCACCGACCGGTGGGGCGCCCGCGCCGTGGTGCTGCTCGGTGTCGGGCTGCAGCTGCTCGCGTGCCTGCTCGCCGGGCTCTCCCCCGCGGGGTGGTCGGTCGGGCTCGCGGCCGGGCTCATGCTGCTGGGCCTCGGGTGGTCGGCGACCATGGTCGCCGGGTCCAGCCTGGTCTCGGCGGCCCTCCCGCTGTCGTCGCGGGCCGCGGGCCAGGGAGCTGCTGATCTGGTCATGGGGCTGAGCGCAGCGGCGGCGGGAGCGCTCGCCGGCGTGGTCCTCGCCACCCTCGGGTACGCCCTGCTGTGCCTGCTGTCCGCGGTCGCCGCACTCGCGCTCGGTGCCTACGCGCTCGGCCGTCCCGCGCTGGTTAGCCTGAGCAGGTGACACCGCCAGCACCGGACGCCCGCCGTCGGCAGACCGTCGCCAACGCCGTGCCCCGCTGGCGGGAGCAGGCCGCCGACGTGGGCGGCCGCAACTCCCTCCTCTGGTTCCGGGAGCTGCCGAGCGGCACCTTCGACCTGACCACCGCCCACCCCGGTGGCGTCGCCAAGCTGCTCGCCGGGCGGGTCACGCTGCTCTCGGAGCTGGTGCGCGAACGGGTGGCCCTCGCGGAGGCCAAGCGCCGCGTCGCTGCCATCCGCACCAAGACCGTCGAGCTCGAGCGCGAGCACGGCGTCACCACCTGCTTCATCGCCGTCGGGATCGCCTCCTGGCAGCTCCGACGGGCCCCGGTGCCGCCGCGCGCGCCGGTCCTCTTGCGCGAGTGCACCGTGCGGCCCACCGACGGCTCGCACCGGGACCTCACGCTGCAGCTGCACGACGACGTCGTGCTCAACCCCGTGCTCGCGCACTACCTGCGCGGCGAGGCCGAGCTGGAGGTCGACGATGCCGCGCTCGCCGCGCTCAGCCGTGCCGGAGAGGGCTTCGACCCGCGGCCCACCTACCGCGCCGTCGAGGAGCTGTGCGGGGACCGGCTGCCGGAGTTCCGCATCGGGCCGCAGATGATGGTGAGCACCTTCCCCTGGTTCAAGCTGCCGTTCGTCGGTGAGCTGGCGGGGGAGGTCGCCGGCTGGGGTGACAACCCGCTGCTGGTCGCCCTGGCCGAGGGGGAGCAGAGTCAGCTGGACGGCGACTCCGCCCCGCACCAGGCTGCCGCCGACACCGAGGAGCCCGCGGCCGGCGCGGCTCCCGCCCGTGAGCTGGACCTGCCGCTGGACCTGGACCGCCACCAGCAGCAGGTCGTCACCGCCCTGCGTCACGGCCGCTCGGTGGTGCTCGACGCGCCGCCGGGGACAGGCCGCACCCAGACCGTCGCCGCGGCCGTCGCCGATGCCCTCGCCGACGGCCGCAGCGTGCTCGTGGCCGCTGAGCACCGGCCCGCGCTGAGCGACCTGCGGGCCAGGCTGGACACGCTGGGGCTGGCCGACGCCGTCCTGGCGCTGGGCGAGACGCCCGCGGCGAGCCGGTCGGTGCTGCGCGAGCTGCTGGCAGCGGCCGAGCAGGAGGATGTGGCCGAGCCCCCCCGACCGGACCGGATTGCACGCGCCGAGGCCGAGGCCGAGCGGACCGACTGCCTGGCCCGGCTCGCCGAGCACGACGCGGCGATGCACCGGAACCGGGCCCCGTTCGCAGCGAGCCTGGCGACCGCGGAGGCCGAGCTCACCCGGCTGGCGCGGCGCCGGCCGCCCCCGGTCTCCCACGTCCGGCTGACCGGTGCCGCGCTGGAGCAACTGGCCGGCAGCGGTCGCGGGCAGGTGACCGAGGCCCTCGTCGAGGCGGCCGCCACCGGAGCCTGGGAGCGTGGCCGCAGCGAGGACCCCTGGTACGGGGCGAGGTTGACCACCCCCGAGGAGGCCGAGCGGGCCGGCCAGGTGGTCGGGCGGATGGTGGCCGGGGAGCTCACCGAGGCGCGGGAGGCGGTTGACGCTGCCTGCCGGGCCGTGGGCCTGCCAGCGCCGGTCAGCCTGGCCCAGTGGCAGCAACGCCTGGAGCTGCTCGGCCGGGTCGCCGAGACCGTGGACACCTTCCGGCCGGAGATCTACGAGGCTCCGCTCGACGAGCTCGTGGCGGCGCTGTCCAGGGAGGAGGCCAGGGCCCAGCAGCTGGAGCGGCCCTCGGCGATGGCTCGGGCGCGCGCTCGCCGGCAGCTGCGGCAGCTGCTCCGGCCCGGCTCCCCACCCACCGACCTCGTCGAGCGGGTCCGGGCGGCCCGGGCCGAACGGGAGGACTGGGAAGGGTTGGCCGGCCGCGCCGCCCGCCCGGCCGTCCCCGAGGAGTGGGAGCGGGCCGAGGAGCTGCACCAGCCCGTGGCCCGGGACCTGGCCTGGCTGGCCGACGTGCTGGCCGGCACTCCCAGCGGGCGGGAGCTGCAGACCACGCACCTGGACCTGCTGCTGGAGCGGCTGCTGCGGCTGGACGCTCGCGTCGACCGGCTGCCCGCGGCCGCCGGCGCGGGAGCACTGTTGCACCCGCTGCGCGACACCGGCCTCGGGGCGCTCGTGGACGACCTCGCCCGTCGCGGCATCCCGGCCGAGCAGGTGCCGGCCGAGGTGGACTTCGTCTACTGGGCCTCACTGCTGGACCGGTTCCGCGCCGAGGACGGCCGGGAGCACGACGGGGCGGCGCTGCGCGGGGCCGAGGTGACCTACCGGGCCCGGGACCGGCAGCTGCGGGAGCTGGCGGGGGAGGAGCTGCGCGCCCGGGTGGCCCGCACCCGCGCCGAGGCACTCGCCGGCCCCACCGCTGCCGCCCAGCGTCGCCGCTGGCACGAGCTCGACCGCGCCGTGGCCCCGCCCACCACCCGGGAGATCGTCCACGCCGGCGCCGGACTGGCCCGTGGCATTCGGCCGGTCTGGCTCAGCAGTCCCCTCGCCGTGCCGAGCGTGCTGCCCGAGGGGGAGCTCGTCGACCTGGTGGTGCTCGAGGCGGCAGGCAGCACGCCCGCCGCTCACGTCGCGCCGGTGCTGGCCCGCGCCCGGCAGCTGCTGGTGGTCGGCGACTCCCAGGCCGTGCCGGCCCACACCTTCAGCACCGTCGTCGACGAGCGCGCCGAGCACGGGGAAGGCACCGCCCCGGGCGCGACGCCCCTCGAGGCGCTGGGCCGGCAGCTGCCGGTGCACCGGCTCGGGACCCGCTACCGGGTGCTCGACCAGCGCCTGGTGCGGCCCTGGGAGGAGGCGGTGCGCCGCTACCCGGTCAGCTCCGTGCCCAGCGTGCTCCGCACGCCGCGGGTGGTCCACCGGGTAGCGGCCGGGGTGGAAGAGGTGGTCAGCGGCACCGTCGACGCCGTCATCGAGCACGCCCGGGGCATGCCGTGGCAGTCGCTGGCGGTGCTCTCGCCGGACCCCGCGATGGTCGAGGACCTCAGCCGGGCGCTGCGCGCGCGGATCGAGATGCTAAGTCTGGGACGCTCCTTCCGCGAGGACGCCGCCGAGGCACTGCTGGTGTCCAGCACTGCCCACCTGGCCGGGGAGGCCCGCGACCGGGTGCTGCTCGCGCTCGCCCCGGTCGAGCCGGTGGACCCTCGGGAGATCGCGGCCGCGGTGGAGACCGCCCGCCGGCAGCTGAGCATCGTCAGCGACCGGGAGGTCGAGCAGTGGCCCGCCGACGCCGGTCTCGACCTGCTGGCCCGCGCGCTCGGGCAACAGGAGCCGGTCGTCACCGGCTCCTCCTGCCCGCTGCTGTCGGACCTGGCGACCCGGTTGCGGCTGGAGGGACTAACCGTCCACGAGGGGTGGGGTGAGGGCCCGCGACGCGTGGAGCTGGCCGTCGAGGACCCGGACACCCCCGGGCGGCCGGTCGTCGCGGTGCTCTCCGACGCCGCTCCGGCCGATCTCAGCCGGGACGGAATCCGGCTGCACCCCGAGCAGCTGCGGTCCCGCGGCTGGACCCCGGTCCGACTCTGGTGCACCGACCTGTTCTCCGACCCGGCCCGCGAGGTGGCCCGGGTGGTGCAGCACGTGCGCGAGGCGGCGCAGGCCCGGGGCCGGAGGTGAGCCCGGCCGAGAGCCGGGGGCCCGGGCACACCCGGCGCCGACCGCGGCGCTCGAGCCGTGCTGCCGGGCCGCCGGGCGCGCAGGGCTCCGGTCGCCGAGGTCCCCACGTCGAGGACGCGGCCGCCGGCCGGGCGGGCCCCGACGTCCCCGAGCAGACGCGGGACGACACCGACCACGGCTGGGGCGAGGCGAGCGAGCCGGCCCGGGACGGGCACGAGGACTGGCTGCGACGACAGCGGCCGCCGCACTGGGAGTAGCGGCCGGCTCGACCGGCCCGTCAGGGTCAGGAGGCGCCCGTGCCCTCCCGGCGAGCCAGCAGGTCGCGGATCTCGGTGAGCAGGGCAATGTCCTCACCGACCGGCTCCGGCTCCGCCTCCTGCCCGCGGGCGCGGCGCTCGTTGAGCTTGTTCATCGGCAGCACGATGAGGAAGTAGACCACCGCGGCGGTGATGACGAAGACGGTGACCGCGTTGATGATCGCCGCCAGGTCGACGAAGGTGTTCTCCTGCCCCGCGATGATCTCGACCCCGAGACGGCCGATCTGGGCACCGCCGGCGGCGTTGAGGATCGGGGTGAGGAGGCTGGTGACCACCACGTCGACCACCGCAGCGAACGCCGAGCCGATGACCACCGCGACGGCGAGGTCGATCACGTTGCCGCGCATGATGAAGTCCTTGAACCCCTGGAGCATGAGCGCTGTCCTTCCGAGCGGGGAACCGGGCAGCGCGATCGTAGCGGCGGCGGGAGCCGGCGTGCCGTCGTCAGCCGTCGTCGGGGCCGATGAGCACCAGCGTCGTCCCGGCACCGCCGACCGGGTCGGTCCCGCTGGCCGCGACCGCGGCAGCCTCCGCGGGGGAGGCGCCCACCAGCACACCCGGCACGCCGCCCAGGTCGGGGTCACGCAGCACGGCCAGTACGCGGGCGCCGGCGGCCAGCCGGCTGCCGTCGGCCGTGGCCACGAGGTCGACCCGCGTGCCCGGAGCGAGCACGCTGGCCATCGACGGGTCCGGCAGCGGCACGAATACCCCCGCCGACCCGGACGGCACGGGCGCCGACGTCTTCCGGCCCACCGCCGTGGTCACCACCGAGGGCGTGCCCTGGGTCTTCTTCGGGCGCCGTGACGCCG
>NZ_WIQI01000109.1 GCF_009602535.1 Ornithinicoccus halotolerans | reverse complement strand
GGTAGCAGCGGGCGCCGGCGGCGCGGCGGCCCCGGCAGGGGCCTCGAGCACGCGGGCCTCGGGCGCGGGGGAGCACCCGGCGATGACCAGGAGGACAGCCAGCAGCGCGCCCCCGGTGGCGAGCCGGCCGGGGCCGGCCTTCCGGGGCGACCCCACCCCCCGCGTGTGCATGCGGGCATCGTACGGCTGCGCGGGTCGCTGCCGTAGGCTCTGGCGTCGACCATCCTCCCCGTCCTGCTGGAGCCCCCATGAGCACACCCACGGCTGACCCGGACTTCGACCTGGTCCTGCTGGGCACCGACATCGGCATCTACGGGCTGGCGCGCGCCTTCCACGAGCGGTACGGGATGCGCTCCACCGTCATCTCCCGGGTCATCGCCGGACCGGTGAAGAACTCCCGGTTCATGGACGCCGTGGAGCTCGGGGACCACGCCGAGCGGCCCGAGACGCTGGCCGAGCTGGAGCGGCAGGGCCGGGAGCGCAAGGCACGCGGGCGGACCACGCTGCTGCTGAGCAACGCCGACACCTTCAGCCGGATGATCAGCGACCACGCCGACTGGCTGCGGCAGTGGTACGTCGTGCCCGCGGTCGAGGGACCGGTGCTGGACATGATCGCCGACAAGATCGAGTTCTCGACGGTGTGCGAGCAGCTGGACATCCCCACCCCGCGCACGCTGGTGCAGGACTTCTCCGGGGCCGACGCCGAGGACTGGGACCCGGCGGAGGTGGACCTGACCTTCCCCGTCGTGGCCAAGCCGGCCGTCGGCGCGGCCTACGAGGGGCTGAAGTTCGAGGGCAAGCAGAAGATCTACAAGGTCGACAGCCCCGAGCAGCTGCGGGCGATCTTCGCCCGGGTACGCGCCTCCGGCTTCCGGGACCGGTTCGTGGTCCAGGAGCTGATCCCCGGCGACGACACGGCGATGCGCTCCATCACCGCCTACATCGACAGCGCCGGAGAGGTGACGCTGCTGGCCACCGCGCAGGTGCTGCTGCAGGAGCACACGCCGCTGGCCATCGGCAACCCGGCGGCGATGGTCACCACGCCGTACCCGGAGCTGATGGCGCACGCCGAGCGGCTGCTCAAGCACGTCGGCTACCACGGCTTCGCCAACTTCGACGTCAAGCTGGACCCGCGCGACGGGGTCATGAAGTTCTTCGAGGTGAACCCCCGGATCGGGCGGAACAACTACTACGTGACCGCGGCAGGGTCCAACGTCGCCGAGTTCATCGTGGCCGACCTGATCGAGGACCGGCGGCTACCGCAGACGATCGTGCGCAACGAGGTGCTCTACTCGGTGCTGCCGATGTTCCTGCTGCGCCGCTACCTGGACGACCCCACCAAGGAGCTGCTGCGCCGGGTGACCCGCAACGGGGTGTTCCACCCGCTGAAGTACAAGGACTCGCTGTGGCGCCGCGGCTACGTCGCGCTCGCGCAGGCGAACTACGTCAAGAAGTACCGGACCTACTACCCGAAGGCGACGGCGACCGGGTTCTGACCGCCGGCCGGTCCGCCCAGCCGGATGCGGGCGCGGGCTGTCACCGCCGGCTCACCGCACGTCCTGCCACACCTCACCGGTCACCTCCAGCCGGGCCCGGCCGCCGGTCAGCCGGGCCAGCTCGGCGGCGACCGCCTCCCGGTCCGGCGGGAGCACCAGGTCGTAGCGGGCCGCGACGCCGTAGTCGACACCCACCACGCCGGCCCCCGCCGCGCGCAGCGCGTGCTCGACCCTGCCGGCGTCGGCGTGGTCCAGCTCCAGCACCGCCTGGACCAGCAGCGCCCGGGTGCGCGGCTGCGCCTGCTGCAGGGCCACCCGGACGGCGTCCGAGTAGGCCCGCACCAGGCCCCCGGCACCCAGCAGCGTCCCCCCGAACCACCGCGACACCACCGCCACCAGGTCGCTCAGCCCACTGCCCAGCAGCACCTCCAGCATCGGGGCGCCGGCGGTCCCCGACGGCTCCCCGTCGTCGTGGGCCCGCCGCACGGACCGGTCCGGACCCAGGACCAGCGCCGAGCAGTGGTGACGGGCGTCCGGGAACGCCCGTCGCGCCGCGGCCACGACCTGCTGCGCCTCGGCCTCGCTGGCGACCCGCTCCAGCCGGCACCGGAACACCGACCGGCGGTCCTCCACCTGCGCGGTCACCGGCGCGGCGAGCGTCAGGTAGCGGCGGGGCGCCGGTGGCCGCGCGGGCCCGGGGTCGGCCATGGCCGCCAAGCCTAGGCCGCTCCCTCCCCGCGCGGGCGCCACAGCCCCGCGCTCTACAGTGAAGGGGTGTTCACCGACCGCTCCCGCCGCGCCGTGACCATCGGCGTCGTCGTGCTCGCCGTGCTGGGCCTGATCGGCATGCTGATGGCGCCGTTGGCCTCCGCGCACGACCGGCTCACCGGCTCCACCCCCGAGGACGGGGAGCAGGTGGCGGCGCCCGAGGAGCTGGTCCTGGAGTTCAGCGGCGAGCTGTCCGAGCTGGGCACCGCCATCGAGGTGACCGGTCCGGAGGGGCCGGCGACCGACGGCGATCCGGCCATCGAGGGCGCCACCGTGCGGCAGCCGCTGGCGGCGGACCTGGCCCCCGGCGACTACGAGGTCGCCTGGCGGGTCACCTCCGGCGACGGCCACCCGATCTCGGGCGAGCTGTCGTTCGAGGTGACCGGGGCCGGCAGTGACGACGCCGGCGGCGAGGCGGAGCCGACCCAGGACGCTGCCCGCGGTGACGAGGCCGCCGAGACCGGGCCCACCGACACCGGCGCCGCCGAGGCCGGGGCTGCCGGGGCGGAGGAGACGACCGAGGGCGCGGCCACCGTCACCCCGGACGCGGAGCAGGCGACCGAGGCGGACAGCCCCGTGGCCGAGGCGGAAGGCTCGGGCGGGTTCCCCTGGCTGTGGGCCGTGGTCGGCGTACTCGGTGGCGCCGCCGTGGTGGCCGCGGTGGCCTGGGCACGCCGCCGCTCCTGACGCCGACGCGCCTGGTCGCCGACACCACCGGCCCCGGATGCGCGAGCACACCCCTTGCTCATGTACCGTTGGACCCACGACAGATGCACACTTCCCGGGCCGGCTGCGTGGCCTGGTCGAGACCCGTGTCTCGACCGGCGAGCGATGCCGCCCCGGCAGACGCACGAGGGGGTCACGCCATGGGGCGCGGCCGAGCCAAAGCCAAGCAGACCAAGGTCGCCCGGAAGCTGAAGTACTACACCCCGGACACCGACCTCACCGCGCTGGAGCGAGAGCTGCGCTCCGGCGGCTCCGAGAACGCTTCGGCAGCTGACGAGGACTCGGGCCTCGAGGAGCCGGACGGCTATGCCGCCGACCCGACCCTCGAGGAGGACGAGGACCGCTGGGCCCCACGCGACTGACTGCGTGCCGCGGTCCGGTGGGTGGACCGCGGGCCGAGTGAGCGCCCTGGCCGACCCCGCCGCAGGGAGGGACGAGACGTGGGTCGAACCGCCGCTGGGTGGGGCGCTCCCCGGCGCCGCCTCCTCCCCGGGTGGCTCGCCCTGGTGGGCGCGGTCGCGGCGCTGCTGGCGGTCATCTACTTCCCCTGGCGCGAGAGCCAGGACTTCGCCCAGGTCACCTTCCGGCCCTGGACCTGCGAGGAGCTCCCCGCCGACGCCGACTGGTCCGCACCGCCGGACGGGTGCACCGCCTCGGTGCCGGGCCTGCAGCTGCAGCTGTTCCAGGCGAATTCTCCCAACGAGCCGGACCAGGAGGAGGGCGACGCCATCGTCTTCGAGCGGCTGAGCACCGCGTCGATCGACTACTCGCTCCAGGTGCAGCTGGACTCCCCGGCCGACCAGGTGCTGCTGCATCCGGCCGCGCACGGCGACGAGCCGATGACGGCCTTCCACGGGGACGCCTCCGGGCAGCACTGGACCACCTACTGGCGCCCCTCCGGGCGCACCGTCTTCGACGTCCTGGTGGTGCGGGCCGAGACCGGCTGAACGCAGTCGCCGCGAGCCGGTCCGCCGCCGGTCAGGTGGGGTGGTCGCCCACCAGCCGGACCGCGCCGCCCTCGACACCCTTGGCCCCCCGCACCCAGTCCTGCTCCCCGGCCGCCGCGCCGGCGGCGGGCCCGTCCTCCACGACGCCCAGCTGCCACGCCGCTACCCCGGCCGCCCGGACGTGCTCCAGCGCCCGCTCGGCCTCCTCCGCGGGCACCAGTGCCACGAAGCCGACCCCGAGGTTGAGGGTGCGCTCCAGGTCCTCGCGGGGCACCCGGCCGAGCTCGGCGACCAGCGGGAACACCGGCGGCAGCCGCCAGGTCCCACGGTCAACGGTGGCCAGCGTGCCGGCGGGCAGCACCCGGGCCAGGTTCGCCGCGAGCCCGCCGCCGGTGACGTGGGACAGGGCGTGCACCTGGACGGTGTCCAGCAGCTCGAGCAGCAGCCGGCTGTAGATCCGGGTCGGTTCGAGGGCCTCCTCACCGATGGTGCGCCCCAGGTCGGGGACGTGCCGGTCCCAGTCCCAGCCGGCCGCGGCCACGACCCGCCGCACCAGCGAGTAGCCGTTGGAGTGCAGCCCGGAGGACGCCAACGCCAGCACGGCGTCACCCGGCCGGACCCGGTGCGGGCCCAGCACCCGGTCGTGCTCGACCACGCCGGTCGCCGCGCCGGCCACGTCGTACTCCCCCGGCGCCAGCAGACCGGGGTGCTCGGCGGTCTCCCCGCCGACGAGCGCCACGCCTGCCAGCTCGCAGCCGCGGGCGATGCCCTCGACGACGGCGGCGATCCGCTCCGGGACGACCCGGCCGCAGGCGATGTAGTCGGTCATGAACAGCGGCTCGGCCCCGCAGACGACGATGTCGTCGACGACCATGCCGACCAGGTCGATCCCGATGGTGTCGTGCACGTCCATCGCCTGGGCGACCGCCACCTTCGTGCCGACGCCGTCGGTGCTCGTCGCCAGCACCGGCCGGGTCATCCCCCGCAGCGCCGAGGCGTCGAACATGCCGGCGAAACCGCCCAGCCCGCCGACCACCTCCGGCCGCTGGGCGCGGGCGACCGCCGCCTTCATCAGCTCGACCGCGCGGTCCCCGGCCTCGACGTCGACGCCCGCGGCGGCGTAGGTGATCGGCTGCTCGGTCACTCGATCGGCTCCTTCGGCGCGGGTCAGGGCCGGCGCACGGCGTCCTCGGCACCGCCACCGGAGGCACCCACCCGGACGCCCTCCATGTCCAGGGTGCCGACCTCGTCCGCGCCCGGGGCCGCCGGCGTGGCGGCGGGGAACTCCAGCTCCAGCACGTCCTTGCCCAGCCGGTCCTCCTCCGGCAGCGGGATCGGGTACTCCCCGGAGAAGCAGGCGGTGCACAGCCGCTCCCGCGGCTCGCCGGTCGCGGCCACCATCCCGTCGTGGCTGATGTAGCCCAGCGAGTCCGCACCGAGCGAGGTGCAGATGTCGGACTGCTCCAGGCCGGTGGCGATCAGCTCGGCGCGGGTGGCGAAGTCGATCCCGTAGAAGCAGGGCCAGCGCACCGGCGGCGAGGAGATCCGCACGTGCACCTCGGCCGCGCCGGCCTCGCGCAGCATCCGCACCAGCGCGCGCTGGGTGTTGCCCCGCACGATCGAGTCGTCGACGACGACCAGCCGCTTGCCCCGGATCACCTCACGCAGCGGGTTCAGCTTGAGCCGGATCCCCAGCTGCCGGATGGTCTGGCTCGGGGCGATGAAGGTGCGGCCCACGTAGGCGTTCTTGACCAGCCCCTGCCCGTACGGGATGCCCGACTGCTCGGCGTATCCGATCGCCGCCGGGGTGCCGGACTCCGGCGTCGGCATCACCATGTCGGCCTCGACCGGGTGCTCCCGCGCCAGCTGCCGGCCCATCTCCACCCGCGCGGCGTAGACCTCGGTGCCGTTGAGCAGCGTGTCGGGGCGCGCCAGGTAGACGTACTCGAACACGCAGCCCTTGCGGTCGGGCTCGGCGAACCGCTCCGACCGCAGCCCGTTCTCGTCGACGGCGATCAGCTCACCCGGCTCCACCTCGCGCACCATGCTGGCGCCCACGATGTCCAGCCCGGCGGTCTCGGAGGCGACCACCCAGCCACGCTCCAGCCGACCCAGCACCAGGGGACGGACCCCCTGCGGGTCGCGGGCCGCATACAGCGTGCCCTCGTCGCAGAACACCAGCGAGAACGCCCCGCGGAGCAGCGGCAGCACCTCGAGCGCCGCCTGCTGCAGCGAGCGGTCCGGGTCGGCGGTGAGCAGGCCGGTGACCAGGGCGGTGTCGGTGGTGTTGCCACGGCCCACCTCCCCCGGGGCACGCCGCAGGTCGCCGCCGTAGCGCTCGGCCAGCCGGTCGCGCAGGTCGGCGGTGTTGATCAGGTTGCCGTTGTGCGCCAGCGCCACGGTGCCGCCGGTGGTGCCGCCGAGGGTGGGCTGGGCGTTCTCCCAGACGCTGCTGCCGGTCGTCGAGTAGCGGCAGTGCCCGACGGCCAGGTGCCCCCGCAGCGAGGCGAGGCTGGACTCGTCGAAGACCTGGGAGACCAGGCCGACGTCCTTGTAGACCAGCAGCGAGCGGCCGTCGCTGGCGGCGATGCCGGCGGCCTCCTGCCCGCGGTGCTGCAGGGCGTAGAGGCCGTAGTAGGTGAGCTTGGCGACCTCCTCGCCGGGGGCCCAGACGCCGAACACCCCGCAGGCGTCCTGGGGGACCTTCTCGCCGGGCAGAAGGTCGTGGTTGAGCCGTCCGTCCGCGCGTGCCACACAGCCAGTGTCCCACAGCGCCGTTCCCGTCCCCGCCGGAGCCGTGGCAGGCTGGCCCGCATGGACAGGCGGGACCTGGTCCGGCTGCGCCGGGTGCGCGACCTGATGGACCGCGAGTACGCCCGGCCGCTGGACGTGCCGCGGCTGGCGGCGCAGGCGCACATGTCGCCCGGGCACTTCCAGCGCTCCTTCCGGGCGGCCTACGGGGAGACGCCCTACGCCTACCTGATGACCCGGCGGGTGGAGCGGGCCGCGGCGCTGCTGCGCACGGGCCGGCTGTCGGTGACCGAGGCCTGCCACGCGGTCGGCGCCACCTCGCTGGGGTCGTTCAGCGCCCGCTTCACCGAGCTGCTCGGGGTGGCTCCGAGCCGCTACCGGGCCGACGCGGCCGCCCACCAGCAGCTGGCCGGGGTGCCGCCGTGCGTGGCCGCGCAGGGCACCCGCCCCGTGCGCGGGCCGGCACCGAACCGGTCAGGATCGGAGAAGCAGCCGGCGCCTGCCGGGCCGTAGCGTTCCGGTCATGAGCACGACTACCTCGACACCGACCGCGACGATGACCCTGGCCAACTGCTTCGTCGTCGTCGACGACCACGACACGGCGCTGGCCTTCTACCGTGACACCCTCGGTTTGGAGGTGCAGCAGGACGTCTCCCAGGGCGACTTCCGCTGGCTGAGCCTGGCCTGCCCGACCATGCCCGGGGTGCAGATCACCATCCAGTCCGTCGCGGGCTACCCCGGGATGAGCCAGGCCGACCGGGACGCGATGGCGGACATGCTCGCCAAGGGCGTGCTCACCCCGCTGATCTTCGCCTGCGAGGACGTCGACGCCGTGTTCGAGCAGGTGCGCGCCCGTGGCGCGGAGGTCGTGCAGGAGCCGATGGACCAGTTCTACGGGGTGCGCGACTGCGCCGTCCGGGACCCGGCGGGCAACATGATCCGGTTCAAGACCGACCTGCCGCGGGGCGACTGAGAGCGCGCGGCCGGCTGAGGGTCGCGTGGCCGCCCGGCGGTGTGCCGGTCAGCGGCGGCGGCGCTCGACGACGAGGAACGCCACCGAGCCCACCAGCAGCCCCAGGATGCCGCCGACGAGGGCCAGCACGATCAGCTCCTGGGCCATGCCCGACCCCGGCACCGGCGGCCGGGACACCGACAGGATCATCCCGAGCAGCGCGCCGAGCAGCGTCCCGGTGACCAGGAACGGCGCCATCAGGGGGCGGCGCGGCGGCCGCCCTGCCGGGCGCGAGCGGCGCGGCTCGTCGGGGCTCACGGGTCCACGGTAGCCCGGCCGGTCAGGCACCGGGACGCCACCTCCGCCAGCACGGCCTCCGACGCGCGGTAGGGGTCCTCCGGCCGGGGCCAGTGCACGATCACGTCGGTGAAGCCGAGCTCAGCGGCCCGGCCCACCTGCTCCTCGAAGAAGTCGACGCTGCTCAGCGCCGGCGTCCCGGCCGAGTCCAGCGACAGGTACCGGTCCGGGAGGTCGTGGGCGTCGCGCTCGCCCGCCGCCACCGCGGCCGTGAGCGCCTTCTGGTAGCGGCCCGCGACCTCGGCGGTGCCACGCCACCAGGCCTCGGCGACCGAGCGGACGCCGGGGAGCTGGCGCACGGACGCCTGGACGGCGTCCAGACAGTGGCCGCAGACG
>NZ_WIQI01000108.1 GCF_009602535.1 Ornithinicoccus halotolerans | reverse complement strand
GGCGATCGAGGGCATCAGCGCCCACAGGACCACGCCGCCCGAGCTCTGCAGACCGCCAAGGTGCAGCATGACCAGGACGGGGGCCACCACGCTGATCACCAGCTGCGCGTCCAAGGGTCGCCGAGCCGGCGCACCGGCCGCGGCAGCCGGCGCCCCATCGCGTCGCCCCACGGCCGGGCGAAGACCACCAGGCCGAGCGTGGCCAGCGTCGACAGCGCGAACCCGTAGGAGCGCGCCAGCCACGGGTCCCAGCACAGCAGCACGACCACGGCCACGCCCAGGGCCGGCAGGCTCGCCCGGCGCCGGGAGGTGGTCAGCGCCAGCAGGCCCACCAGCCCCATCGCACCGGCCCGCAGCACGCTGGGCTCCGGCCGGCACAGCAGCACGAACCCGGCCAGCGCGAGCACCGCCAGCGGCGGTCGCCACCGCACCCCGACCCCGAGCGCCCCGCACAGCAGGACGACCGCCCCGAGCACGATCGCGACGTTGGACCCGCTGACGGCGCTGAGGTGAGACATGCCGGTGGTGAGCATCGCTTCGGACAGCTCCGGCGGCGTCAGCGAGGTGTCGCCGATGACCAGCCCCGGGATGAGCCCGCGGGCGTCCGGGGGCAGCGGGGCCATCGCCGCCCGCAGCCGCTCCCGCGCCACGTCGGCGGCGCGCAGCACGGGGCCGGGCTCGGCGACCAGCTCCACCCCTCCCACCGGCGCCACCGCGGCGACCACCTCCGTGCCCGGGTCCGGCGGAGAGAGCCGCCCGACGAACCGCACCCGGGCGCGCCAGGGCACCTGCCGCCAGGCCTCGTCGGCGAACACCACGACCGGGGCCGCCACCTGCTGGCTCGTCCCCCGGCCCTCGACCCGCTGCAGCCGTGCCTGCAGCACCACCAGGTCGGGTCTCTCGTCACCGCGCGACACCAGGCGCGGCTCGGTGAGGGCGGTCGCCTCAGCGGTGACCACGGCGCGCTCGGCGGCCAGCTCGGTCACCGTGCCGGCCCGCGACACGGCGTGGTCGGCGGCCCCGCACCCGAGCACCAGCGCGGTGGTCAGCAGGCACAGCGCGGCCACCGGCCGGTGGTCGGTGACCACCGGCCGATCACGCCGGTCCGGGCCGTCGTAGCGGCCGCGCCCCGGCACGGGCCGGTGCCGGACCCGGAGCAGCACGACCAGCCCCAGCAGGCCAGCAGCGGTCGCCACGACCGCCAGCTCGACGGGGTCGCGAGGGACCAGCGTGGCCAGCACCGCCCAGGCGACCAGGGCGGGCAGCAGCAGCCGCAGGTCCAGCCCCCGGGGGCGCGCCTCCTCCGGCGAGGCCGGCACGGCTGTCACCAGGTCAGGTGGGGGCGCAGCTGCTCGAGGGTGCGCTCCCCGATCCCGCTGACCTCGAGCAGCTCCTCGGCACTGCTGAACCGGCCGTGCTCCTCCCGCCAGGCCACGATCCGCTCCGCGGTGACCGGGCCAACCCCCGGCAGCTCCTCCAGCGCGGCCCGGTCGGCCGTGTTCGGGTCGACCTGCAGCGGCTGCGCGTCCCCGCCGGCCCCGCCCGCGCTCCCAGGGTCACCTGCCCCGCTACCTCCCCCGGCGGGGCCGACCAGTGCGGGTGGCTCCTCCTCCGCCCCCGGCACCCACACGAACTCGCCGTCGGTGACCTCCCGCGCCAGGTTGATGCGGCCGGTGTCCGCCCGGCCGGTGGCTCCACCGGCGGCGGCGAGGGCGTCCTCGACCCGGGAGCCCGGCGGCAGCCGCACCAGCCCCGGCCGGGCCACCTCGCCGGCCACGTGGAGCACCAGCGGCACCGGCGGCGCACTGGCCGCGCCGGTGGCCGACGCTGCAGCCGGCTCCTCGGTGACGGGGACCGAATCGCCTTGGTCACCGCCCTCCCCGCGGTCCGCGGGCTCAACCTGGCTGGTGGCCACAACCGGCACCGGCTCCGGGGCGGCGGCACGCTGGGCCCACCAGACGCGCACCCCGACCACGGCCGCGACCAGCAGCAGGACCAGCACCATCCCGACCACGGCAGCCGGCCGGACCCCCAGATCGGCCGCCCGCAGCGCCACCGGCAGCTCCAGCAGGCGAGGCACCGGGCGGACCGGGGCTGCCGGTCTCCGCCCCGCCCGGTGCCGGCCGGGCGGCCCGATCGTGGGCCGGCCCCCATCCTGACCGGGCTCCTGCTCGGACCGCATGGACCGGCACGCTAGGCCGGCCGCAGGAGCGGCGAGCGTGGCCGCTACCGCCCTGTGGACCGCGCCCGGCACCGGCCACCGGTGGGGACCGGCGGCGGGCGAACCGGTTGCCCGTGACAGCCCGGGAGCGCTATACCGGGAGCCGAGGGAGAGGGAGGTGGCCGACGGTGTCCGCTTCCGGAGACAGCTACGCCGAGCCGTTGCGCCGCGCCGCGCACTACGCGCAGGCGCACCTGGACGGCATGCCGTCGCGGCGGGTGCCGGCCGAGGCCAGCGTCGAGGACATGCTGGCGGCGTTCGGGACCACGCTGCCGGAGGACCCGACCGACCCCGTGGCGGTCATCGACCTGCTCGGCGGCTCGGCGGGGCCCGGCGTCGTGGGCTCCCCGTCCGGACGGTTCTTCGGGTTCGTGATCGGCGGCGTGATGCCCGCACCGCTGGCGGCGGACTGGCTGGTGTCGACCTGGGACCAGAACGCCGCCATCAAGGCCGTCAGCCCGACGCACGCGGCACTGGAGCAGATCGCGGCGCAGTGGCTGCTGGACGTGCTGGGGCTGCCGGACGGCTCGGCGGTCGGCTTCTGCACCGGCGCCACCATGGCGAACTTCACCGGCCTCGCCGCCGGACGGCACGCGGTGCTGGCGGCCACCGGATGGGACGTCGGGGAGCGCGGCCTCAACGGTGCACCGCCGGTGCGGGTGCTGGTCGGCGAGGAGCGCCACGACACGGTCGACCTCGCGCTGCGCTACCTGGGGCTGGGCCGGCCCGAGACGGTACCGGCCGACGACCAGGGGCGGATGCGTGCGGACGTGCTGGCCCAGCGGCTCGCCGAGGGGGAGGACCGGCCCACCATCGTGTGCCTGCAAGCGGGCAACATCCACTCCGGCGACTGCGACCCGCTGGAGCCGATCATCGAGCGGGCACACCAGGCCGGTGCCTGGGTGCACGTCGACGGCGCGTTCGGGCTGTGGGCGGCCGCCTCGCCCGGACGCCGGCACCTGGTCGCCGGCCTGCCGCAGGCGGACTCGTGGGCGACCGACGCGCACAAGACGCTCAACGTCGGCTACGACAGCGGCGTCTGCGTGGTGCGCGACCCCACCGCGATGAAGGCCGCGATGGGCATGCACGGCGACTACCTCATCACCGACCCGACGGTGCTGGAGTCCTACGAGCGGGTGCCCGAGCTGTCCCGGCGGGGCCGGGCGGTGCCGGTGTGGGCGGCGCTGCGGTCGCTCGGCCGGACGGGGCTGACCGAGCTGGTGGACCGGCTCTGCCGCCACGCCCGCGCCCTCGCCGAGGGTGCCGCCGCGATCCCGGACGTCCAGGTCCTCAACGAGGTGGTCTTCACACAGGTCAGCCTGGCCATCGGCGACGACGCCCGGACCGAGGAGGTCGCCCGGCGGTTGCTGGAGGAGGGCACCGTGTGGATGACCGGGTCGCACTGGCACGGCCGGTCGGTGCTGCGGATCTCGGTCAGCAACTGGTCCACCGACGAGGAGGACGTGGCGGTCGCGCTGGCGGCGCTGGAGCGTGCGGTCACCGCCACCGCCACGCCGGCCGGGGAGGTCACCGGGCTCACTGGTCGCTGAGCGCTCCGCGTGAAGAGCGGATGTCCGCGGGAACGCTTCCCGCGGAAGCGCACGAGAGCCGCGGCTGGCCGGGACCGGGGCCTGGCCCCGGTTCTGCACCGGCCCCACGGAGCAGAAGGCGCGCAACCTGGGCCACAACCGGCAGGTGGCGGTGACGACGGGGAGCAACGCCTGGCAGGACGGCACCGACGTGGTGGTCGAGGGCACGGCCGAGCAGGTCACCGACCGGGCCCGGCTGCAGCAGGCGGCGGACGCGTGGCTCACCACGTACGGCGAGGACTGGCGCTTCGAGGTGGACCCGCGCGGCGGCTTCGTGGCGCCGGGAAAGCCGGCGAGCCACGGTGGGCACGCCGCTACCCGAGCCGCGGGCATGGGGCAGACCCGCGGCCCGGAGCACCGGCGCCGGGGGTCAGCCGCGCGGGGAGACCGTCACGGCGAGGGTCCCGGGGCCGGTGTGCACGGCGGTGACCGCCCCCAGCTGGACCACCATGGTGGCCGCCTCGGGGTGGGCGGCGGCCAGCTGCCCCCGCAGCCGCTCGGCCCGGTCGGCCGCGGCGAGGTGGTGCACCGCCAGCTCGACCGACCGGCCCTGCCCGCTGGCCTCGGCCACCACGCGGGAGCAGTGCTCCTCCAGCCGGGCGACCGCGCGGCTGCGGGTGCGGACCCGCTCCAGCGGCTCCACCTGCCCGTCGGCCAGCGTCAGGAGCGGCTTGATCGCCAGCGCGGAGGCCAGCAGCGACCGCGCCGCGCCGACCCGGCCGCCCCGGCGCAGGTACTCCAGGGTGTCCACCACGAAGAAGGTGTGCGACGCCGCCGCCCGGTCCCGGGCGGCGTGGGCGACCTCGTCGAGGGAACCGCCGCGATCGGCGACCTCGGCCGCGGTGCACGCGGCGAACCCCATGGCCATCCCCAGCACCCGGCTGTCCACCACCTCGACGGTGACCTCGTCCCGGACCGCGCGGGCCGCCAGCCGGGCGGTCTCGACGGTGCCGGAGACCCGGCCGGACAGGTGCACCGACACGATGCCGGTGCACCCCGGCTCGGCGGCCAGCTCCCGGTAGCGCTCCACCAGCTCCCCCGGGGCCGGGGAGGAGGTGCTCACCGGCTCGTTGCCGGCGCGGAGCAGCTCGGCGACCTCGTCGCTGGTGACGTCGACGCCCTCGGCGAGGGTGCGCCGGCCCACCACCACGTGCAGCGGCAGCACCGACACGCCCGCCCGCGCCGCTACCTCGACGGGCAGGCAGGCGGTGGAGTCGGTCAGCACCCGGACGGTCACGGCCGGCCGGTCACCCGGGAACGACGTTGACCAGCTTGGGCGCCCGCACGATCACCTTGCGCGGCTCGACGCCGCCCAGCAGCTCGGTGATCCGCTCGGTGGCCAGCGCCCGCTCGCGCAGCTCGTCCTCGGTGATGTCGGCCGGCACCTCGATCCGGTCCCGGACCTTGCCCCGCACCTGGATGACGCAGGTGACGGTCTCGTCGACCAGCAGCGCCGGGTCGGCAGCCGGGAACGGCTCGTAGGCCAGCGAGCGCTCGTGGCCCAGCCGGGACCACAGCTCCTCGCCCAGGTGCGGTGCCACCGGCGCGACCATCTGCACCAGCGGCTCGACGGCGGCGCGGGGCACCGCGTCCAGCTTGGTCAGGTGGTTGTTCAGCTCGATCATCTTGGCGACCGCGGTGTTGACCCGCAGCCCCTCGTAGTCGTGGCGCACCCCCTCGACCGTCCGGTGCACCAGCCGCTCGGTCACCTCGTCCATCGGCTCCTCGGTGACGACCAGCTCGCCGGTCTCCTCGTCGACGACGTTGCGCCACAGCCGCTGCAGGAACCGGTAGGAGCCCACGACCGCGCGGGTCTCCCACGGCCGGTACTGCTCCAGCGGACCCATCGACATCTCGTAGACCCGGAACGTGTCGGCGCCGTAGTCGGCGCAGATCTCGTCGGGGGTCACTACGTTCTTCAGCGACTTGCCGATCTTGCCCTGCTCCTGGGTGACCGGCTCGCCCTGCCAGGTGAACGTGGACGGGCCGCCCGCCGGGTCGGTGTGCTCCTCCACCTCGGCGGCCGGCACCGGGAAGCCGCGGGCGTCCCGGTAGACGTAGGCCTCGATCATGCCCTGGTTGATCAGCCGGCGGAACGGCTCCTCGCTGGAGACGTGCCCCAGGTCGAACAGCACCTTGTGCCAGAACCGGGCGTACAGCAGGTGCAGCACCGCGTGCTCCACACCGCCGATGTACAGGTCCACGCCGCCGGGGTCGACCGCCCCCTCGGGCGCACCGGCCACCGGCTGCTGCCGCGGGCCGATCCAGTAGCGCTCCACCTCGGGGTCGACCAGCGCCTGGTCGTTGGCCGGGTCCAGGTAGCGCAGGTGGTACCAGCAGGAGCCGGCCCAGTTGGGCATGGTGTTGGTCTCCCGGCGGTACCTGCGCGGGCCGTCGCCCAGGTCCAGCTCCACCTCCACCCAGTCGTTCGCCCGCGCCAGCGGCGCCTCCGGCGCGGAGCCGGCGTCCTGCGGGTCGTAGGTGCGCGGGCTGTAGTCCGGCACGTCCGGCAGCTCGACCGGCAGCTGGTCCTCGGGGACCGGGTGCGCGACGCCGTCCTCGTCCCACACGATCGGGAACGGCTCGCCCCAGTACCGCTGCCGGCTGAACAGCCAGTCCCGCAGCCGGTAGGTGACGGTCTCCCGGCCCAGCCCCCGATCCTGCAGCCACCCGATGATCCGGGCCTTGGCGTCGTCGACCCCCAGCCCGTCCAGGCTGATCTCCTCGTTGCTGGAGTTGATCGCCGGGCCCTCGCCGGTGAACGCCTCGTCCTCGGGGTGGTCGGCCGGTGGCTGCACGGTGCGCACGATCGGCAGGTCGAACGCCGTGGCGTAGTCCCAGTCGCGCTGGTCCTGCCCGGGGACGGCCATGATCGCGCCGGTCCCGTAGCCCATCAGCACGTAGTCGGCCACGAACACCGGCACCTGCTGCCCGGTCGCCGGGTTGGTGGCGAAGGCGCCGGTGAACACCCCGGTCTTGGTGCGGGCGTCGGCCTGCCGCTCCACGTCGCTCTTGGTGGAGGCCTCCCGCTGGTAGCCGGCCACCGCCTCCGCCGGCGTGGCCGCCCCGCCGGTCCAGGCCTCCCTGGTGCCCTCCGGCCAGGCGGCCGGCACGATCTCCTCGACCAGCGGGTGCTCGGGGGCCAGCACCATGAAGGTGGCGCCGAACAGGGTGTCCGGGCGGGTGGTGAACACCTCGATGGCGGCCTCCCCGCCGCTACCGGCAGCCTCCGAGGAGTCCGCGCGGGGCACCGGGAACCGGACCGTCGCGCCGGTGGAGCGGCCGATCCAGTTGCGCTGCATCGTCGTCACCTTGGTCGGCCAGTCCAGCCGGTCCAGGTCGTCCACCAGCCGGTCGGCGTAGGCGGTGATGCGCATCATCCACTGCGACAGGTTGCGGCGGAAGACCGGGAAGTTGCCCCGCTCGGAGCGGCCCTCGCTGGTGACCTCCTCGTTGGAGAGCACGGTGCCCAGGCCCGGGCACCAGTTCACCGGGGCTGCGGACAGGTAGGCCAGCCGGTACCGGTCCAGCACGTCGGCCTGCTCCACCCGCGTCAGGTCCGCCCACGCCCGGCCGGCGTGCTCCCCCGGTAGCGGCCGGCTCCCGGCGGCGAACTCCGCCACCAGCTCGCTGATCGGCCGGGCGCGCCCGGCGCCGCCGGCGGCGCTGCGCGAGGGGGCGTCCTCGTCGTACCAGGAGTCGTAGATCTGCAGGAAGATCCACTGCGTCCAGCGGTAGTAGTCCGGGTCGATGGTGGCGAAGGAGCGGCGCAGCTCGTGGCCCATGCCCAGCCGGCGCAGCTGCGCGCGGTAGACCTCCATGTTGCGCTCGGTCGTGGTGCGGGGGTGCTGCCCGGTCTGCACGGCGTACTGCTCGGCCGGCAGCCCGAAGGCGTCGAAGCCCATCGTGTGCAGCACGTTGCGCCCGGTCGTGCGCTGGAACCGGCAGTAGGTGTCGGTGGCGATGAACCCCAGTGGGTGGCCGACGTGCAGCCCCGTCCCGGAGGGGTAGGGGAACATGTCCATGACGAACAGGTGGTCGTCGTCCCCGTCACCACCCCGCAGCCGGGGGTGGTCCGGCTCGGCGAACGGACCGGCCGGGTTCACCGAGCGGAAGGTGCCCTCCTGCTCCCAGCGCTCCTGCCAGTGCGCCTCGATCCGGCTGGCCAGCTCCGCGGTGTAGCGGTGCGGCGGGATGGTCGTGTCGTTCATCGCCTCTTCGTCCTCGTCGTCCTCGTGGCTGCTCGTCCCGGTGCCGGCCCGCCTCGCGCCCCAGGTGGCCCGGCGGCACAAAAAAGCCCCTCACGCAGGAGGGGTCTGCCGCGCTGGCCCGTCGGGGTCGCCCGACCGCTCAGCGCGGCTGCCTAAGGAGGAGCTGCTGGCAGCGCATGAGGTCAGGGTAGCGCAGTCACTCCCGCGCGCCGACGGTGACGCAGCACCGGCCCGCCCCCGGGTCCAGCCGCGCGACCAGGTCGGGGCACGGCAGCGCCTCCAGCGTCCCGCCGACCAGGGCCACGTTGGCCCCGCAGACCAGGGCGGTGTGCTCGCGCGCCAGCCGGTCGAACGGGCAGTTGCCCAGCTCCAGCCGGGTAGCGCGGTCGGGGTCCCCGGCGGGCGCGGCCCGGTCCTCGGGCTCCCGCGGCTCGTAGCCGTGCCGCGCCAGCAGCGCGGCGGCTCGTGCCAACTGCGCCGCGG
>NZ_WIQI01000107.1 GCF_009602535.1 Ornithinicoccus halotolerans | reverse complement strand
GCATCGACTCACCTTCCGCATCCACGATGTCGACCTGACTGTGGTCCAGGCACACCTCCGCGCGCGCGGTCGGCGGGCCGGGATGCACGACCCCGACCGGCCGACGCCGTTCGACACCGACGCCACCTGAGCGGCCGGCCACGGCGGCACCCCGGTGAGTGGAGTCCGCGGTGCTCAGCGGGCGGCGGGGGTGATGTTTAGCTTGCGCCCGGCCAGGCCGCGCCCGCGCCGGGCCAGCTGGCGGGCCACCGCGCGCAGCGCGCTGGCGGCCGGCGAGTCCGGCTCCTGCAGCACGACCGGCACGCCCCGGTCACCGCCCTCCCGGACCGCGGTGTCGAGCGGGATCTGCCCCAGCAGCGGCACCTCCGCCCCGATGGAGCGCGCCAGCGAGTCGGCCACGACCTGGCCGCCGCCGGAGCCGAAGATCTCCTGCCGGGTGCCGTCCGGCAGCTCCAGCCAGGACATGTTCTCCACCACCCCGACCAGCCGCTGGTGGGTCTGCAGCGCGACGGACCCGGCACGCTCGGCGACCTCGGCGGCCGCCTGCTGCGGGGTGGTCACGACCAGCAGCTCGGAGTTCGGCAGCAGCTGGGCGACGGTGATGGCGATGTCGCCGGTCCCGGGCGGCAGGTCCAGCAGCAGCACGTCCAGGTCGCCCCAGAACACGTCGCTGAGGAACTGCTGCATCGCGCGGTGCAGCATCGGGCCGCGCCAGACCACCGGCTGGTTGCCCGGCACGAACATGCCGATCGAGATCACCTTCACGCCGTGCGCGATGGGCGGCAGGATCATGTCGTCGACCTGGGTCGGCTGCTGCTCCACCCCGAGCATGCGGGGCACCGAGAAGCCGTAGATGTCGGAGTCGACCACGCCGACCCGCAGCCCCTCGGCGGCCATCGCGGCGGCCAGGTTGACCGTCACCGAGGACTTGCCGACGCCCCCCTTGCCGGAGGCGACGGCGTACACCCGGGTCAGCGTGTCGGGCCGGGCGAACGGGATCTCCTTCTCGGTCTGGCCGCCGCGCAGCTGCTGGCGCAGCCCGGCGCGCTGGTCATCGCTCATCACCCCGAGCCGGACCTGCACGTCGGTGACGCCCGCCACCTGCTGCACCGCGGCGGTGACGTCCTTGGTGATGGTGTCCTTCATCGGGCACCCCGGGACGGTCAGCAGCACGGTGACGCCGACGCGCCCCGGCGGGGCGATGTCGACGGACTCCACCATGCCGAGCTCGGTGATGGGCTTGCGGATCTCGGGGTCGTCGACGGTGGCCAGGGCAGCGTGGACGGCGTCCTCGGTGGGGGCGGACATACCCTCCATGCTAGGTGCCGTCGGGCCGGCCTCCGTCCCCGGAGGGGGTCGTGCCCCGGCCGGGGCCGGGCCGCTCCCGGGACTCCTCGGCCTCGGCCTCCACCACCCGCAGCCCCCGCTCCTCCATCTCGTCCAGCAGGCCGCGCAGCTCGGAGCGGACGAAGTCGCGGGTCGCAGCGTCGCGCAGCGCGATCCGCAGCGCCGCCACCTCCCGGGTCAGGAACTCGGTGTCGGCGAGCGCCCGCTCGTCCCGGGTGCGGTCCTGCTCGATCATCACCTTGTCGCGGTCGGTCTGCCGGTTCTGCGCGAGCAGGATCAGCGGCGCGGCGTAGGAGGCCTGCAGGCTCAGCATCAGGGTGAGGAAGATGAAGGCGTAGGGGTCGAACCGCAGCGGCTCCGGCAGCACGACGTTCCACAGGATCCAGATCGCCACGAACGCCGTCATGTACGCCAGGAACCGGGCGGTGCCCATGAACCGGGCGAACGCCTCGGCGAACCGGCCGAACGTGTCCGGGTCCGGGCGGGGACGCCACAGCAGCGGGCGGCGGGTGGCCAGTGGCTGGTCCAGCCGCTCCTCGTCGCGGGAGACGCGGGTCACCCGGTCCACTGCCCGCTCGGCGAGGCGGTGCCGGCGTGGTCCCGGCCCGGGCGGCTCAGTCGACATGGCTCACCTCCGTGGACTCGTGCCGCTCCTCCCGCCAGTCCTCCGGCAGGATGTGGTCGAGGACGTCGTCGACGGTCACCGCGCCCAGCAGCCGGCCGTCGTGGTCGGTCACCGGGAGCGCCACCATGTTGTAGGTGGCCATCAGCCGGGTCACCTGGCCGAGCGGGGCGTCGGTGCCGACCGGCTCCACGTCCCGGTCCAGCACGCTGGCCACCGGCTGGTGCGGGGCCTCACGCAGCAGCGCCTGGATGTGCACGACCCCGAGGAGCCGCCCGGTGGGGGTCTCCAGCGGCGGGCGGACGACGTAGACCAGGGAGGCCAGAGCCGGCGAGAGCTCCTCCTGGCGCACCACTGCCAGCGCCTCGGCGATGCTGGCCTCGGGGGACAGGATCACCGGGTCGGTGGTCATCATGCCGCCGGCGGTGTCCTCCTCGTAGGCCATCAGCCGCCGGAGCGGCGCCGCCTCGCCGGGCTCCATCAGCTGCAGCAGCCGCTCGGCAGCCTCCGCCGGCAGCGTCGAGAGCAGGTCGGTGGCGTCGTCAGGCTCCATCGCCTCCAGCACGTCGGCGGCCCGCTCCGGGCTAAGGTGGGTGACGATCTCCAGCCGGTCGTCGTCGGGCAGCTCCTCTAGCACGTCGGCGAGGGTCTCGTCGTCCAGCGCGTCGGCCACCTCGGCCCGCCGCCGCGGGGAGAGCTCCCGGACGGCCTCGGCCAGGTCGGCGGGCTTGCGGTCCTCGTAGCCCTCCAGCAGCATGTCGGCGCCCTGCGGGCCGACCGGGCGGATCAGCCCCTCGACCTCGGCGAACGGCACCAGCAGGGTCTCGCCGCGGCGGCGGCGCAGCCGCAGCCGGGAGCCCTGCTGCGGCGGGCCCTTGCGGCAGAACACCCTGGTGATGCGCCAGTCCCGGTTGGGCTGCAGCTCCAGGCCCAGGTCCTCCACGACCGCCGGTACGGGGCCGTCCTCGGTGCGCACCGTCACCGGGCGGTCGAACAGCTCGGCGACGACCAGGGTCTCCCCGGGGCGCTGCTCGAACCGCCGGAGGTTCACCAGCCCGGTCGAGATCACCTGGCCGGCGTCGATGCTGGTGACCCGGGTCATCGGCACGAACACCCGCCGACGGCCCGGCACCTCGACCACCAGCCCGATCGCCCGGGGCGCCCGTCCCCGGCCGGCCCGGAGGGTCACCACGACGTCGCGAACCCGGCCCACCTCGTCGCCGTGGGGGTCGAACACGCCGAGGTCGCGCAGCCGGGCGACGAACAAGCGGGCGGTGGTCACCGGTGCAGGATAGCCACCGGCGGCCCGCCCGGCCGCGGTGGCGAGCCGGGGTCACGATGCGACAATGGGTCGGTGAGCACGCACAGTTCCTTCGGGCGCCCGGTCCGGGTCTCCGGTCTGCAGCTGGAGTTCCCGATGTCGCTCGGGGGGTTCGACCGCTACGAGGAGGCCCAGGCGGCGGTCGACTACCTCTCCGACAACGACTTCCCCGTCGAGGAGTGCATGATCGTCGGGACGGACCTGCGGCAGGTGGAGCGGGTGACCGGCCGGCTCACCCCCGCCCGGGTCGCGCTCGGGGGCGTCCTCACCGGGCTCTGGTTGGGACTGTTCGTGGGGCTCATCTTCGCGCTGTTCGCCCCGAGCGGCGACGCCTTCATGACGGTGCTGTGGTGCGTCGGGTTCGGGGCCATGTTCGCCCTGGTCTGGGCGCTCATCGGCTACTGGGCCACGCAGGGCCGGCGGGACTTCACCTCGGTCTCGCAGGTGGTCGCCACCCGCTACGAGGTGCTGACCGAGCACAAGCACGCCGAGCACGCCCGCGACCTGCTGGCCCGCCGCGCGCTCGGCTGACAGCGGCGCTGCCGCTACCCGCGCCGGCCGCCGGCCCGCACCCAGGCCTCCACGTCCTCCGGGCGGCGCGGCAGCATCGCCGACAGGTTGCGGCAGCCGTCCTCGGTGACGACCACGTCGTCCTCGATCCGCACCCCGATGCCACGGAAGCGCTCGGGCACCAGCAGGTCGTCGGCCTTAAAGTACAGCCCCGGCTCGACCGTCAGCACCATCCCGGGCCGCAGCTCGCCGTCCAGGTAGTCCTCGCGCAGCGCCAGCGCGCAGTCGTGCACGTCCAGTCCCAGGTGGTGGCTGGTGCCGTGCACCATCCAGCGCCGGTGGTACTGCCCCTTCTCGGCATCGAGCGTGGTCTCGACGTCGACACCGTCGGGCAGCAGCCCCCACTCGTGCAGCCGGGTGGCGATCACCCGGATGGCGGCGGCGTGCACGTCGCTGAACCGGTTGCCCGGGCGCACCGCCTCCAGCCCGGCCTGCTGGGCCTCCAGCGCCGCCTCGTAGACCATCCGCTGGGTGTCGTCGAAGCTGCCGGAGACCGGCAGCGTGCGGGTGACGTCGGCGGTGTAGAGGCTGTCCACCTCCACGCCGGCGTCCAGCAGCACCAGCTCGCCCTCGCGCACCTCGCCGGTGTTGCGGATCCAGTGCAGCGTCGTCGCGTGGTCGCCCGCCGCGCAGATCGAGTCATAGCCCACGCCGTTGCCGCGGTGCCGCGCGTGCAGCCCGAACACGCCCTCGACCCAGCGCTCGCCCCGACCCCGGCGCACCGCCTCGGGCAGCCCGGCGACGACGGCGTCGAAGGCCTCGGCGGTCGCGGCGACCGCCTGCGCCATCTGCTCGAGCTCCCACTCGTCCTTGACCAGGCGCATCGTCGACAGGAACCGGGCCAGGGCGAGGTCGTCCTCCTCGGCCGGCTGGCCCGCCGCCTGCGCCGCCTCCGTGGCCTGCTGCTCGCCGGACTCCCGGCGCACCCGGTCCACCAGGGCCGCTACCTCGGCGTCGGCGTCGCGCACCACGCGCAGCCGGACGCCGCCGGCGTCCTTGGCGAGGGAGTCCGCCAGCTCCTCCAGCGGACGGGTGGCCAGCGCCAGCTCGGCGGCCATCGACGCCAGCGTCGGCCGCGCACCCACCCAGAACTCACCGACCCGGGAGTCGGCGAAGAACTCGTCGGTGTCGCGCCCGGCCAACGGACGGAAGTACAGCACGGCCTCGTGACCGCCGTCGGTGGGCTCCAGCACCAGCACCGCGTCCGGCTCCCGGTCCGCGCCCAGCCCGGTCAGGTGGGCGAACGCGCTGTGCGGGCGGAAGACGTAGTCGGTGTCGTTGCTGCGCACCTTCAACCCCCCGGCCGGGACGACCAGCCGCTCCCCGGGGAAGGCCGCCGACAGCTGCTCGCGGCGGCGGGAGGCGTAGGGTGCCGCCTTCGCCGCCGCCGGCGGGGTCTCGTCGCGCGGTGCCCAGCCGCTGGCGACGAAGCGGCGGAACGCGGCGCTGGTGGGGCGGCTACGGTGCTCGGCCCGGGTCTGCTTCTCGCTCACCCGTCCATGCTCGCACGCCGGATGACCGCGGCGTCCGAGGGCGGGACGGGGGGACCTACCCTGGGTGCGTGAGCGAGCGCGTGAACCCAGGCGCGGGGGAGCAGGCCGGACGGCCGGACACCCAGCAGGACGAGGACACCGGGCGGCTGCTGACCGGCGCCGAGGTGACCGGCCCGTGGGTCAAGCCGGCCCAGCTGCAGGCGGTGCCCCGCATCGGGCGGGTGTGGCGCGACCGCGCGCACTGGGTGGTGCGCGGGGTGGGTGCGCCCACGGTGACGATCGGCGCCCCCGGCGGGGACGAGGTCTCCCAGCGGCACGCTCGGTCGGTCATCGACCTGGCGCTGCGGGTCGGGGAGGCGATGCTGTCGACCGGGGCCAGCGCCTCCGACGTCGTCGCCACGCTGCTGCGGCTCACCCACGCCTACGGGGTGCACTCGGCCCACATCGACATCACCTTCACCTCGGTGTCGGTCTCCATCCACCGCGGCGTGGACGAGGACCCGCTGAGCGTCATGCGGGTGGTGAAGGTGCGTTCGGCCGACTACACCCGGCTGGAGGCGCTGCAGACCCTGGTGGACCAGGTCGCCGACCCCGCGCACCCGTACGGGTACGGGCTGGACATCGACGCCGCCCGGGCCCGGCTGGAACGGATCCTCACCGCGCCCCACCCCTACCGCCGGTGGGTGGTCACCGCCGGGGTGTCGCTGCTGGCGACGGGCGTCGTCGGCCTGTTCGGTGCGCAGCCGGGCATGATGCTGGTGGCCGCGATCGCCGTCGCGGTCGTCGACCGGGCGCAGCGCCGGCTGGCCCAGTTCGGCGTCGCGGCGTTCTTCAACCAGGCGGTCGCGGCGGCCATCCCCACCTCGGTGGCGGTGGCCCTGAACTACCTGGAGGACCGGGGCATCGAGGTGCCGGGTGTCGAGTCGCCGTCGCTGGTGGTCATCGCCGGCATCATCCTGCTGCTGGCGGGGCTGACCGTCATGGGCGCGGCGCACGACGCGCTGGAGGGCTACTACGTCACCGCTGGCGCGCGCGGGCTGGAGGTGCTGATGCTGACCGCGGGCATCGCGGCCGGGATCTCGGCGGTGCTCGGGCTGGCGTTCCGGCTGGGCATCCCGATGCAGGTCTCGCCCTACGTCGGGGTGGGTGACGACCTGGTGCTCACCACGATCTCGGCGATGCTGGTGGCGGCCGGCTTCTGCATCTCCACCTACACCGGGGTGCGGACCACGATGGTGGCGCTGGCGGTGTCGGCGCTGGCCTGGTTGGTGTTCCAGGCGGTGCTGCTGCTGCAGGTCGGTACCCCGACGGCCACCTTCTTCGCCTCCACCGCCGTCGGTGCCGCCGCCTACGTCGGCCACCGCAGCTGGCGGCTGCCCGAGCTGCCGGTCGCCACCGCCGGCATCGTCAGCCTGCTGCCCGGGCTGGCCGTCTACCGGTTCCTGTTCCTGATGATGGAGGACTCCGCCGGGCTGGTGGGCACCGCCATGGTGGAGCTGACCCGGGCGCTGGCCACCGGTCTCGCGCTGGCCGCCGGCGTCTCGATCGGCGGGTTCCTGGTGCGGCGCCGGTTCGGGCTGGACCTGGCCTCGACGCGGGCCCGCCGCCGCGCCCGCGGCGGCTACGTGTAGCGGCGGGCTACTCGGCCCAGCTACTCGGTCCAGGTCCACCCCTGCAGGATCTGGTCCAGCACCGGGGCCTGCTGCTCCTCCTGCCCGGCCGCGGTGGAGAACGTCACCACGTAGGTGCGGTCCTCGTGCTCCAGCCAGCGCTGCACCTGGGCGATCTGGCTGCCCTCGGAGCTGCGCCGCACCCGGTACCCGTAGGCCGGCACCCCGTCGACCTCGATCGGGTCGAGCATCTCGTGCTCGCCGTCCTCACCGGCGACGTCGGCGGCGGCCTCCTCCACCGCCTGCTCCAGGTCGGGGATCGGCTCCTCGCTGGCCACCACCAGGTTGGCGAAGAAGTCACCGCTGCCGGCGTCCTCGCGGATCGCCAGCTCGATCTCCTCGGGGACCTCCTCCGACACGTCGCTCCACCCGGCGGGACGCACCAGCTCGAAGGCACCGTCCCGGGAGGTCACCACCCGGTCCTCCGGGTCCGCGGTGGCCTGCTCCCCGTCGGCCGGGGCGGTCCGGTCAGCGGCGTCGCCGGTCACCGGTGCGGTCGTGGCCGCGTCGGCGGGGGCGCTGCTCGCGCCGGGGGCCTGGTCGGCGCCGGTCTCCCCGGCCCCCGAGCAGGCGGCCAGCAGCAGCGCGAGCGCCGCAGCAACCAGCGGGCGGTCTGCCCGGCGGTCTCGGCCGCGACGGGAACGCTGCCCGCGGGGTGCGGCGGGGACGGGTCGCATCGGGCACCTCTCCTTGGACGGCCAGGAAGCAGCTCCCAGTATGGCCGCTCCGGCAACGCAGCGTGCTGCGGCTACGGTGGGCCGGTGGTGATCGACCTGCACACCCACAGCCGCCACAGCGACGGTACCGACACCCCGGGGGAGCTGGTCGCGGCCGCGGCGGCCGCGGGTGTGCGGGTGGTGGCGCTGACCGACCACGACGCGGCCACCGGCTGGGACGAGGCCGACCGGGCCGGTCGCGAGCACGGCGTCACCGTGGTGCCCGGGATCGAGCTGTCCTGCCGGTGGCGGGGGGTCAGCGTGCACCTGCTGGGCTACCTGTTCGACCCGCAGGACGTCGCCCTGCTGGCCGAGACCGGGCGGGCCCGGCGGCACCGGGTGACCCGCATCGAGCAGATGGCGCAGGCGCTGGCCGACGCGGGCTGGCCGGTGTCGGTCGCGCAGGTGCACGCCCAGGCCGGGGCGGGTGCCACGCTGGGGCGCCCGCACCTGGCCGACGCGCTCGTCGCCGCCGGGGTCTACCCCGACCGGGAGGCGGCGTTCGCCGACGTGCTGCACGGCAACAGCCGGTTCTACGTCGGCCACTACGCCCCCGACGTCGTGGCAGCGGTGGCCATGCTGCGCGCGGCCGGGGGCGTGCCGGTGATGGCCCACCCGTTCGCGGCCGCGCGGGGGACCGTGGTGGGCGACGACGCGATCGAGGCGATGGTGCGGGCCGGCCTGCTGGGCCTGGAGGTGGACCACCGGGACCACGACGCGGCCGCGGTCGCCCGCGGGGAGCGGCTGTGCGACCGGTGGGGGCTGCTGCGCACCGGCGCCAGCGACTACCACGGCCGGGGCAAACCGAACCGGCTCGGCGAGCGCACCACCGACCCGGCGGTGCTGACCGAGCTGGTCGCCGCCGGCACCGGCAGCCCGCTGCTGGGCGCGCCGTTGCCGAGCCCCGGCTGAGGCGCCCTCGCCGCTACCGGCCGGTGGCCGAGGGCATCCCGCCGGCGCTCAGTCGGTGGTCGAGCTGCCGGAGCCGCC
>NZ_WIQI01000106.1 GCF_009602535.1 Ornithinicoccus halotolerans | reverse complement strand
CCGCGCCGTGGCGGTGGTCGGCTGGCCGGCGTCAGAGCAGGACGGTGGTGAAGGTACCTGTGCGCCGGAACCCGACCTCGGCGAGTGCCCGCACCGCCGCCGGCATCAGCCCCTCGCCGCAGGCCTTGTCGACCGGGCCAGGACGTGGCTCGAGCACCAGGGTGGCCATGCCGGCCCGCGCCGCGTGCAGCGCCGCGACCAGTCCCACCGGCCCGCCGCCGACGACGACCAGGTCGGCGTCGGTCACGGCCTACCGGGCCCGGGGGCGGCGAGCTCGGCCAGCGCCCGTTCCTCGGTGCGGACCCGCACCCGCAGCAGCCAGGCGTTGAGCACCGTGAAGACCAGCGCCGTCAGCCAGGCCCCGTGCACCAGCGGCAGCGCGAGGCCCTCCACGACGACCGCGACGTAGTTGGGATGCCGCAGCGGCGCCGACCACGGCGAGGAGCTGGACCCGCCCCACCGGTACGGCCCCCGCCGTACCATCGGTGCCCCCGGCACGACGACGACCCGCGTGCTCCAGTGCCGTCCCAGCGAGGCGATGCACCACCACCGCAGCGCCTGCGCCAGCACGACCAGGGCCACCATCGACCAGCCCAGCACCGGCAGGAACGGCCGGTCCAGCAGCCACACCTCCAGCAGCGCCCCGGCCAGCAGCCCGGTGTGCAGCACCACCATGGGCGGGTAGTGGCCCTGGCCGCGCTCCACACCGCCGCGGCGGCGCGCCCAGCCGACGTTGCGGGTGCTGACCACCAGCTCGGCGACTCGCTCCAGGCCCACCAGCACGACGAGCAGGGTGTACCAGGCCAGCGAGGTCACCGCGCCTCCCCGGCGGCCGGGGGAGCTTCCAGCAGCACCGTCTCGAGACAGAAGCCAGGCCCCATCGCCAGCAGCACCCCGCGGGTCCCGGGGGCGGGGGGCCGGTCGCGGAGCGTGTCGGCCAGCACGTGGAGCACCGAGACCGAGGAGAGGTTGCCGACCCGGTCCAGTGACCGCCACGTCACCCCGAGCTCCTCCCGCTCGATCTCGAGCGCCTCGGCGAGCGCGTCCAGCACCCTCGGCCCGCCCGGGTGGGCCACCCACCAGTCGATGTCGTCGCGGCTCAGCCCGTGGCCGGCCAGTGCGGCGTCCACGTCGGCACGGACGTGCCCGCGGACCAGGTCAGGCACCTCCGCGCCCAGCACCACGCGCAGCCCACGGGCGCTCACGTCCCACCCCATCGCCCGACCGGTGTCGGGGTAGAGGCGGCTGCGGCTGCCCAGGATCCGCGGCCGTGAGGGGGCCGACCGAGCAGCGGCCTGCTCACCGAGCACCACCACCGCGGCGGCACCGTCGCCGAACAGGCCGCTGGCCACCAGGTTCGGCATCGAGGGGTCGTCGCGCTGCAGGGTGAGCGAGCACAGCTCGACCGCCAGCAGCACCGCGACGCCGTCGGGCCGGCCACGGAGCCAGTCGTGCACCCGCGCCAGGCCGGCCGCCCCGGCGACGCAGCCCAGCCCGAAGAGGGGGACCCGCACCAGGTCCTCCCGCAGCGGCAGCCGAGCCATCAGCCGGGCGTCCAGGGACGGGGTGGCTACGCCGGTCACGGTGGTGGTGACCAGCAGGTCCACGTCCTGCGGCGCCAGCCCGGCGTCAGCCAGTGCGGCGGTCAGCGCCTCCGCAGCAAGGTCCGGGGCGACCCGCAGCCAGGCGTCGTTGGCGCGCCCGAAGTCCCCGGTGACGTGGCGGTAGTCCGCCAGCGGGAGCGCCAGGTGGCGGTGGCTCACGCCGGCGTTGCCGTGCAGCCGCTCCAGCACCGGTCGCTGCTCAGGCGCCAGGCCGACCAGGTCGGCCAGCGTCGCGGTCAGCTCCTCCTGCGCGTAACGGTGCGTCGGGAGCGCGCCGCGGACGGCCGCGATGGTGGACGGGGACACTTCCCCAGCCTACGGAGGCACCGGCCCGCGCGCTCGGCTGGCCGGGCAGGCTCGCTGGCCAACTGTGGTAGCGCCTGACCGCAGTCTGGCCCGGTGCCGTCTGACCCGACGCATACCCCCGGGACCGCCTGCCTTCTCCGCCCTCTAGGCTGTTGCAAGTCTTTTGCATCAACGACCAGCGGGGAGAGGCATGGCCACCGGGGGAGGAGTAGTCGGGGGGACGTCCGCCCAGGGTCGGACCATCGAACCGGCCGCGGAGCCCACGGCGCCAGGGCCGATGCCCCCGGCCTCCGTCGGCCCGCAACGCTCGTCACCGGGGGTGGCAGCGCCCGCCAGTAGGGATCCGCTCGGGTTCGCCTCCCGGCGCCGGCGGCAGTGGCGCTGGCTGCTTACGCTGGCCGCGCTGACGCTCGGTGTCACGGTACTGGGGGTGTGCCTGGGCGCGGTGTCCGTGCCGCCGGGCACTGTCCTCTCGGTGCTGCTGGACCGCGCCGCCCCCGCGCTGGCGACCCAGGCCACCGCCGGGGACGGCGCGAGCGCGTCGGAGCGGGCCATCGTGGCTGACGTGCGGGCACCGCGGGTGCTCCTCGGCCTGGCCGTCGGCGCCGGGCTCGCGGTCTGCGGCGTCGCGCTGCAGGCGATGGTGCGCAACCTGCTGGCGGACCCTTACCTGCTGGGTATCAACTCCGGGGCCTCCACCGGGGCGGCCGCCGCCATCCTGTTCGGAGTCGGTGCCGGCCTGGGGCAGCACGCGCTCTCGGGGAGCGCGTTCGTCGGCGCGCTGGCAGCCTCGGCGCTGGTGCTCGCCGTGGCCCGCGCCGGCGGCCGGGTCACCTCGGTGCGGCTGCTGATGGCCGGCGTGGCCGTCGGGTACGCCCTCTACGCCGCGACGAGCTTCCTCGTCTTCGCCTCCGACTCCGCCGAGGGGGCCCGGTCAGTGATGTTCTGGCTGCTCGGTTCCCTCAGCGCCGCCCGGTGGGGTAGCCCGCTGCTGAGCGTCGTGGTCATCGTGCTGCTCACCGTGACTCTCCTCGCCCTGGCCAGCCGCCGGCTGGACGCGCTGGCCCTCGGTGACGAGACCGCACACGCCCTCGGGATCGACCCGACCGCGCTGCGGGTGCGGCTGCTGGTGGTCGTGTCGCTGTGCGTCGGCGTGGTCGTGGCCGCCGCCGGCAGCATCGGCTTCGTCGGCCTCGTGGTCCCTCACCTGGCTCGCCGCCTCGTCGGTGCCGCGCACCGCTGGGTGGTTCCGGCCGCCGCGCTGCTCGGTGCCTGCTTCCTCGTCGCCGCTGACCTGGTCGCCCGCACGCTGCTGGCCCCGCAGGAGATCCCGATCGGCATCGTCACTGCCCTCGTGGGCGCACCGTTCCTGCTGCTGCTGGTGCGCAGGCTGCAGCCGGGTGCCTGAGGGGCCGGTTCCGATGCCTCCCCGACGCCCGACCCGTGACCCGACCGAGAGGACCGTCATGACTGGCCCGTGCCCATCCCGCTCCCGCCGCGGCACCGCCCTGGCCGCAGCCAGCCTCACCGGACTGCTCGCCGTGGCGGCCTGCGGGGGCACGTCCGCGCCCGGGAACGGGAACGGCCCCGGCGGCGATGACCTGCGCCAGACCGCCGGAGACGGCAGCCGCTACCCACTCGGGGTGGACAGCTGCGGGGTGGGAGTGCAGATCGAGTCGGCACCCGAGCGGGTGGTGCTGCTCAAGAGCGCCGCGGTGCCCTACCTCCTGGAGCTGGGCGTGCTGGACCGGGCGGTGGCACGGGCCGGTGCCTACCCGCGCGGCTACTACGACGACGAGGAATGGGCGACGGTGGAGAAGGTCCCCCTGCTGACCGACCGCGTGGACACCACCGGCCACACCCAGATCTCCCGGGAGACCGTCCTCGCCCAAGACCCGGACCTGGTGCTCGGCTCCGCCGACTCGGTCGACACCGCGGCCCTGGCCGACGTCGGCATCCCGCTGCTGGAGGAGCCCACCCTCTGCGCGGACGCGACGACGGAGCCGTCCTTTGCCGACGTCTCGGACCGGTTGCGCACCTTCGGCGCCGTCTTCGACCGGAGCGAGCGCGCCGAGGAACGGGTCACGGCCCTGGAGGAGCGGGTCGAGCGGCTGTCCGCGCGAGCGGAGCAGGTGGCGAAGGGCCGCTCGGCGGCCGTGCTCTACCCCACGGTCGGGGGTGGCGCCACGTACGCCTACGGGACCCGCAGCATGGCGCACTCGCAGCTGGAGGCGGCCGGGCTGGCCAACGTGTTCGCCGATGTCGACGAGCGGGTCTTCGAGGTCACCGCCGAGGAGCTGGTCTCCCGGGACCCGGACCTGCTGGTGCTGCTGCACTCCAACGGGCAGCCGGGCCCGGTGCGCGACGCGGCGCTGCAGCTCCCTGGGATGACGGAGGTGACGGCGGTGACCGAGGACCGGGTGCTGGTGCAGCTGTTCAACCTCGTCGAGCCGCCGAGCCCGCTGTCGGTCGACGGCCTGGAGCGGCTCGTCGAGGAGCTGGAGCGGTGATCGAGGCGCGCGGCGTCAGTCACGCCTACGGGCAGCAGCCGGTGCTGGACGACGTCGACCTCGTGGCACCCCCCGGGCAGGTGACGGGCCTGATCGGCCCGAACGGCAGCGGCAAGACCACCCTTCTCCGCACCCTCCACGCCCAGCTGCGTCCGCGCGCCGGCACCGTGCTGCTGGACGGGTCCGAGCTGGGCCGGCTGCGGCCGCGGGAGGTGGCCCGCAGGCTCGCGGTGGTGGTGCAGGAGCCGCCGTCGGAGCTGCCCCTGGTCGCGGCCGACCTGGTGCTGCTGGGCCGCACCCCGCACCGCTCCGGCCCCGGGTTGGGCGGGATGCGGGCGAGGGATGAGCAGGTCGCCGCGAACGCACTGCAGCGGGTCGACGCCGGCCACCTGGCGCAGCGGCCGGTCGCGGAGCTGTCCGGGGGAGAGCGGCAGCGGGTGCTCATCGCCCGCGCGCTCGCCCAGGAGCCGGACTACCTGCTGCTCGACGAGCCGACCAACCACCTGGACGTCCGATACCAGCACGAGCTGATGACCCTGGTCGCCAGCCTCGGGGTGACGGTGGTCGTGGTGCTGCACGACCTGAACCTCGCGGCGGCCTACTGCCACCACCTGGTGCTGCTGGACGGCGGGCGGCGGGTAGCGGCCGGAGACCCGGCGGAGGTACTCGAGCCCGCGGTGCTGGAGGCGGTGTACCAGGTGCCGGTCCGGCGGCTGGAGCTGGACGGCCGGCTCCACCTGGTGCTGGGACGACCGCGCACCCGGGTCATCCGATGAATCCCCGCGTCGCGCTCGGGTAGGCCAGCCCCGGTCCTTTACAGTCGTGCCCCATGTCCCTGCCCCCCTGGTCCCCTGCCTGGTGTCCCGGGTGCAACGCGCTGGTCATCCAGCGGGTCGTCGCCCTGCTGCCGCCGCCGGAACGGCGCAGCTGGCTGGAGAGCGAGTACCTGGTGTGTCCCCGCTGCGAGGCGGTCACCGTGTCGCTGCCAGCGTGCACCGTCGTCCGTGCCCGCGCCAGCCTGGCGGCGATCGGCCGTACCAGGTGGAACGAGGCCGGCCTGACCGAGCTGCAGCGGGCGGTGGGGCTGGCCAAGGGCATGGGCGAGGAAAGGTCCGACGAAGGGGTCGCGGCGATCGGTCGAGTCGCTCCTCAGCTGGCGACGGTCACCAGGGAGGCAGCGGCCGCCGGCGAGCTCTCGCACGCCCTGCTCACCTTCGGTCTGCTCATCGACATGCTGCGAAGCGGCCTGCGGGGCAGGCCCCGCGCCCGGAGCCGAGCGGCGGAGTCCCGCCAGCTCAGCGACCTCATCCAGGAGCTGCAATGCTCGCTCGCCGGCCTCCATGGCGAGGCGGAGGGCGTGACGGGCCCGGAAGTCCTGGCCGGTGCCGCCGACGCGCCCGGTGACGACCAGGACGACCCGGGCCGCCCGGACGGGGACGGCGCGGGCGCCGCGGGCATGGTCCTCGAGGCTCGGGAGTCCCAGCCGAGCTCCTGACCTGCGCAGCGGCTGGCGCGCTCCCGGACCGCGGGCCACACTGGGGTCATGGGGCCCCCAGCAGGGACCGTGCCCCTCCGCGGTGGCGCGCAGCGTCCCCTGGAGTCGGCGTGGCGCGCCCACCGTGCGGGCTCGAGGACCGACCACGTCGTCGTCGTCCTGCCTTCGCTGAACCTGCCTGGGCCGGTGCTGCGGCACTTCGCCGAGCGGCTCCCGGGGCTCGAGCATCGCTACCTCGTGGACATGTTGGCACTTCCCCGGGTGCCCGGGGCCCAGCTGGCGTTCGTGACCTGTCAGGCACCCGCCGAAGAGGTCCTCGACTACTACCTGCGGCTGTGCCCGGCCGACCAGCGGGAGGACGTACGCCGCCGGCTCCACCTGGTCGTGGTGCCGGACCTGTCGCCGCGCTCGCTGTCGGTCAAGCTGCTCGAGCACCCGGCGTTGCTGGCGCGGCTGCGCCAGCTCGTCGGGGACCGCCCCGCGCTGGTGGAGCCGTGGAACGTCACTGACGCCGAGGTCGAGGTCGGTGAGCGCATCGGCGCGCCGGTCCGCGGCACCCCGCCCCGGCTGTGGCCGGAGGGATACAAGGCGGCTGGCCGGCGGCTGTTCCGCGAGCTGGGGATCCGCGTCGTGCCAGGCGCCGAGGGCGTCCACGACGTCGAGCAGCTGGTCCGTGCCGCCGAAGCTGTCGGCCGAGACCACCCGTCGGCCCGGGCGGTGGTGGTCAAGCACGACGACAGCTGCTCCGGGAAGGGCAACCTGGTGCTGCCGCTGCGTGACGAGGAGGGAGAGCGGCTCGGCCCGACGGGTCTGCGGGAGCATGCCGAGCGGTTGCCGCAAGACTTCCTGGACGAGCTGCACCACGGCGGCGTCGTTGAGGAGCTCATGGAACACCCCGCGCTAACCAGCCCCAGCGTGCAGGCCGATATCGACCCCTCGGGCCGGGTGGAGCTGCTCTCGACCCACGAGCAGGTGCTCGGCGAGGACGGTCTGCTCTACGTCGGTTGCCGGCTGCCTGCCCGCCGGGACTACTCAGCTGCCCTTGCACGAACCGGGCTCCGGGTCGCCGAGGAGCTCGCGAGTCGCGGGGTGCGGGGCCGGCTGAGCGTGGACTTCCTCGGCGTGCCTCGCGGAGACCACTGGGACCTGCCGGCGGTCGAGGTGAACCTGCGCCGTGGCGGTGCCACTCATCCCTTCACGGTGCTGCAGGCGTTGGTACCGGGCCGCTACGACGCCGAGGCGGGCTGCTACCGCACGGACGCCGGTGACGAGCGTTGCTACGTGGCGGGGGACAACCTGGTCGACCCGGCATGGACCGGGCTGAAGCCGTCCGCGGTCGTGGCTGCCGTCGAGCAGGCGGAGGTGGCCTTCGACCCACGTACCGGGCTGGGTGTGGTGCTCCACGCGTTCCCGATGCTGGCCATCGACGGGCGGATCGGGCTGACGGCCATCGGCCGGACCCCCGAGGACGCCGATGAGATGCAGGCGGCGACGCGGCGTGCCCTGCACAGCCTGGTGAGCGCCCGGTAGCGGCACGGCTCTACCCTGCGGGCATGCTTCTGGGCCTGCTCCGGGCGTGCCACCCAGCGCCCGCGCTGCTGGTGACGGTGATCGCCGGCGGGTTGGGCGTCGCGGCGGGAGCGGGTCCGCTGCGGCTGGCGCACGTGGTCGCCGCGGTCGCCGCGGGACAGCTGGTCATCGGCTGGTCCAACGACCTCATCGACCACGAGCGGGACCGGCTGGTCGACCGGACCGACAAGCCGCTGGCCACCGGGGAGATCCCGGTCCGCGCGGCGGTCCTGGCGCTGGTGCTGGCGGTGCTGGCGACCACGGCGTTGTCACTGCTGCTGGGGGCTGTGCCCGGGCTCCTCCACCTCGGGCTGGTGGTGGGTGGGGGAGTGGCCTACAACGTGTGGCTGAAGTCGACGGTCTGGTCGTGGCTGCCGTACGCAGTGGCGTTCGGGGCGCTGCCGGCGGTGGCGTGGACCGCTGCCGGGGCAGCCGGTCCTCCGTGGTGGGTGCTGCCCGCCGGGGCCCTGCTGGGTGTCGCTGCCCACGTGCTCAACGTGCTGCCCGACCTGGCCGACGACGCCCGCACCGGTGTGCGCGGTATGCCGCACCGGCTGAGCGCACTGCACGCCCGGCAGCTGGCGGTCGGGCTGCTCGCCGTTGCGGTCGTTGTCGTCGTGCTGGGTGTCCTGGCGACACGGTGAACCGGTGCCGGTGACGGGCCGTGAGCCGTTGGCGCAGGTTCTCAGTGGTGGGCAGGCAGGGCTTGTTCCCCGGCCGCCGCGGCGGCCGGGTGGGGGCGGGGTCATCGCCGGTGCCAGGTGACGCCGGTGGTGGTGATGGTGGCGGTGAGGTCGTGGTCGTGGACGTGGGTGTGGTGTCGGGCGCAGAGGAGGGTCAGGTTGTTGATGTCGGTGGGGCCGTGGTCGCGGGTCCACCATCGGATGTGGTGGGCGTGGCACCAGTGTGGGGGTGTCGAGCAGCCTGGGTAGGTGCATCCGCCGTCGCGGTGCCACAGTCGCACCAGCTGGCCCTTGGTCACGGTGCGGGTGGCTCTGCCCTGGTCCAGGACCTCGGAGTCGGAGCCGAGGACCATGGGGATGATCTCGGCCTGGCAGGCCAGCTTGCGTACCACCGAGGCGGACAGCAGCTGTCCGGTCAGGGTGGTGCCGGTGCCGGTCAGCTGTTGGCGCAGCACGTCATAGGGGAGGGTGATGACCAGGCTGGCCTTGGTGGTCGTGGGGGTGCCTTCGGGGGAGGTCATTCCCCGGCCGAGCACGGTCAGCAGCGCGTCGTAGCGGCGTTGGGGGGCGGTGCGGGGGTCGGGGCCGTCGGTGTCAGGGGCCGGTGCGGCTAGGGGGCTGGTGAGGATGGCGCGGATGGTGGCGGCGCCTTCGGGTTCGCAGGTGATGACGAACCGGGT
>NZ_WIQI01000105.1 GCF_009602535.1 Ornithinicoccus halotolerans | reverse complement strand
CGATTGAGTAACGGGCCTGGCTCAACGTCAAGCGAGGGTCAAGAATGCCTCTACGGGGGCCGCGCCGGGTCCGGGTCCAGCACGTAGGGAGCGGTGTGGTCCTGCGGGAGGGCGGTCTGCCAGCGTCCCGGCGACAGCGGCACCAGCCGCCCCTCGGGGTCGCGGGCGATCCCCGCCTGGTGCAGCGCCACGGACTCGTGCCCCGCGAGCCAGAGCTGCGCGGCCAGGACGGCGGTGAGCACGGTGGCGACCGCGCCGAGCAGGGCAGGGTGGCGCCAGCGTCGGGACCGCCTCACGGACTGCCGGAGCCCCGCCGTCGCGACATCCCCGCCGAGCCGCGCCGCACCAGCCGGCGGGGCGCGTGCCGCAGCAGTCGGACGACCGCGCGGTACCGACGGGAGGGCACCGAGACCGGGTGGCCCCGGTCCAGGTCGGCCAGCGCCTCGGCGACGACGCGGTCGGCCGTCAGCCACATCCGTCCCGGCACCATCTGCTTGCTGATCCGGGCCCGGGCGTGGAACTCGGTGTGCACGAACCCCGGGCACACCGCGGTGACCAGCACCCCGCGGTCGGCCAGCTCGCGGGCCAGCCCCTCGGAGAACACGGTGACCCAGGCCTTGATGGCCGAGTAGCTGCCCATGGTCGCCCAGGAGGCGACCGAGGAGACGTTGAGGACGGCACCCCGCCCGGCCGGTGCCATCCGGTTGACCGCGGCGTGGGTGAGGACCAGCACCGGCCGGACCATGACGTCCAGCGCGGTCTCCTGCTCGGCCAGGTCCCCGCCGAGCAGGCCCTGTCGCAGGCCGAAGCCGGCGTTGTTGACCAGCAGGTCCACCGGCCGGTCGTGCTCGGCGTCGGCGACACGGGCCGCTACCCGGGCCAGCTGCTCCCGGTCGGCCAAGTCGGCCGGCAGCACCTCCACGGCCACGCCCCGGTGCTCCCGCAGCCGGCCGGCCAGCTCCTCGAGCCGGTCGGCGCTGCGCGCCACCAGCACCAGGTCGTAGCCGCGGGCGGACAGCTGCTGGGCGAACTCCTCGCCGAGTCCGGCCGAGGCTCCGGTCACAAGTGCGGTGGGCATGCCTCGCAGCCTACGTCGCGGCGCCTCGACGCCGAGGTTGACGGCGGGTGACGCATCACCCGGCGCGCCGTCCACCGACATCGGCCATCCATCTAGGGTGGCTCCGTGCGTATCGCGACCTGGAACGTCAACAGCATCCGTGCCCGGGTGGACCGGGTCCTGGCCTTCCTGGAGCGTCAGCAGGTGGACGTGCTGGCGATGCAGGAGACCAAGTGCCGCGACGACCAGTTCCCCAGTGCGCGGTTCGAAGAGGCCGGGTACCAGGTGGCCCACAGCGGCTTCAACCAGTGGAACGGTGTCGCGCTGCTCTCCCGGGTGGGCCTGGAGGACGTGCAGGTGGGCTTCGACGGCATGCCGCACTGGGGCGAGCCGGCAGCGGCCGAGGCCCGCGCGATCTCGGGGGTGTGCGACGGGGTGCGGCTGTGGTCGCTGTACGTTCCCAACGGCCGCACCCTGGAGGACCCGCACCTGGGCTACAAGCTGCGGTGGCTGGCGGCGCTGCGTGACACCGCGGCCGGCTGGCTGGCTGCCGCCCCGGAGTCACAGGTGGGGTTGCTGGGTGACTGGAACATCGCCCCGCGGGACGAGGACGTCTGGGACATGGCCGCCTTCGCCGGGAAGACCCACGTCAGCCCCGCAGAGCGGGAGGCCTTCCACGCCCTCGTCGATGCGGGCTTCACCGACGTGGTCCGCCCGCACGCTCCGGGACCGGGCGTCTACACCTACTGGGACTACACCCAGCTCAGCTTCCCGAAGCGGCGCGGCATGCGCATCGACTTCGCGCTGGCCTCCCCGGCGCTGGTGACTCGGGTGCAGCACGCCGTCATCGACCGGGAGGAGCGCAAGGGCAAGGGCGCCAGCGACCACGCGCCGGTGCTGTTCGACATCGCGTGAGCCAGCCGGGTCCGCTCACGGCTCCCGCTCGGCGTACTCGCCGCGGCCCTCGGCGGCCGGTCGGGCCCGCGGCCGCGTGCCGCCCTCCCGGGCGAGCGCGAGCGGCAGCGTGGCCACCGAGAACCCGGCCGCTGCCAGCAGCGCGACCGGGAACGAGTAGCCGGCCGCCAGCGCCCCCACCAGGACGGCCCCGAGGCCGGTGCCGGTGTCGAAGCCGACGTTCCACACCGCGCTGGCCAGGCCGTAGTCACGGCGGCGCACGGCGGCGAACGCCAGCACCAGGGTGAGGTTCTGCAGGCCGCCGTAGCTGATGCCGACCGCGGCCATGCCGAGCAGCAGCAGCGTCACCGTGGTGGCCTCGGCGTCGGTCACCGCCCACGCGGTCAGCGCCATCCCGGCCGCGGTGAGCACCACCAGCGGCCACAGGAACGGCCAGGTCCCGTACCGGTCGGCGAGGGTGCCGAACCGCCACCGGCTCAGCGCCGCCGTCCCGGTGAGCAGCAGTAGCCCTCCCGTGGCGACGGCGGGGTCGCTGGTGATCTGCGGCACGAACGTGATCAGCGCCCCGCCGGCGAGGGTGACGCCCAGCAGCAGCGCCATCGGCCGGAGCAGCGCGAGGTAGGTGCGCCGCCGGCTACGCCCGCCCCCGGGCGGGGCCGCCCCGGTGGGTGCGTCGTGGTGGTGGTCGGCCGGCAGCGCGGTGAGCGTGCGGGCGAGCGCGAAGGCCGGCACGACGCCCAGCAGCGGGGCGGTGCTGATCGCGAACACCACCCAGAACCCGAGCTGCTCGGCCACCCACGGCGCGGCCGGGAGCAGCAGCAGCTGGGGCCCGGCCACCGCGAGCCCGTAGACCCCGATCGCCCGCCCCCGCCGCGCGGGGTCGACGAGCTCGGCGACGGCGGCGCTGCCGGTAACGGTGAGGATCCCGAAGCCCAGCCCCCGCACCGCCGAGAGCAGCAGCGTCCAGCCCAGCTGGTCCGAGACCAGGTGCAGCAGCGCGGGCACGCCGAGCAGCACCATGGCGGCGACCAGGACCGGGGCCCAGCCGTAGCGGCGCAGCGCCCCCGGTACGAACAGCTGGGTGAGCACCGTGAACAGCATGAGGACGCCGTTGACCGCCCCGGCACCGGCGGACCCGGCGCCGCCGTGCACCACCCACAGCGGGGCGACCGGGAGCAGCGCGGCGTAACCGGAGAAGCCAGCGCTGGTCATGGCGACCAGCGCTGGCATGCCGCGGGCGCGCAGGATCACCTGCCGCTGGCCCTGGCCGCCTTCGCCTCGGCCTTGCGCTGCTTCTTGTAGGCCCGGACCTCGGTCAGCGTCTGCTCGTCGACCACGTCGGCGATCGACATCCGGGCCCCGTCCTCGCCGTAGGGGCCCGCGGCCTCCCGCCAGCCTGGCACGTCCACCCCGTACTGCTTGCCGAGCAGCGCCAGGAAGATCCGGGCCTTCTGCTCACCGAACCCCGGCAGCGCCCGCAGCCGGCGCAGCACCTCCCGGCCGTCGGGGTCCTCGGCCCTCCAGATCGCCGCGGTGTCGCCGTCGTAGTCGTCGACCACGGCCTGGCACGCCTGCTGGATGCGGCCGGCCATGGAGCCGGGGAACCGGTGCACGGCCGGCGGCTGGGCGCAGACCGCGGCGAACTCCTCCGGGTCGGCGGCCGCGATGCGCGCCGGGTCGAGGTGGCCCAGCCGCTCCCGGATCTTGTGCGGCCCGGCAAAGGCCACCTCCATGGGGACCTGCTGGTCCAGCAGCATCCCGAGCAGCAGCGCCAGCGGGTCTTCTCCCAGCAGCCGGTCGGCCCCGTCGTCTCCGGTGAGGTGCAGCTCGGTGGTCATGGCTCCGATGGTGCCAGGGCGGCTGCGGCACCGGTAGCGGGGTGGGGTAGAACGGTGGGGTGGCTGGAGGGGACCGGGGACGGGGACGCAGGCTCGGCGCGGTGGCGGTGGTGGTGGCCGCGCTGACCGTGGCCGGCTGCTCGGGGCAGGAGCCGCCGGAGCCGGACGACTACGCCGCCGAGGTCGCCCAGACCCTGGCGGAGGGCGGGCCGGGCCTGCCGGGATGGCTGGCGCAGGACTGGGAGGAGTCCCTCCTCGGCGAGCTGGCGACACTGGACCGCACCGTGGAGGTGGTCTCGGTCGGTGAGCCGGTCGAGGGCGAGGGCGACCGACCGGTCACGGCGCAGGCGCGGCTGCGCTGGACCTGGCAGTTGCCCGGCGGGCAGGAGTGGCGGCAGGAGCGCCCGGTGCGGCTCACCCTGGCCGAGGGCGAGGGTGACGAGGAACGCCGGTGGACCTCGACCCCGGACCCCAGCTGGCTCGCCGAGGGACTCGAACCGGGCGACGAGGTGGCCGTGCGCCGGCTGCCGGCCGATCGCGCCGACATCCTGGACGGGACGGGCCAGCCGGTGGTGACCTCCCGCCCGGTGCGCCGGCTCGGGCTGGACAAGACGCTGCTGCCGGACGGGGCCGACGAGCAGGCGGTCCGGGAGGCGGCACGCGAGGTGGCCGAGCTGGTCGGCGTCGACCCGGCCGGGTTCGCTGACCGGGCCGCCGCGGCCGGACCGGAGGCGTTCGTCGAGGCCTACCCGGTGCGGGAGAGCGACCCGAGCGTCAGCCTGGCCGAGCTGGAGGCGGTCCCCGGCGGCCGCGCCGTGCCGGACGAGCTGCCGCTGGCACCGACCAGCAGCTGGGCGGCGCCGCTGCTCGGGCGGGCCGGGCAGGCCACCGCCGAGCTGGTCGAGGAGTCCGGTGGCCGGGTGTCGCCCGGCGACGTGGTGGGGCTGTCGGGCCTGCAACGGCGGCTGGACGCCGTGCTCGGTGGCACGCCGGGCACGGCGGTGGTCGCCACCGGCGAGGACGGCGAGGAGCGGGTGCTCGCGGAGGTGCCGCCCGAGGACGGCCGCCCGGTCCAGGTCACGCTGGACAGCGACCTGCAGACCGCGGCCGAGGAGCTGCTGGCCGAGGAGGACCGGCCGGCGGCGCTGGTGGCGCTGCGCCCCTCCGACGGGCACGTCCTCGCCGCCGCCGTCAGCCCCGGCGCGCAGGGGCAGTCGCTGGCGATGCTGGCGGCCCGCCCGCCCGGGTCGACCTTCAAGGTGGTGACCACGCTGGCGCTGCTGCGCGCCGGGCTCACGCCGGAGTCGCCGGTGGAGTGCCCGCCGGAGGTGACCGTTGACGGCTACCGGATCACCAACTTCCCCGGGTACCCGGCCTCGGCGACCGGCACCATCACGCTGCGGGAGGCCATCGCCCACTCCTGCAACACTGCCCTGGTCAACGAGCGGGACCAGCTGCAGCCAGCGGCCCTGCGCGAGGCCGCCCGCTCGCTGGGGATGGACCGGGACACCGGTCAGGCGGTGTGGGAGCACTCGCTCGGGGACGTCCCGGAGGCGCCCGCGGGCACCGGGCTGGCGGCGGCGACGTTCGGGCAGGGCCAGGTGCAGGCCTCCCCGCTGGCGGTGGCGACGATGGGCGCCTCCGTCGCCGCGGGCCGGACGGTGGTGCCGGTGCTGGTCACCGAGCCCGAGGACGTCGCCGACGACCCGGCGGCCGGCGCCGGGGAGCAGCCGACACCGCTCACCGAGGAGGAGGCCGGCGCCCTGCGGGAGGTGATGGGAGCGGTCGTCACCGACGGCGGCGCCCGCGACGTGCTCGGGGACGTGCCCGGCCCGCCGGTGCTGGCCAAGACCGGCAGCGCGGAGGTCGGCAGCGGCGAGGAGATGGCGGTCGACTCCTGGATGGTCGCCGCCCAGGGTGACCTGGTGGTCAGTGCCTGGGTGCAGGACGGCGGCTACGGGTCGGTCACCGCCGGCCCGCTGGTGCGCGAGCTGCTCCAGGCGGGGCCGACCGGCTGAGGCGCCGGTCGGCTGCCGCTGGACCGACCGGTCCTGCGGCAGCCGACGCTGGCTGCTACGCCGCGACCAGCTGCTCGCGCAGCACCAGGCCGCCGTCGGGCCCGGCGTCGACGACCACGGTCTGGCCGTCGCGGACCTCCCCCGCGAGCAGCGCCCGTGCCAGCCGGTCACCGATCTCGGTCTGCACCAGCCGGCGCAGCGGCCGTGCGCCGTAGGCCGGGTCGTAGCCGCGCTCGGCCAGCCAGCTGGTGGCCTGGTCGGTGACCTCCAGCGAGATCCGCCGGTCGGCCAGCCGGTCGGCCAGCAGCCGCACCTGCAGCCCGACGATCGGGCGCAGCTCGGCCAGGCTGAGCGCGTCGAACAGCACGATCTCGTCCAGCCGGTTGAGGAACTCCGGCTTGAAGGCGGTCCGGACGGTGGCCATCACCTGCTCCCGCTTGGTGTCGCGGTCCGTCGTGGGGTCGGTCAGGAACTGGCTGCCGAGGTTGGAGGTCATCACGAGGATGACGTTGCGGAAGTCCACGGTCCGGCCCTGGCCGTCGGTCAGCCGGCCGTCGTCGAGCACCTGCAGCAGGATGTCGAAGGTCTCCGGGTGCGCCTTCTCCACCTCGTCCAGCAGCACCACCGAGTAGGGGCGCCGGCGCACCGACTCGGTGAGCTGGCCACCCTCCTCGTAGCCCACGTACCCCGGCGGGGCGCCGATGAGCCGGGCCACGGCGTGGCGCTCGGAGTACTCGCTCATGTCGATGCGCACCATCGCCCGCTCGTCGTCGAACAGGAAGTCGGCGAGCGCCTTGGCAAGCTCGGTCTTGCCGACGCCGGTGGGACCGAGGAACAGGAAGGACCCGGTCGGCCGGTCGGGGTCGGCGATGCCGGCCCGGCTGCGGCGCACGGCGTCGCTGACGGCCTGCACCGCCTGCTGCTGACCGACGAGCCGCTGCCCGATGACCTCCTCCATCCGCAGCAGCTTCTCCGTCTCGCCCTCCAGCAGCCGACCGGCCGGGATGCCGGTCCAGGCGGAGATGACGTCAGCGACGTCGTCGGCTCCCACCTCGTCCTTGACCATCGGCTGCTGCCGGTCGGGGTCGGCCGCGGCCTGCTCCTCCTGCGCCTGGGCCTGGGCCAGCTCCTGCTCCGCAGCCGGGATCTCCCCGTAGAGCAGCCGGGAGGCCTGCTCGTAGTCGCCCTCGCGCTGCAGCCGCTCGGCGCGGGTGCGCAGCTCGTCCAGCCGCTGCTTGAGCTCACCCACCCGGTTGAGGCCGGTCTTCTCGGCCTGCCAGCGCGCGTTCAGCGCCGCCAGCTGCTCCTTCTTGTCCGCCAGGTCGGCGCGCAGCCGCTCCAGGCGCTCGGCCGCTGCCACGTCGGAGCTGGCGGCCTTGGACAGGTGCAGCTCCTCCATCGTCAGCCGGTCCACCGTCCGCTGCAGCTCGTCGATCTCCACCGGGCTGGAGTCGATCTCCATGCGCAGCCGGCTGGCGGCCTCGTCGACCAGGTCGATCGCCTTGTCCGGCAGCTGCCGCCCGCTGATGTAGCGGTCCGACAGGCTGGCGGCGGCGACCAGGGCGGAGTCGGCGATGGCCACCTTGTGGTGGGCCTCGTAGCGCTCCTTGAGCCCGCGCAGGATCGCGATGGTGTCCTCGACGCTGGGCTCGCCGACGTAGACCTGCTGGAAGCGCCGCTCCAGCGCGGCGTCCTTCTCGATGTGCTCGCGGTACTCGTCCAGCGTGGTGGCGCCGACCATCCGCAGCTCACCGCGGGCCAGCAGCGGCTTGAGCATGTTGCCGGCATCCATCGCGCTCTCGCCGGTCGCGCCGGCGCCGACGACCGTGTGCAGCTCGTCGATGAAGGTGATGATGCGCCCGTCGGAGCCCTTGATCTCCTCCAGCACCGCCTTGAGGCGCTCCTCGAACTCGCCCCGGTACTTGGCACCGGCGACCATCGCGCCGAGGTCGAGGGCGACGAGGGTCTTGTCGCGCAGCGACTCCGGCACGTCACCGGCGACGATGCGCTGGGCCAGGCCCTCGACGACGGCGGTCTTGCCGACGCCGGGCTCGCCGATGAGGACCGGGTTGTTCTTGGTGCGCCGGGAGAGCACCTGGACCACGCGGCGGATCTCGGAGTCGCGCCCGATCACCGGGTCCAGCCGGCCTTCGCGGGCGGCCTCGGTCAGGTCGGTGCCGTACTTGCCGAGCGCGTCGTAGGTCGCCTCGGGGTCCTCGCGGTCCACCGTGGCCCCGCCCCGCAGCGCCGGGATGCGCTCCTCCAGCGCGGCGGCGTCCAGCCCGAACGCGCGCTCGCTCTGAGCGAGGCCGAGCAGCAGGTGGTCGGTGGAGACGTAGGAGTCGCCCATGCGCTCCATCGCCTCCTGCGCACGCGTCAGCACGGTCAGCGTCTGCCGGGACGGCTGCGGGGTGCCCACACTGCTCCCGCTGGTGGTGGGCAGCGAGCGCAGCTGGGTCTCCGCGGCCTGGGCGGCGCTGGCGGCCGAGGACCCGACGGCGTCCAGGAGCGGGCCGGTGGTGGTGTCGCTCTGCCGGGCGAGCGCGCGCAGCAGGTGCGCGGGCTCCACCTGAGGGTGCCCGGCCGCGGCGGCCTCGCGCACCGCGGTCGACAGCGCCTCCTGGGCCTTGGTGGTCAGTTGCAGGTCCATCCGCCGCTCCCCTTCCTGGTCCTCGTGCGTGGTCTCTCGGCGTCCGTCAGTAGCAACCGATGCAGAGTTGAGCCTATTCCGCTCAACTTCAGGTGAGATGGCACGGCTGGCAGGCTGGGGCCATGGCCACGATCGAGGCGGTGCGGGGAGACATCACCACCGAGCAGGTCGACGCGGTGGTCAACGCGGCCAACTCCACGCTGCTGGGCGGGGGCGGCGTCGACGGCGCGATCCACCGGGCGGCCGGCCCGGAGCTGCTGGAGGAGTGCCGCCGGCTGCGCGCGGCCCGGTGGCACGACGGGCTGCCGGTGGGTGAGGCGGTGGAGCTGTGCTTCATCGACGACGACGGGAACGAGACGCGTCGGGAGATGACCGAGGCCGACCACCTCGT
>NZ_WIQI01000104.1 GCF_009602535.1 Ornithinicoccus halotolerans | reverse complement strand
GCCGCGCGGCGGTCGCCGGCGGCGCGGACGTGCTGGTGGTGGTCGGCGGCGACGGCGCCGTCCGGCTGGCCGCGCAGGCCTGCTCCGGGACCGGCACCGCGCTGGGCATGGTGCCGAGCGGGACCGGCAACGACACCGCCCGCTCCCTGGACGTCCCGCTGCGCACCGCGGACGCGCTCGGGGTGGTGCTGGCCGGACGCCGCCGGCGCATCGACCTGATCGCGACCGACGTCCCCGGTCAGGACGTGGTCGTGGCCTCGGTGCCGGCCGGCGTGGACGCCCGGATCGCCGAGCGCTCGGCGGGGCTGCCACGCTGGCTCGGCCCGGCCGTCTACGCGGTCGCGACGCTGCCGGAGGTCCCCCGGCTGCGGCCGCGCCGCTACCGGCTGGACCTGGACGGGAGCGTCCGCGAGCTGGACGCGCTCGTGGTGGCGGTGTGCAACCTGCCGGTCTACGGCGGCGGCATGCGGATCGCGCCGGATGCCGACCCGGCCGACGGGCTGCTCGACGTGGTCGTGATCGGGCCGGTCCGGCCCGGGCAGGCACTGGGGCTGCTGGCCGGCGTGTTCCGCGGCCGGCACACCGGTCACCCGGCCGTCTCCGTGCACCGAGCCGCGACCGTCGGGGTGGCCGGGCCGGCCGAGATTCTGGCTCACGCCGACGGGGACCCGCTGGGCCGGCTGCCGCTGCGGCTGGCCGTCCGGCCGGCCGCGCTGCAGGTGCTGGTGCCGTAACCTGCGGGTATGTCCACCCCCGCGGAACGGTACGCCGCTGCCCGGCGTCGGGCCCGGGCCGAGCAGGGCCCGGTGGGCCGGTTCGCCGCCGGGCTGGACTTCCCGCTCGACGACTTCCAGCGGCGGGCCGTGGAGGCCGTCGCCGAGGACCGCGGCGTGCTCGTCGCCGCGCCCACCGGGGCAGGGAAGACGGTCGTGGGGGAGTTCGCGGTGGCGCTGGCCCTGGAGACCGGCCGCAAGGCCTTCTACACCACGCCGATCAAGGCACTGTCGAACCAGAAGTACCACGATCTGGTGGCCCGGCACGGGGCCGACAAGGTGGGGCTGCTCACCGGGGACTCCTCGGTGAACGGGGAGGCGCCGGTGGTGGTGATGACCACCGAGGTGCTGCGCAACATGATGTACTCCGGCTCCACCACGCTCGACGGGCTCGGGTTCGTGGTGATGGACGAGGTGCACTACCTGGCCGACCGGTTCCGCGGGGCGGTCTGGGAGGAGGTCATCATCCACCTGCCGGCCTCGGTGCAGGTGGTGTCGCTGTCGGCCACCGTGAGCAACGCCGAGGAGTTCGGGGAGTGGCTGCGCACCGTCCGGGGCAACACCGACGTCATCGTCTCCGAGCACCGACCGGTGCCGCTGTGGCAGCACATGATGGTCGGGCGCGACCTGTTCGACCTGTTCCGGACCGCTCCCGGGGGCCGGGCCGACCAGGAGGGCACCACCCGCGTCAACCCCGAGCTGCTGGAGCGCGTCGGCGCCTTCGAGCGGGCCAGCGGCTGGCGCCGCGACGACAGTGGCGGTCCGCGGGGCAGGCGGGGACGGCCCCGCGGGCGCACCCCGGACCGCGGGCGGGCGCTGCCGGGGCGCCCGGGGTCGCTGCCAGGCGGGACCGCAAGCCGGGCCGAGGTGATCGACCGGTTGGACCGGGAGGCGCTGCTGCCGGCCATCACCTTCATCTTCAGCCGTGCCGGCTGCGACGCGGCCGTGGGGCAGCTGCTGGCGTGGGGCACCCGGCTGGTCGAGGACGAGGAGGGCCGGCGGCTGCGGGCGCTGGTGCGCGAGCGGGTCGCCGACGTCGCCGACGCCGACCTGGCGGTGCTGGGCTACCGGGACTTCGTCGAGGGCATCTCCCGGGGCTTCGCCGCCCACCACGCCGGCATGCTGCCGCTCTTCCGGGAGATCGTCGAGGAGCTGTTCACCGCCGGCCGCATCCGGGCCGTGTTCGCCACCGAGACCCTCGCGCTGGGGATCAACATGCCGGCGCGGACGGTGGTGCTGGAGAAGCTCGTCAAGTTCAACGGCGAGGAGCACGCCCCGGTGACGCCGGCCGAGTACACCCAGCTGACGGGCCGGGCCGGCCGCCGCGGGATCGACGTCGAGGGACACGCGGTGGTCCTGTACCGGCGGGGCATCGATCCGCACGAGGTGGCGGGACTGGCCTCGACCCGGACCTACCCGCTGCGCTCGAGCTTCCGGCCCACCTACAACATGGCGGTCAACCTGGTTGCCCAGTTCGGCCGGGCACGCGCCCAGGAGCTGCTGCAGGCCTCGTTCGCCCAGTTCCAGGCGGACCGGGCGGTCGTCGGCCTGGCCGCCGAGGTGCGGCGCAACGAGGAGGCGCTGGCTGGCTACGCCGAGGCGATGGCCTGCGAGCGGGGGGACTTCCGCGAGTACGCCGCGCTGCGCCGGCGGATCGCCGACACCGAGCGGCAGGCCGCCCGCCGCCGCGCCGTCTCCCGGCGGTCCGAGATCAGCCACAGCCTGGAGCAGCTGCGGCGCGGTGACGTCGTGCACGTGGGGCGGGGCCGGCGGCGGGGGACCGCGGTGGTGGTGGCCGAGACCGGCCGGACCGAGGAGGTGCAGGTGGTCGGCACCGACGGCCGGGTGCGCCGGTTGGCCCCCGGCGAGCTCGGCGAGCCGCTGACCGCGATCGCGCGCGTCCAGGTCCCCAAGCAGTTCCATCCCCGGCAGACCCGCGCCCGCAAGGACCTCGCCGCCCGGCTGCGTACGCAGGTCCCGGACCCCGCCCTGGCTCTGGAGCGGGCCGGCGCGACCAGCGACGAGCCGGCCAGGGACGGGGAGGCGGCGGGCTCGGCCGCGCCGGCCCGGGAGCGAGCAGAGGTGGAGTCGCTGCAGCGCCGGGTCCGGGAGCACCCCTGCCACGACTGCCCCGACCGGGAGGAGCACGCACGGTGGGCCGAGCGGTGGTGGCAGCTGCGGCGACGCACCGACGACCTGCAGCGACGGGTCAGCAGCCGGACCAACACGGTCGCCCGCACCTTCGAGCGGATCTGCCGGCTGCTGGCCGAGCGCGGCTACCTGTCCCCGGAGGAGGACGAGGTGACCGAGGACGGGCAGCGGCTGCGCCGGATCTACACCGAGAAGGACCTGATCGTGGCCGAGTGCCTGCGGCGAGGGACGTGGCAGCGGCTGGACGCGCCGGGGCTGGCCGCGGCGGTGTCGGCCCTGGTCCACGAGCCGCGCGGGCGGGAGGACACCACGCGGCCGCGGCTACCGGGCGCCGACTTCCCCGAGGCCTGGCAGGAGATGCTGGCGGTGTGGGAGGAGCTGCGGCAGCTGGAGAGCGAGCACGGGCTGCCCGAGAGCGGCGAGCCGGATGCCGGCATCGCGTGGATGGTGCACCAGTGGGCCGCGGGGCGGGGCCTGGACGAGGTCCTGGTCGAGGGCGAGCTCGCCGCCGGTGACTTCGTGCGGCGTTGCAAGCAGGTCGTCGACCTGCTCGGCCAGGTTGCCGCGGCCGGGGACCGGCAGGTGTCCCGCACCGCCCGCCGCGCCGCCGACGGGGTGCTGCGGGGGGTCGTCGCGGCCGACCGGCTCGACTGACGGCAGGCGGTCAGCGCTCCAGGCCGAGCGCGGCCATCACCCGCCCCACCGGGTTGGCCAGCCCGTAGGCCTGCGTCATCTCCAGCACCGTCTCCGGGTCGGCGAGCTCGCGCGGCAGGTCCAGCGGCACGTCCGGGACCGGCACGTCGGTGGCCGTGCGGACCACCGCCGGGGCGGCGGCCAGGTAGTCGCTCGCCGACTCCAGGTTGGCTCGGCGCGCCCCCTTGATGCTCGGGTCGCCCGCGCGCAGGGCGGTCAGCACGCCGTCGAGGGAGCCGAACTGGCGGATCAGCTGGGCGGCGGACTTGTCGCCGATGCCCTTCACCCCGGGCAGGCCGTCGCTGGTGTCACCGCGCAGCACCGCCATGTCCGCGTAGGCCGCTCCGGTCGGGACCCCGTACCGCGTCGCCAGCTCCTGCTGGGTGATCAGCTCGGCGTCACGCACGCCGGCCCGGGCGGTGTACACCACCACGACACCGGCCTCGTCATCGACCAGCTGGAACAGGTCCCGGTCACCGGTCACCACCGCCACCGGCCCGCGGCCCCGGTGCCGGGTCGCCAGGGTGGCGATGACGTCGTCGGCCTCGTAGCCGGCGGCCCCCACGACGGGGACGCCCAGCGCGCCGAGCAGGGTGCGGATCAGGGGCACCTGCGGGTCCAGCTCCGGCGGGGTCTGCTCGACGTCCTCGGTCCCCTCCACCAGCCGGTGCGCCTTGTAGCTGGGGATCGCCGCGGTCCGGAAGGCAGGCCGCCAGCTCTCGTCCCAGCACGCCGCTACCGCGTCTGGCCGGAACCGGGTCACCAGGGTGGCGACCATGTCCAGCAGGCCGCGGACGGCGTTGGTGGGCGTCCCGTCCTCGGCGGGGCGCAGGTCCTTCACGCCGAAGAAGGCCCGGAAGTAGAGGGAGGCGGTGTCGAGGAGGAGCAGCCGTCGCTGGTCACCGGTCATGGCTCGCTAGCCTACGGTCATGGAGACCCTGGACCGGCAGATCGTGGCCCTGCTCACCGAGGACGGCCGGATGAGCTTCGCCGACCTCGGCCGCCGGGTGGGGCTGTCCACCTCTGCCGTGCACCAGCGCGTCAAGCGGCTGGAGGAGCGGGGCCTGATCACCGGCTACCGGGCGGAGGTCGACTACGCCGCGGTCGGACTGCCGCTGACCGCGCTCATCTCGGTGGTGCCGTTCGACCCGGCCGCCGAGGACGACATCCCGCAGCGGCTGGCGCACATCCCGCAGATCGTCTCCTGCTGGTCGGTCGCCGGCGACGAGAACTACGTGTTGCTGGTGCGGGTCCCCACCCCGCAGGACCTGGAGGCCCTCATCGCCGAGATCCGGGAGGCCGGCTCCTGCTCGACCAACACCACGGTGGTGCTGTCCACCCCCTGGGAGGGCCGGACCGCCTCGGTGCCGGGCTGACCGGGTCACAGCGGTCGCAGCGGTCGCAGCGATCTTCCCCGCCGGTGGCGGGCGTGGGACGGTGGCGTGATGGACACCACTGACAGCAGCAGTGCCCCGGCTCCCGAGGCCGGGCTGCCGGACTGGCGGATGCTCGCCCAGGCGCTGCACGCCAGGTTCCTCACCGGCGACTTCGCGCGGGGCGCCCGGTTCGTGCAGGCGGTCTCGGAGGCGGCCGAGGAGGCCAACCACCACCCGGACGTGACGCTGCGCTACCCGCACGTCGACATCTCCCTGCTCAGCCACGACGTCGGACGGGTCACCGAGCGCGACACCACCCTGGCGAGCCGGATCAGCGCCATCGCCGCCGAGCACGAGACCCCGGCGGACCCGTCCGTGCTGGCAGCGGTCGAGCTCGCGCTCGACACCGCCGACGTCGCCGCGCTGGGGCCGTTCTGGTCGGCACTGCTGACGGGGTCCCCCGACCACGCCAACGGCGGGGACGTCGTCGACCCACAGCACCGGGTCCCGCTGCTGTGGTTCCAGCAGACCGACGAGCACCCGACGCCGCGGCAGCGGTTCCACCTGGACGTGTGGGTGCCGCACGACGTCGCCGCGTCCCGGATCGACGCCGCGGTGGCCGCCGGGGGGAGCGTCGTCGACGACGCCCAGGCGCCCGCGTTCGTCGTGGTGGCCGACCCCGAGGGCAACCGGGCCTGCGTCTGCACCGCCGCCGGCCGCTGACGACGGCCGACGCCGGCGGCGCGGCGGTCAGCGGGCGATGTCGGCGTACCGGGCCCCGGTCACCGCGACCAGGGCGGCCGGGGACAGCTCCAGGTCCAGGCCGCGCCGGCCGCCGGAGACGAGCACGGTGCCGAAGGCCGCCGCCGAGGAGTCCACGACGGTCGGGTGGCTCCGGCGCTGGCCGACCGGGCTGATCCCGCCCACCACGTAGCCGGTGGCCCGCTGCGCCACGGCCGGGTCGGCCAGCGTCGCCCGCTTCGCACCCAGTACCGCCGCGAGGGCCTTGAGGTCCAGCTGCCGGTCGACCGGGACGATGCCGACCGCGAGCCCCTGGTCGGTCTCCACCAGCAGCGTCTTCAGCACCCGGGCCGGCTCCACGCCCAGCGCCTCGGCCGCCTCCAGTCCGTAGGACTCCGCCCGCGGGTCGTGCTCGTACTCGCGGAGGGTGAAGGCGACCCCGGCCTCGTGCAGGGCCACCGTGGCCGGCGTCCCGCCGGCGCGCTGCCTCTTCCTGCCCACGACGGTGAGCCTACGGCCGGGTGGGCGCGGGTGTCGGTGGCCGGGTCTAGCGTCACCGGCATGATCGACCACTTCGGCATCAACTGCGCCGACCTGAGCGCGAGCGCGGAGTTCTACGACACGGTGCTGGGCACCCTGGGCTACACCCGGCAGCTGGACGTCGAGGTCGCCATCGGGTACGGCACGCCCGAGCACCCGGCCTTCTGGATCAGCCGGTGGGACGGCACGACGCCGCAGCGGGAGGTGCACTGCGCCTTCGTGGCCGAGTCCGTGGCGCAGGTGCGCGCCTTCCACCAGGCCGCGGTGGCGCTGGGCGCCGAGTCGCTGCACGAGCCACGGCTGTGGCCCGAGTACCACCCGGGCTACTTCGGGGCCTTCGTGCGCGACCCGGACGGCAACAACGTCGAGGCGGTGTTCCACCAGGCACCGCCCGGGGACTGACCGACCGGCTGCTCAGCCGTCGCGTTGGCTCACCGACGCGGCGTGGCTGACCTGCGCCGCAGCAGTGGCCTCCTGGTGAGTGCGCTCGGGGCTGCCGTGGGCGCGCCACCACGCCTGACCGGCCTCGAGGAGGGTGTCGATCGGGTCGTAGTAGACGTACTCGGTGCTGGCGACGTCCACGTCCTCGGTCTCGATGGAAGTGCGGTAGTTCTTGCGCCAGTAGGAGATGCCGCGCTCGGTGTCGTAGTGGTCCACCTGGTGCACCCACCGCTTGCCGACGAACGGCACGTCGCACACGATGCGCGGGGTGGCGAACCCGGGCAGGTAGCCCATGATCGAGTGCTGCAGGTGCTGGGCGTGCTCCAGCGAGACCCGCCAGTGCTCGGCGAACGGGATCATGTCGCACATGTAGAAGTAGTACGGCGTGATGGAGGCCTCGTCGGCCATCGCGAAGCACAGGTCCAGCAGCGCCTCGGCGGAGTCGTTGACCCCACGCATCAGCACGCCCTGGTTGCGCACGTCGCGCAGCCCGGCCGACAGCAGCGCCCGCGAGGCCTCGGCGACCAGCGGGGTGACCGACTGGGCGGCGTTGACGTGGGTGTGCAGCGCCAGGCCGACGCCACGCTCGCGGGCCGTGCTCGCCACCCGGTGCACGCCGTCGAGGGTCTCGGGCACCAGCCAGTGCTGCGGGAGGCCCATCAGCGCCTTGCTGGCCAACCGGACGTCGCGGATGGTGTCGATCTGCAGCAGCCGGTCCAGGAAGGACTCCAGGTTCTTCCACGGCATGTTGGCGACGTCACCGCCGGAGACCACCACGTCCCGGACGGTCGGGGTGCGGCGCAGGTAGTCCAGGATCGCCTCGTGCCGGTCGGTGGGCCGGCCGGCCATCTTCAGCTTGGTCACCTGCGGGGTGGAGTTGCCGACCAGGTCCATCCGGGTGCAGTGGCCGCAGTACTGCGGGCAGGTGGGCAGCAGCTCGGCCAGCACCTTGGTCGGGTAGCGGTGGGTCAGCCCCTCGGCCACCCACATGTCGTGCTCGTGCAGCGAGTCCCGCGTCGCGTACGGGTGGGACGGCCAGTCGGTGCGCCGGTCGCTGAACACCGGCAGCATGTAGCGGCGCACCGGGTCGGCGTAGAACGCCGCGGTGAACTCCTCGCCGGCCGCGGGCGCCTGCTGGGCGGCGGAGGGCCACGACCGGTCGGGCACCATCGTGTTGAGCATCTGCGGCGGCAGCAGCATCGACATCGTGGCCCGCTCGGCCTGGTCGCGCTCCAGGTCGGCGTAGAAGGCGTCGGTGAGCAGGTCACCCATCACCTGCCGCAGCTGGGCGGCGTTCTTGACGCAGTGGGCGCGCTGCCACTGCACGTCGCGCCACTGCTCCTCGGTCACGTCGGCCCATCCGGGGTAGCGGCGCCAGTCCGGCTCCACGAGGGCCTGCTGCTGGTAGACGTAGGGCTGCTCGGCGGGCCGGGCCTGCGATACCGGGCGCCCCGCGTGCTCGGTCGTGGTGCTCATACCCTGGCATGCTACGTATGTCGTCCGGCCAAAGCCACTACCGACGATAAGATGTTTCGCCCCGGAGCCATTTGGGAGGAAGTATGACGGCGACGTCGCCGATCGGCACGCACCGCGTCCTGGAGCCGACCGGGGCGGGGCTGACCCTGCCGCAGGCCGCGCGCCGGCTGGACGACTCCCCGGAGGTGGGGGCGGACGAGGTCCGGATCGACGTGGAGGTGCTCAACCTGGACGCGGCCTCCTACCGCCAGCTCGCCGACACCCACCGGCTCCCCGGCGGTGGCACTGACGGGGACGCGGTGCGGGAGGCGGTGCTCGCCATCGTGGCCGAGCGCGGCAAGCTGCAGAACCCGGTCACCGGCTCCGGCGGCATGCTGATCGGCACCGTCACCGAGGTGGGCCCGGACAGCCCGCTGGGGCTGGCGGTGGGGGACCGGGTCGCGACGCTGGTGTCGCTGTCGCTGACCCCGCTGCGGATCACCGACGGCCTGGCGCGGTGGGACGGGCTGGGGGAGCGGGTCCCGGCCCAGGGCCACGCCATCCTCTTCGGCCGTTCTATCGCCGCCCGGCTGCCGGAGGACCTCGATCCCGAGCTGGCCCTGATGGTCATGGACGTCTGCGGCGCCCCCGCACTGGTGGACCGGGTGGTGCGCGAGCACGTCGGCCGCCACGAGGCGGCGGGGGAGAGCGGGGCACCGACCGTGCTGGTCCTCGGCGGCGCCGGCAAGTCCGGGTCGCTGGCGCTGGCCGCGGCCGCCCGCGCCGGAGCCGGCCGGCGGCTGGCGGTGGTGCCCACCGAGCAGGCGGCTCG
>NZ_WIQI01000103.1 GCF_009602535.1 Ornithinicoccus halotolerans | reverse complement strand
CGTCGGGCAGGGCGGTCCCGAAGGCCGCGCTGAGGCTCCGCAGCCCGTCGGCGGCCAGCGCCCCGAGCGCGAACCCGTTCCAGCAGCGAGGACAGCGCGTACCAGCGCTCGTCGATCGCGTCCAGCTCCGGGCGAGCCGCTGCCGCGTCCTCCTCGAGGGCGGCGACCTGCTGCTGGGCCTGCCGCAGCCGGGACTCGGCGTGGGCGCGTCGCTCCAGCAGCGCCTGCTCGTCGGCGATCTCCTGCTCCAGGGACGTGGTCAGCTGCACCAGGTCGTCGGCCAGCAGCCGCAGCCGGGCGTCGCGCACCTCGGCCTGGATGGCGGCGGCCTGCCGGGCGGTCTCGGCCTGCCGGCCCAGCGGCCCGAGCTGGCGCCGGATCTCGGTGGTGAGGTCGGTGAGCCGGGTGAGGTTGCCCTCCATCGACTCCAGCTTGCGCAGCGCCTTCTCCTTGCGCTTGCGGTGCTTCAGGACGCCCGCGGCCTCCTCGATGAAGCCCCGCCGCTCCTCCGGTGTCGCCCGCAGCACCTGGTCCAGCTGGCCCTGGCCCACGATGACGTGCATCTCCCGGCCGATGCCGGAGTCGGAGAGCAGCTCCTGGATGTCGAGCAGCCGGCAGCCGGTGCCGTTGATCGCGTACTCCGAGCCGCCGCTACGGAACATGGTCCGCGAGATGGTGACCTCGGTGTAGTCGATCGGCAGCGCGCCGTCGCTGTTGTCGATGGTCATCGTCACCTCGGCCCGGCCCAGCGGCGGGCGGCCGGCCGTGCCGGCGAAGATGACGTCCTCCATCTTCCCGCCGCGCAGGCTCTTGGCGCCCTGCTCGCCCATCACCCAGGCGAGCGCGTCGACGACGTTGGACTTGCCCGAGCCGTTCGGGCCGACGATGCAGGTGATGCCCGGCTCGAGCCGCAGGGTCGTCGCCGAGGCGAACGACTTGAACCCCTTGAGGGTCAGGCTCTTGACGTACACGTGGGGCTGCTCCGCTCCTGGCGACGGCGGTCGGCTGCTGCCGGTGGGCGTGGTCGGCTGGCGGCCACTGTACTCGGCGGGCCCCGCCGGGCGGTGGACCCGCGCCGCCGCTCAGGGGCTGATGCAGAACTCCTGGCCCTCGGGGTCGGCCATCACGTGCCAGCTGTGGATCCCCTGGCTGTGGGTCGCCAGGTAGCGCGCGCCGCGGGCCTCCAGCGTGGCCCGCAGCGCGTCGATGTCGCCTCCGTCGGTGATGACGTCCCAGTGCGCCCGGCTCTTGCCGGTCTTGGGCTCGGGCACCTCCTGGAACAGGATCCGCCGGCGGGTGCGCGAGCCGAGCTCCTCCTCGGGGCAGATGGCGGCCGCTCCCCGCCAGACCAGCCGGCCGCGGTGCCGCTGGGTGTCGGCCTCGGTGGCGTAGCCCCGGTCGATCATCTTCTGCACGAACGCCTCGTCGGTGGGCTCGACGACCCAGCCGAGGGTCTCGGCCCACCAGTCCGCCTGGGCGTGGGCGTCCTGGCAGTCGACGGTGAGCTGGGTCCGGAAGGGGGTGGGCACGGGCGCTCGTCTCGTGGTGGGCCGCTACTTCTCGACGAAGCCGGTGACCGTGGGGCGGGGCGGGTGCCACTGCACGGTGACGCCGGTCACCGAGCCGGGCCGGCGGTGGCTGGTCGGCTGCTCCCGTAGCAGCTCCAGCAGGGCCTCGACGTCCGCGCGCGGTCCTTGGGCACTGACCTCCACCCGGCCGTCGGGGAGGTTGCTGGCGTGCCCGGCCAGCCCCAGCTCCAGGGCACGGGCGCGGGTCCACCACCGGAAGCCGACCCCCTGCACCCGGCCGCGCACGTGGGCGACGGCGCGCACCGGAGGAGCCGGGCCGTCCCCCGCCGGCGGCTGCTGCTCCTTCTCCACGTCGTTCACTCTACGAGGCGGCGCCGACATCGTCAGGCCGCCGGACGGCGTGGCCGCGGCTGGCACCGGGGGCAGTAGTGGGAGGACCGGTTGGTGAAGGACTCCCGGCGCAGCGGGCTGCCGCAGCGGCGGCACGGCAGGCCGGCGCGTCCGTACACGTCCAGGGAGCGCTCGAAGTAGCCGCTGGCGCCGTTGACGTCGACGTAGAGCGCGTCGAAGCTGGTCCCGCCCTGGGCGAGTGCCTCCCGCATCACCTGCGCGGCGTGGTCCAGCAGCCGGCGCAGCGCCGGCCTGGTGAGGGCCTCGCACGGCCGCAGCCCGTGGACCTGGGCGCGCCACAGCGCCTCGTCGGCGTAGATGTTGCCGATCCCGCTGACCAGGGTCTGGTCCAGCAGCGCGCGCTTGACGGCGGTCCGGCGCCGGCGCAGCCGGGCGGCGAGGGCGTCCCCGTCGAACGCCGGCTCCAGCGGGTCGGGGGCGATGTGCGCGACCGGCCCCGGAACCCCGTCGGGGTGGGCGGTCCCCGCGGCCCGGCCCGGGTCGGGGCCGTACGGGTCGGGCAGCAACGACGTCAGCGCGAGCCCGCCGAAGGTGCGCTGGTCGACGAAGCGCAGCTGCGGCCCGTCGTCGGCGAAGTCGAACCGCGCGTGCAGGTGGCGCTCGGGCGCCGCATCGGGGGGTTCGACCAGCAGCTGGCCGCTCATGCCGAGGTGGATCACCAGGGCCTGCGGGTCGTCCCCGGGCTGCTGGAGGACCAGCCAGAGGTACTTGCCGCGGCGGTCGGCCGCCAGCACCTCGGCCCCCTCCAGCCGCGCGGCGAGGTCGCCCGGCCCGGCGTCGTGGCGGCGAGCCACGCGCGCCCCGGTGAGCACGGCCCGCTCGAGGGTCCGGCCGACGACGTGTTCGGCCAGGCCCCGGCGCACCACCTCGACCTCGGGGAGCTCGGGCACCTCAGTCGGCCTCGGGCACGGCGCGGTCCTCCTGCTGCAACCGTTGCCAGGCGTGCGCGGCGGCCTGCTGCTCGGCGGCCTTCTTGGAGCGGCCGGTCCCGGTGCCGAGGTCCTCGCTGCCGGCGATCGCGCGGGCGGTGAAGACCTTGTCGTGGTCGGGACCCTCGGCCTCCACGAGGTACTCCGGGGCCGGCAGCCCCACCTCGGCGACCACCTCCTGAAGGCTGGTCTTCCAGTCCAGCCCGGCGCCCAGCTCGGCGCTGGCGGCCATGACGGGGTCGAGCAGGTGGTGGACCAGCACGGTGGCCGCCTCCAGCCCCACCGACAGGTAGACGCACCCGATGAGGGCCTCGGTGGTGTCGGCCAGGATCGAGGGCTTGTCCCGGCCGCCGGTGGCCTCCTCGCCCCGGCCCAGCAGCACGTAGTCGCCCAGGCCGATGGCGCGGGCCACCTCCGCCAGCGCGCGGGAGTTCACCACGGCGGCGCGCAGCTTCGCCAGCTGCCCCTCGGGCAGGTCGGGGTGGCTGCCGTAGAGCGCGTCGGTCACCACCAGCCCCAGGACGGAGTCGCCGAGGAACTCCAGCCGCTCGTTGTGCGGCAGGTTGCCGTTCTCGTAGGCGTAGGACCGGTGGGTCAGCGCACGCCGCAGCAGCGCCTCGTCGCAGCGCTGCCCGACCACCTGCTCGAGGTAGTCCTGCAGTGCTGCGGCGGGACGCTGCTCAGTCGTGTCCTGGCCCTGGTCCGTCGGCCGGCTCGCGGAGGTCACCGCGTCAGCCCCGGACCCGGGTCAGCCCTGGTGCTCGGTGCGCTCGGCCGCGGCGTAGTGGCGGCCGGCGTAGGTCCCGCAGGACGGGCACGCCATGTGCGGCTGCTTCGGCGCCTTGCACTGCGGGCAGCTCGACAGCGCGACCGGGGCGGCCTTCCACTGCGAGCGGCGCGCGCGGGTGTTGGAGCGGGACATCTTCCGCTTCGGGACAGCCACGTCAGTTCCTCTTCTCGTCGTCGGTGTCCACCTGGCTGGCCAGGTCGGCCAGGGCAGCCCACCGGGGGTCAATCACCTCGTGCTGGTGCCCGGGGTCCTCCTCGAGCCGCGCCCCGCACTGGGAGCACAAACCCGGGCAGTCCTCCCGGCACACCGGTTGGAACGGTAGCGCCGGCACCACCGCATCCCGCACCACGCTCTCCAGGTCCATGATGTCCCCGTCGAGCTCGTGCACCTCGTCCTGGTCCTCCTCGGCCACCTCGTGGTGGTGGGCGGCGCGCTCGGGATAGGCGAACAGCTCCTGGAAGGTGACGTCGACGTCGACGGACACCGGGTCCAGGCAGCGCACGCACTCCGCGGTCGCGGTGGTCGAGACCGATCCGCTGGCCAGCACGCCCTCGACCACCGACTCCAGCCGCACCTGCAGCGCGACCGGCGCGCCGGCGGGCACGGCGACCACATCGGTGCCGATGGCCTCCGGGGCCTCGATCGTCTTCTCGACGGTGCGCATGGCACCGGGACGACGGACCAGCTCGCGGGTGTTGATCACCCAGGAGCCGGTGTCCTCGTGCGCAGCCATGACGTCCTCGCGTGCGGTGGTGGGGCGGCCGGTCCCGATGGACGCAGGCCGACCGACAAGGCTACCGGAGCGCCGCGCCCGGCCCCAAATCGCCGCCGGCGGCGGCCGGTGGCGACGCTGCCCCCCGAGCGCGCTGGTCAGCGGCCTGCCGGGGCGGGTCACAGGCTGCGGAGCGCGCGCAGCACCGGTGGCGTCACCAGGTCGGTGACGTCGCCACCGTAGCGGCTGACCTCCTTGACCAGCGAGCTCGAGACGTGCCCGAGGGCGGGGTCCCCGGGGACGAAGACGGTCTCGATCCCGGACAGGTGCCGGTTCATCAGCGCCATCGGCAGCTCGTAGGTGAAGTCGGTGCCGCCTCGCAGCCCCTTGACGATGGCCTGCGCCCCGACGTCGCGGCAGATGTCGACCAGCAGCTGGGCCCCGAAGTCCTGCACCCGCACCGGCAGCTCCGGCGGCACCGACTCCTGCAGCAGCCGGACCCGCTCGGCCACGCCGAAGGTGCCCTGCTTGCCCGGGTTGTGCAGGATCGCCACGACCACCTCGTCGAACAGGCTCGCGGCGCGACGGATGACGTCGAGGTGGCCGAGGGTGACCGGGTCGTAGGAGCCGGGGCAGACGCATCGGCGGGTCATGCCCCCAACCTACTCACTCCTCGAGCTTGCCCTCCTTGCGGTCGCGCTCGACGATCCGGCGCACGTTCTCGATGTTGCCGCAGTCGGCGTCCAGCTGCTGGGTGCGCACCCGCAGGAACGCCGCGCCCAGCTGCTGCCGGGTCTGCTCGGACACCTCGGTGCGCGCCGGGTTCAGGATGCTCTGCTCCTCCTCGGTCATGTGGTGGCCGAGGGTCTGGGCCATCGTCTCGACGGCGTCGTCGAACTTCTGGGTCTCGGTGCCGGCGCACTCCAGCAGGTCCAGCAGCGCCTGGTTGCCCTCGGCGTGCTCGTGCTCGCTGTGCTCGGAGTCCTCCTCCTCGATGGCGTCCTTCGTCACCAGCTTCGGGTACACCTCCGTCTCCTCGGCCTCGCCGTGGGCGATGAGCACGGCGGCGAAGGCGGCCCGGGCGGCGGCCCGGTCGGCGGTGGCGTCGCGCATGTCGCGCAGCAGCTCCTCGAAGAAGCGGTGGTCATCCAGGATCAGGTCGACGACGTCGCCCGAGGCGGGACGGGGAATGGTGTACTCGATCATGTCGGCAGGATGTCATCGGCACCGTAGGCCCGCTCGGCGAGGTGCACGACCGTCTCCCCGTAGCGGCGGGAGCGCACCGGCCGCAGCCCGGCCGGCCAGGTCGGCTCGGGCGAGCGCGCGCCGCGCTCCACGACCAGCAGCGGGTCGTCGGCGAGCCAGCCGCTGGCCAGCAGCAGGTCCAGGTCGCTCGCGAGCTGGTCCTCCCCGGTGTCGTAGGGCGGGTCGAGCAGCACCAGGTCGTAGGGCGCCAGCGCCCCCCGCACCTGCTCCGGCCGGTGGGCGAGCAGCCGTTCCACGCGTTCGGTCACCACCACGGCAGCGCCCTCCAGGCCCAGCTCAGCCACGTTGCGCCGCGCCGTCTGCACCGCGCGGCGGGCGACGTCGACGAGCAGCACGTGCGCCGCCCCGCGGCTGGCGGCCTCCAGGCCGAGGGCCCCGGAGCCGCAGTAGAGGTCCAGCACGTGGGCCCCGCGCAGGTCCAGCAGCGCCTCCACCCCCGAGTAGAGCGCCTCCCGGACCCGGTCGCTGGTCGGGCGGGTGCTGTCACCCGGGGGCGTGGCGAGCCGGCGCCCGCCGAGCCGGCCGGCCACGACCCGGGTCATCAGCCGCGCTCCAGGTAGGCGGCGCGCTCGGCGTCCAGCCGGGACAGCGCGTCCAGCAGGGCCGGGTGCTGCTCCAGGTCCGGGTCGGCCTGCACGACGGCCCAGGCGTCCTCGTGCGCCTGGGCGATGAACTCCGCGTGCCTCGGGTTGGTGAGCCGCAGGTGGCGCAGCCCGCTGCGGCCACCGGACTGGCTGGCGCCCAGCACGTCGCCCTCCCGGCGCTGCTCCAGGTCCAGCCGGGCCAGCTCGAAGCCGTCGGTGGTCGAGGCGACCGCGCGGAGCCGCTCGGGGGCGTCCTCGTCAGTGCCCTGGGTCAGCAGCAGGCACAGCCCGGGTTTGCTGCCGCGGCCCACCCGCCCGCGCAGCTGGTGCAGCTGGGAGATCCCGAACCGGTCGGCGTCCAGGATCACCATCTGGGTGGCGTTGGGCACGTCGACGCCCACCTCGATGACGGTGGTGGCGACCAGGACGTCCACCGCCCCGGCGGCGAAGTCACGCATCACCGCGTCCTTGTCCTCGGCCGGCTGCCGGCCGTGCACGGCCGCGATCCGCAGCGCCCGCGTCGCCGGCAGCGACCGCAGCGCGCGGGCCACCTGGTGCACCCCCAGCAGGGTCGGGCCCTCCTGCCCCTCGGGCGGCTCGGGGACCGGCATCCCGGGGCCGACGGTGTCCCCCTCCGGCAGGTCGGGGTCGTCCTCCTCCCCGATCCGTGGGCACACCACGTAGACCTGCCCGCCGGCGGCGACCTCCTCGGCGACCCGTTCCCAGGTGCGGGACACCCAGTGCGCCCGGTCGGCAGTCACCACGTGCGTGGTGATCGGCTGCCGGCCGCCGGGCAGCTCGCGCAGCGTGGAGACCTCCATGTCGCCGTAGACCGTCATCGCCACGGTCCGCGGGATCGGGGTGGCGGTCATGACGAGCACGTGCGGGACGGTCCCGTCGGCTCCCTTGGCACGCAGCGCGTCGCGCTGCTCCACCCCGAACCGGTGCTGCTCGTCGACGACGACCAGCCCCAGGTCGGCCAGCTGCACCTGCTCCTGGATGAGGGCGTGGGTCCCCACGATGATCCCGGCCTCGCCGCTGGCAGCCTGCAGCAGCGCTGCCCGGCGCTGCGCCGCGCCCTGGCTGCCGGTCAGCAGCGCCACCCGGGTGCCACGGTCGGCGCCGCCCAGCATCCCGGCCTCGGCCAGCGGCCCCAGCATCGCGGTGATGGAGCGATGGTGCTGGGCGGCGAGCACCTCGGTCGGCGCCAGCAGCGCCGCCTGCCCACCGTTGTCGACGACCTCCAGCATCGCCAGCAGCGCGACGACCGTCTTGCCGGAGCCGACCTCGCCCTGCAGCAGCCGGTGCATCGGGCGGTCGCGAGCGAGGTCCCGCCGCACCTCCTCGACGATCCGCTGCTGCCCGTCAGTGAGCGCGAACGGCAGCTGCGCGTGGAAGGCCTCCGCCAGGCCGCCCTCCCGCGGCGGTCGCGGCACCGCGGGCACCGCCTCCGACGAATGGCGCAGCCGGGCCAGCGTGGCCTGGATGACGAACGCCTCCTGCCAGGCCAGCCGCTCCCATCCCAGGTTCTTCTCGGCCCAGTCCCGTGGCTGGTGCACGAACCGGTAGGCCGTCATCAGCCCCGGCAGGTCCCGGGCCTGCCGCACCTCCTCGGGCACCGGGTCGGGCACGGTGTCGCCCATCGCGTGCAGCACCAGGTCCACCGCCTGGGCGACCTTCATGTGGCCGACCTTCGGGATCTCGGGGTAGAGCGCGACCGGCCCCTCCCCGTAGCCCACCGGGCCGTCGTCGCCCTCCCCGCCGAGGACGTGGTACTCCGGGTGGACCAGCTGCCAGTGCTGCCGGTACCGGTCCACCTTGCCCGCGCACACCACCCGCGCCCCGGGGACCAGCTTCCCGGGGTGCCCGTAGGGGCGGAAGAACGTCAGCAGCAGCCGGTGCCCGGCCTCGTCGACCAGGACCGCCTCGAAGATCGACCGGCGGCCACCCCGCATCCGGCGGCTCTCGGCGTGCCGGACGGTGCCGACCACCACCACCTGCTCACCGGCGGCCAGCTCGGTGAAGTCGGTGGGCCGCTTGGGGTCGACGTAGCGGCGGGGCAGCCAGTCCAGCAGCTCGCGCGCGGTGGTGATCTGCTTGGCGGTGAACGAGGACGCCAGCCGGCCCACGATCGAGCGCAGCGGGGTGTCCAGCCCCACGGGCAGCCGGGTGACCGCCACTACTCCGCCCCGAACAGCCACGGGTAGCCGGGCTGGCCGCCGTCCACCCAGTGCACCTCTGGCCCGTGGCCGCGGTCGGCCAGCTCGGCCAGCAGCGGACGGAGGGAGCCCCGGTCCCCCTCGGCGCCCACCACGATCGTGAGCAGCTCCACGTCACCGCTGACCAGGCTCGCCAGCACCTCCCGGGCCGCCTGCAGCCGGTCCGGGTGGGCGACGACCACCTGACCGTCGACCAGCCCGAGGGCATCACCGGCCCGGCACGGCCCGGCAGGGGTGTCGCTGTCGCGGACCGCCCTGGTGACCGACCCGCGACGGGTGGCCCGCACCGCCTCGCGCAGCACGGCCACTGCCTCGTCCGCGTCCTGGGCGAGGCGCTCGTCCAGCAGTGCCAGCGCGGCGAGCGCCTGCACCGGGCTCTGCGAGGGGACCACGTGGACGCGCACCCCGGCGTGCTCGGACACCGCTCCGGCGGCGGCCTCGGCGGTCATCACGGTGTCGGGGTCGTTGGGCAGCAGGAGCACGTGGTCGCGCCCGGTGGCGCGCACCGCGTCCAGCAGCTCGCCGGTCGAGGCGCGGGCGCCCGGGACGGACCGGACCACGACCGCGCCCGCGGCGG
>NZ_WIQI01000102.1 GCF_009602535.1 Ornithinicoccus halotolerans | reverse complement strand
CCCGGAGGAGGCCGAGGTGGACCTGCAGGTGACCGGTGCCGGCCGCTACCGGGCCCGGCTGGTCGCCGAGCAGGGCCCGCCCGCCCGGCTGACCTGCCGCGCCAGCGCCGAGACGCGCGCCACCGTCTGGGTCACCCGGGCCCTGGAGCCGCTCCCGACCACGCCGTGACCGCCCCCGCCCGGGGCGCGTTCCCTTCACCGCCGCCGTGCCCCGCGCTACAGTGACGTCCAGGAACCCGGCCTGTTCGCATGGATAACCAGACCGGGGACGGGACCGACGGCGGCCCCGGCGCCTGACCTCGAACCATGCCGCATCACGGTGCGCGCACGCGGTGAGGAGATGGTCATGGCCACCGAGACCGAGACACGCACGGCCGGGACCAGCGGTGAGGCGACGTCGACACCCGCGGTCGTGGTCAACGGCCGACCCGTCCCGCTCGACCCGCGAGTGGTCGCGGCCCACACCACCACACTGGACTGGTTGCGCTCGCAGCGGCTCACCGGCGCCAAGGAGGGGTGCGCCGAGGGGGAGTGCGGCGCCTGCGCGGTGCTGCTGGCCCGCGCCGACGGCCGGGGCGGGACGTGCTGGACGGCCGTCAACGCCTGCCTCATCCCGGCCGCCGCCCTGGACGGGCAGGAGGTCATCACCGCCGAGGGGCTCGGGACACCCGAGCGGCTGCACGAGGTGCAGCGCGAGATGGCGGCCCGCGGCGGCTCGCAGTGCGGCTACTGCACGCCCGGGTTCGTGTGCGCCATGGCCGCGGAGTACTACCGCGACGACCGCGGCGAGCAGACGACGGCCGATGCCGCGCTGGACGGCACCCCCGCGGCCGACCACGAGGTGGGACCCAACGGCTTCGACCTGCACGCGCTCAGCGGCAACCTGTGCCGGTGCACCGGCTACCGGCCGATCAAGGACGCCGCCTTCGCCCTCGGCCGGCCCGCGCCGGAGGATCCGCTGGCGCAGCGGCTCCGCCAGCCAGCCCCGGCCCCGCGGCCCACCCGGCTGGCGGGGGACGAGGGCGCGCTGGTGCGCCCCGCCGACCTCGCCGAGGCACTGCGGCTGCTCGCCGCCGAGCCGCGCGCGGTGCTGCTCGCCGGTGCCACCGACTGGGGCGTGGAGGTCAACATCGGGCACCGCCGCGCCCCGCTCGTCATCGCCGTCGACCAGCTCCCCGAGCTGCGTGAGCTCGGCGAGGACCGCGGCGCGCTGACCATCGGCGCCGCCCTCAGCCTGTCCGAGCTGGAGCGCCGGCTGGCGGGACGGGTGCCGCTGCTCGACGCACTCATGCCGCTGTTCGCCTCCCGGCTGATCCGCAACGGCGCCACCCTCGGCGGCAACCTCGGCACCGCCTCGCCCATCGGTGACGCCGCACCGGTGCTGCTCGCCCTGGAGGCCGACGTCGTGCTCACCTCCACCCGAGGGGAGCGGACGGTGCCGGTGAGCGAGTACTTCACCGGCTTCCGGCAGACCCAGCGGGAGCCCGACGAGCTCATCCGTGCGGTCCGCGTGCCGGTCCCGCCGCTGCCGGTCGCGCGGTTCTCCAAGGTGGCCAAGCGCCGCTACGACGACATCTCCAGCGTCGCGGTCGGCATCGCCGCCCGGGAGCGGGAGGGCCGGGTCGAGCGGGTGCGCATCGGCCTCGGCGGCGTGGCCGCTACGCCGGTGCGAGCCCGCGACACCGAGGCGGCCCTGGAGGGCGGCCCGTGGACCCCGCAGGCCTTCGCCGAGGCCGCCGAGGTGATGGCCGGTGAGGGCACCCCGATGAGCGACCACCGGGCCAGCGCCGGCTACCGCGCGGCGATGCTGCGGCAGGCGCTGCTGAGGTTCCACCACGAGACCCAGCCGGAGGTGGCTCGATGAAGACCCGCCCGCACTCGCTGCACGACCGGCCCGAAGCCGGCAGCGTCGGGGAGGCCGTCCCCCACGAGAGCGCCGTGCTGCACGCCACCGGCACCGCCGTCTACACCGACGACCTGGTCCCGCGGACCAGCGGCGTGCTGCACGCCTGGCCGGTGCAGGCCCCGCACACCCACGCCCGCGTCACCCGGCTCGACCCGACGGCCGCGACCACGGTGCCCGGCGTCGTGCGGGTGCTAACCGCCGCCGACGTGCCCGGCGTCAACGACGCCGGCGTCAAGGGCGACGAGCCGCTGTTCCCGGCCGAGGTGATGTACCACGGCCACGCCGTGTGCTGGGTGCTGGCCGAGACGCTGGAGGCCGCGCGGCTGGGCGCCGCGGCGGTCGAGGTCGAGTACGACCCGCTCCCGGCGCTGGTCACGGTGGCGGAGGCGATCGCGGCCGGGAGCTTCCAGGGTGACCAGCCCGTGCTGGGCCGTGGTGACGTCGCCGCCGGCCTGGCGCGCAGCGCCCACGTCGTCTCCGGGGAGCTGGAGATCGGCGGCCAGGAGCACTTCGCGCTGGAGACCCACGCCTCGCTGGCCACCGTCGACGAGGCCGGGCAGGTGTTCGTCCAGTCCAGCACCCAGCACCCCTCCGAGACCCAGGAGATCGTCGGCCACGTGCTGGGAGTGCCCAGCCACGCCGTCACCGTGCAGTGCCTGCGGATGGGCGGTGCGTTCGGCGGCAAGGAGATGCAGCCGCACGGCTACGCCGCCGTCGCCGCGCTCGGTGCGGCCCTCACCGGCCGTCCGGTGCGGCTGCGGCTCACCCGCACCCAGGACATGACGATGTCCGGCAAGCGGCACCCGTTCCACGCCGAGTACCAGGCCGGCTTCGACGAGCAGGGTCGGCTGCAGGCGCTGCGGGCCACGCTCACCAGTGACGGGGGGTGGAGCCTGGACCTGTCGCAGCCGGTGCTGGCCCGGGCGCTGTGCCACGTCGACAACGCCTACCACGTGCCCGAGGTGGAGGTGCTCGGCCGGATCGCCCGCACCCACAAGACCTCCCAGACCGCCTTCCGCGGCTTCGGTGGCCCGCAGGGGATGCTGGTGATCGAGGACGCGCTCGGCCGGGCCGCCTCCCGGCTGGGCATCCCCGCTGACGAGCTGCGCCGCCGCAACCTGTACCGCCCCGGTCAGCGCACCCCCTACGGCCAGCCGGTGCGGCACGCCGAGCGGCTGGAGCGGATCTGGGACCAGCTGCTGGCCAGCAGCGACTTCACCGCCCGGCAGCAGCAGGTAGCGGCCCACAACCGCGCTCACGAGCACGCCAAGCGGGGCCTGGCGATCACGCCGGTGAAGTTCGGGATCTCGTTCAACTTCACCGCGTTCAACCAGGCGGGGGCGCTGGTGCACGTCTACAAGGACGGGTCGGTGCTCATCAACCACGGCGGGACCGAGATGGGCCAGGGGCTCCACACCAAGATGCGCCAGGTCGCCGCCACCGCGCTCGGGCTGCCGCTGCCGATGGTGCGGCTGGCACCCACCCGCACCGACAAGGTCCCGAACACCTCCGCGACCGCGGCCAGCTCCGGCGCCGACCTCAACGGCGGCGCCATCCAGCACGCCTGTTACCAGGTCCGCGAGCGGCTGGCCGAGGTGGCCTCCCGGATGCTGGGCATCCACCCGGCCGACGTGCGGTTCGTCGACGGCGAGGTGACCGGGATCGGGTTCGGGGACGACCGGCTGCCCTGGGCGGAGGTGGTGCGCACCGCCTACAGCCAGCGGGTCTCGCTGTGGGCCGCGGGCTTCTACCGCACCGAGGGCATCCACTGGGACAGCACCGCCATGCAGGGCGAGCCGTTCAAGTACTTCGCCTACGGGGCCGCGGTCTCCGAGGTCGAGGTGGACGGGTTCACCGGCGCCTACCGGTTCCTGCGCACTGACATCCTCCACGACGTCGGGGACAGCCTGTCCCCGCTGGTGGACGTGGGCCAGGTCGAGGGCGGCTTCGTGCAGGGACTCGGGTGGCTCACCCTGGAGGAGCTGCGGTGGGACACCTCCGACGGCGACGGCCGGGGACGGCTGGCGACGCGTGGGGCCAGCACCTACAAGCTGCCCTCGTTCTCGGAGCTGCCCGAGGAGCTGCGGGTGGACTTCTACCAGCAAGGCGCCGAGACCGGGGTGGTCTACGGCTCCAAGGCGGTCGGGGAGCCGCCGCTGATGCTCGCCTTCAGCGTCCGCGAGGCGCTGCGGCAGGCGGTCGCCGCCTTCGGCCCGCCCTGCCACGAGGTCCGGCTGGCGAGCCCGGCCACCCCCGAGGCGGTCTGGTGGGCGGTCGCCGCGGCCCGTGACGCGGCCCGACGGCAGCCGGACGGGCACCGACGGCCGGCCACCGACGGGGTGCCCCGGCAGCTCCCGGTGGAGGCCTGAGGTGGACTGGCTGACCGCGCTGGCCCGGTGGCAGCAGGAAGGGCAGCCGTGCGTGCTCGTCACGGTGCTGCAGGTGCGCGGCCACGCCCCCCGCGACCCCGGCGCCAAGATGGTGGTGGCCCGGGAAGGAAGCCACGGCAGCGTCGGGGGCGGCAACCTGGAGGCCGAGTGCATCGACGCGGCCCGGGCGCTGCTGGCGCAGGCGGCCGAGCAGGCCCGACAGGGGAGCCGGAGCCCGGCGGCGGGCGCCATGGCGGCGCGTGCGCTGCCGCCCCGGACCGTCGAGCTGGGACTGTCCGAGCACGCCCCCACCCGGCACGGCCGGCAGTGCTGCGGCGGGACGGTGCAGGTGCTGCTGGAGCACCTGCCCGCCCGGCGCGCCGTGGCGGTCTTCGGCGCCGGCCACGTCGGGCTGGAGCTGTGCCGCATCCTCACCCGGCTGGACCTGCGGGTGGACCTGGTGGACTCCCGCGCCGACCGGCTGGCGCTCGCCGAGGAGATCCCGCCCGGCGCCGGCGAGCTGGTCCGCCACCACGCCGCCGCCCCGGAGTCGGTCCTCCCCACGCTGCCGCCCGGCACCGACGTGCTGGTGATGACCCACGACCATGCCGAGGACCTGGCCGTGCTGGACGCGGCGCTGCGCTCGGACGTGCCCGGCCGGATCGGGGTCATCGGCTCCTCGGCGAAGTGGTCCCGCTTCCAGGTCCGGCTCGCGCGGGAGGGCCACGGCCCGGAGGCGATCGCGCGGGTGCGCTGCCCCATCGGCCTGCCCGAGGTCAAAGGGAAGGAGCCTGCCGTCATCGCGGTCAGCGTGGCCGCCGAGCTGCTCAGCAGCGGTACGCAGGCCGGCGCGGCAACCCGGCCGCGACCGCTGCCCGGGCCCAGGCCGGTGCCCGGGGCGGGAGCAGCGTCGTGACCGTGCGGCTCTACCGGGCCACCGTCCTCGACACGCCACGGGACCCGTTCCTGCACGGGGCCGACGCGCTCCGGGTCGAGGAGGACGCCGGGCTGGTGGTGGCTGACGGGCAGATCCTGGCGCGCGGCCGCTACGACCAGGTGCGGGCCGAGCACCCGCAGGCCCCGGTGGAGGACCTGCGCGGTGGGTTGCTGCTGCCCGGCCTGGTCGACACCCACGTCCACTACCCGCAGGTGCGCGCCATCGGCAGCCTCGGCATGCCGCTGCTGCAGTGGCTGGAGGAGTGCGCGCTGCCGGAGGAGGCCCGGCTCGCCGACCACAGCTACGCCGCCGAGGTCGCGGTGGAGTTCCTCAGCGGGCTGGTGCGGGCCGGCACCACCACGGCCCTGGTCTTCGGCTCCCACTTCAGCGCGGCGGTGGACGTGCTGCTGGAGCAGGCCGAGCGCAGCGGGCTGCGGATCACCGCCGGGCAGGTGCTCAGCGACCGGCGGCTGCGCCCCGAGCTGCACACCGACCCCGAGACGGCGGTGCAGGAGGGCCGACAGCTGCTGTCCCGCTGGCACGGGCGGGGCCGGCTGCGCTACGCGATCACCCCACGGTTCTCGGTGTCGGCCTCCGACGCGCTCCTGCAGGCGTGCAAGGCGCTGCTGGGGGAGGCCGACGGGCTGCTGCTCACCAGCCACCTCAACGAGAACCCCGAGGAGATCGACGCCGTCGCCGAGCTGTTCCCCGGCGCCCGCGACTACCTGGACACCTACGACCGGCACGGGCTGCTCGGGACCCGCGCGGTGCTGGCGCACGACGTGCACCCGACCGACCGGGAGCTGGCCCGGATGGCCGAGCTCGGCACCGCGGTCGCGCACTGCCCCACGAGCAACGCCGCGCTCGGCAGCGGGCTGTTCCCCCTCCGGCGCCACGTCGAGCACGGCGTGCCGGTCGCGCTGGGGTGTGACGTGGGGGCCGGGAGCGGCTTCGGGCTGCTCAAGGAGGGGCTGCAGGCGGCGTTCGTGCAGCAGCTGCGCCCGGACGGCTACCGGCTGCACCCGGCCCATCTGCTCTTCCTGGCCACCGCCGCCGGGGCCCGCGCCCTCGGCCTGGCCGACCGGGTGGGGGTCCTGGACGCCGGGTTTGACCTCGACGCGGTGTGGGTGCGGCCGGAGAGCGGCTCGGTGCTCCACACTGGGCTCCGGCACGCCCGGGACGGCATCGACGCCCTCGCCAAGACCTTCGTCCTGGGCGCGCCGGCCGACGTGGCCGCCGTCTGGGTCGGCGGCGACCGGGTCCGCTGACCTGCCACACACACGAGGAGAGCCCATGGCCACCGAGACGACACGACCGGACGCGCCGGCCACGGGCGTGCTCGACCGCTTCTTCGGCATCACCAGGCACGGGTCCACCCGGTCCCGCGAGGTGCGCGCCGGCGTGACGACGTTCCTGACGATGAGCTACATCGTCTTCGTCAACCCGCAGATCCTGTCCGAGGCGATCGACGTCCCCAACAGCTTCGTGCAGCTGCTCACCGTCACCTGCCTGGCGGCCATGATCGGCACCCTGCTGATGGGCCTGGTGGCCCGCTACCCGTTCGCGCAGGCACCCGGCATGGGGCTGAACGCCTTCTTCACCTACACGGTGGTGCTGGGCATGGGGGTGCCCTGGCAGACCGCGCTCGGGGCGGTGTTCATCTCCGGCGTGCTGTTCGTGGTGCTGACCGTCGTGGGAGCCCGGACCGCGATCGTGCGGGCGATCCCCCTCAACCTCAAGCTGGCGATCACCGCCGGCATCGGCATGTTCCTGGCCTTCCTCGGGCTCAGCAACGCCGGCCTGGTGGTGCTCGACGAGGCCACCCTGGTGACGATGGGCGACCTGACCGCGCCCTCGGCCTGGGTGGCGCTGTTCGGGCTGGTGCTCTCGGCGGTGCTGATGACGCTGCGGGTGCGCGGCGCGATCCTGTGGGGCATCCTCGCCGCGAGCGCACTGGCCATCGTCACCCGCGCCGACGTCTACGCCGGCGGCGCGGAGGGCACCATGCAGGCCTTCCCGGGCTTCACCGACGGCCTGGTGGCGATGCCGGTGTGGCCCGGCGGGCTGTTCGGGCAGCTGGACATCGCCGGCGCCCTCGGCCTGGGCGTGCTCAGCGTCATCTTCACCTTCTTCTTCGTCGACTTCTTCGACTCCACCGGGACGCTGACCGGCCTGGCGCACCGCACCGGCTACCTGGACGAGCGCGGTGACATGCCCCGGGTGCGGCGCACCTACTCGATGGACGGCCTGGCGACCTCGGTCGGCGCGGTGCTCGGCACCTCCACCACCACGACCTACGTCGAGAGCGCCTCCGGCATCGGCGAGGGCGGCCGCACCGGGCTGACCGCCACCGTCACCGGCGTGCTGTTCGGGCTGGCGATGTTCCTGTGGCCGCTGGCCTCCGCGGTGCCCGGCGCGGCGACGGCCCCGGCCCTCATCCTGGTCGGCGCCATGATGATGACCGGCGTCAAGGACATCGACTGGGACGACATGTCCGAGGCGCTGCCGGCGTTCCTGACCGTGGTGGCGATGCCGCTCACCTTCTCGATCGCCAACGGCGTCAGCCTCGGCATCATCGGCTACTGCCTGGTGAAGGCGCTCAGCGGGCGGGGACGCGAGGTGCACCCGGTCCTCTACGTCGTCGGAGCCCTGCTGCTGGCGCGCTACGTCTTCCTCGGCGCGTAGCGGCATACCATCGCTGCGTGAGCACGGCTGGCGGACCCGCGGCGCGGGAGGGGTGGCGGACCCGAGCCCGGCGGGCCCTGCTCGGCAGCGACCTGGCCGTCGACCTCGGGACGGCCAGCACGCTGGTGCACCGCTCCGGCCGTGGAGTCGTCCTGGACGAGCCCAGCCTGGTCGCCGTCGACGCCGCGACCGGCCGGCTGGTCGCGGCCGGGCGCGAGGCCGAGGAGATGCACGGCCGGACACCGGCGCGGGTGCTCACGCTCCGGCCGTTGGCCGACGGCGTGGTCACCGACGCCGACCTCACCGAGCAGATGCTGCGCCAGTTCGTCGGCAGGGCCGGCGCCTCCCCGCTGCTGCGGCCGCGGATGGTGGTGTGCGTGCCGACCACCGTCACCGCCGTCGAGCGTGGCGCCCTCGAGGACGCCGCGCTGCGGGCGGGGGCGCGCCGCGTCTTCGTGCTGGAGGAGGTCATGGCCGCCGCGATCGGTGCCGGACTCCCGGTGCACGACGCCCGGGCCTCGCTGGTGGCCGACGTCGGGGGCGGTACCACCGACGTGGCGGTGATCAGCCTCGGCGGGGTCGTCAACGCCCGCAGCCTGCGGGTCGGCGGGGAGGACATGCACGACGCGGTCGCCGCCGGCGTGCGTGCCGAGCACGAGCTGCTGCTGGGGGAGCGCAGCTCCCAGCACATCACCCACACCGTCGGCGCGGCCTACCCGCTGGCGCAGGAGCAGCGGATGCGGGTGCGCGGCCGGGACGTGCGAACGGGCCTGCCACGGACCGTCGAGCTCAGCTCCGGGCAGGTGCGGCGGATGCTGGAGCCGGTCGTGCTGCAGCTGGTCGACCTGGTGACGGCCGTGCTGGACGTGTGCCCGCCCGAGCTGGCCGGCGACGTGCTGGAGGACGGGCTCACCCTCACCGGTGGCGCCGCGCAGCTGCAGGGGCTGCCGGAGCGACTGCGGGGGGAGCTCGGGGTGCCGGTCCGGCTGGCCGATCAGCCGCGGCTGGCGGTGGTGCGTGGCGCGGGCGCCTGCGCCGACGACGTCGCCGCCCTGGAGAAGGTCCTCGTCGCCACCCCGGCCCGATGACGCCGGTCAGGCCACCGCACCCGCGGCGCCCGGACCGGCGGCGCCGGCAGCGTCGCGGGCCGAGCCTGCTGCTCGGGACCCTGCTGGCGCTGACGGCGCTGCTGCTGCTCACCGACC
>NZ_WIQI01000101.1 GCF_009602535.1 Ornithinicoccus halotolerans | reverse complement strand
TCATCTCGGCCACGTTGCCCTCGTGCAGCGCGACGCCACCCATGATCTGGACGTCGAAGTGCCGCTTGCCGAGGGTGTGACGGGCGGCCACCCGGGCCGCCGAGGAGCTGTCGGTCATCGGGCAGCAGCACCGCAGCCCCGGCTGGGGCGCGGAGGCACGGCGGTGCGAGGGCGCCGTGCTGGTCGCCGCGGGCCGGTACGCCGAGGCGGTGCCGGTGCTCCGGGAGGCGCGTGCCTGCTGGCAGCAGATGGCGGCGCCGTACGAGGTCGCCCGCATCCGCCTCGACCTGGCGCAGTCGCTGGACGCGCTCGGTGACCACGAGACCGCGGCCCGGGAACGCGACCTGGCCGCCGAGCTGCTCGAGCAGGTCGGGGCCCGGCGTGACCTCGCCAGGCTGAACGCCGGCCGGCGCGGCCGGGGCGCCCCGGGCAGCCTCTCCGCGCGGGAGCTGGAGGTCGTCGCGGCGGTCGCCGCCGGCGGCACGAACCGCGAGGCCGCCGAGCAGCTGCACATCAGCGAGCGCACGGTCGCGCGCCACCTCGCGAACGTCTACCTCAAGACTGGCGTCAGCTCCCGGACCGGTGCCGTGTCCTGGGCGCGGGACCGGGGGCTGCTCTGACCGGAGCCCGCCCGCGCTGCATACCGGCCCGGAGTTGCATGATCTGACCGATGTCGCGGCGGCGCGTCGTTCCTAGCGTCGGTGGGGTCCACCAGAACCCGCCACGGGAGGCAACCATGAGCACGACGACCGACCACGACACCGCCACCCGCACCGGCCCGGCGAGCCAGCCGGACCCGGCCCGGGTGCAGGAGTTCGCCGGGAGGCTGTTCGGGGTGCTGAGCAGCGGCTCCACCGCGCTGATGGTCAGCATCGGCCACCGGACCGGCCTCTTCGACGCCCTCGCCGGACTGCCGCCCTCGACCAGCAGCAGCATCGCCGCGGAGGCGGGTCTGCACGAGCGCTACGTGCGGGAGTGGCTGGGGGCGATGACCGTCGCCGGCATCGTGACCCACGACGGCGCCACCGGCACCTACCAGCTCCCGGGCGAGCACGCGGCGGTGCTGACCCGCGCGGCCGGGCCGGACAACTTGGCCTCGCTGCTGCAGATGGTGCCGCTGCTCGCACAGGTCGAGGACGAGGTGGTCCGCTGCTTCGCCGAGGGGGGCGGCGTGCCGTACTCCTCCTACGCGCGGTTCCACGAGCTGATGGCCGAGCAGAGCGCGCAGACCAACGACGCCGCGCTGGTGGACAAGGTCGTGCCGCTGGTGCCGGGCCTGCGGGAGCGGCTGCAGCGCGGGACCCGGGTCGCCGACATCGGGTGCGGGCAGGGCCACGCGCTGAACCTGCTGGCCCGGGCCTTCCCGGACAGCGAGTTCGTCGGCTTCGACTTCTCCGCCGAGGCTCTCGACGTGGCGCGCGCCGAGGCCCGGACGTGGGGGCTGACCAACGTGGAGTTCGAGCTGCGTGACGTGGCCGACCTGGACGGTGCCGGCAGCTTCGGTGCCGTCACCGCCTTCGACGCCATCCACGACCAGGCCCGTCCCGCGACCGTGCTGCAGCAGGTCGCCGCCCACCTGGAGCCCGACGGCGTCTTCCTGATGGTCGACATGCGGGCCTCCAGCGACCTCGACAACAACCGCGACATCCCCTGGGCGCCGTTCCTCTACACCGTCTCGACGATGCACTGCATGACGGTCTCGCTGGCCCTCGACGGGGCCGGCCTGGGGACGGTGTGGGGCACCGAGCTGGCGCAGCGGATGCTGGCCGAGGCCGGGTTCGGCGACGTCGAGGTGAAGTCGCTGGAGGAGGACTTCATCAACGACTACTACGTGGCGCGCCGCTGAGCCAGGCACCGGGGCTGCGGCCGCTCCCCGCCAGCGCCTCGGGGTAGCGGCCGCCGCGCGCCGGTGGGGCGATGATGGCCCCCATGGCGGGCTGGGTGCTGCACGTCGACATGGACCAGTTCCTCGCGGCGGTCGAGGTGCTGCGCCGGCCCGAGCTCGCCGGACGGCCGGTCGTCGTCGGCGGCCGCGGCGACCCCACCGAGCGCGCGGTCGTCTCCACCGCTTCGTACGAGGCACGGCAGTTCGGCATCCGCTCCGGCATGCCGCTGAAGACCGCGCTGCGCCGGTGCCCGGACGCGGTGTTCCTGCCGGTGGACTTCCCCGTCTACGAGGCGGCCTCGGCGCAGGTCATGGCGACGCTGCGCTCGTTCCCGCGGGCCGTCGTGCAGCCGCTGGGCTGGGACGAGGCGTTCGTCGGGATCGACACCGACGACCCGGAGGCGACCGCGCGTGCCGTGCAGGCCGCCGTGCTGGGGGCGACCGGGCTGCACTGCTCGGTCGGCGTCGGCGACACCACGGTGCGGGCCAAGACCGCGACCGGGTTCGGCAAGCCCCGCGGGGTCTACCGGCTGACCCGGGAGAACTGGATGGCGGTGATGGGCGAGCGGGCGACGACGGAGCTCTGGGGGGTGGGCAACCGGATCGCGCAGCGGCTGGCCGGGATCGGGCTGCGCACCGTGCGCGAGCTCGCCGAGTCGTCGGTGGAGCCGCTGGCCGCGGAGTTCGGCCCGAGCACCGGCCCTGCCCTGGCCCGGCTGGGTCGCGGTGAGGGCAGCACCACGGTCGACGACACGCCGTGGGTCGCGCGGGCGCACGGCCACGAGACGACCTACCAGCAGGACCTCACCACGGCCGAGGAGATCGCCGGCGCGATCGGGGCGCTGGCCGACCGGGTGGTCGAGGACCTCCGTGCCGAGGGGCGTGCGTGCGTGCGCGTGCACCTGAAGGTGCGGTTCGCGCCGTTCTTCACGGTCACCCGCGTGCGCCGGCTGCCCGAGCCGACGTTCGACGCGGCCGTCATCGCGGGAACCGCGCTGGACCTGCTCGATGCGCTGGCGGACGACGGGCCGGTCCGGCTGCTCGGTGTCCGGGCCGAGATGGTGCTCCCCGACGGCGGCTACTGACCACGGCCCGGGCGCGAGCCGCTACCGCTGCAGCGCCTCGCGGGTAGCGGTCTCCGCCCCGTGCCGCTCGATGGTCGCCAGCAGCGTGGCGGTGCGCTCGCGCACGGCGGTGAGCTCGGCGAGCTCGGCGGGGAAGATGCCGGTCTCGTCCAGCACCCGGTCGACCACCTCGGCCGGGCCCGCGGCGGTGGCGCCGATCCGGCGCAGCTCCTCGGCGCGCGGGTCCACCAGCTGGGCGAGCAGGCCGTGGTCGTCGCGGATCCGGCCGGTCAGGCAGGCCAGCCACGCGGCGAGGGTGAGGCACAGCAGGTGCGGGGTGCGCCCTGCACGGACGTGGTGGACGGCCGGTCCCACGACGCGCTGCGGCAGCTTCTGCGAGCCGTCCGCGCCCACCTGGGTGGTGCGGTGCCCGAGGGCGTGGTTGGAGAACCGCGCCAGCAGCTGGGCCATGTAGTCCTCGGCGTCGACGTCGTGCGGCACCCGCACCGTGGGCAGGTACTCCTCGCGCATCACCCGCCGGGCCGCCTCGGCGACCAGCTCCTGGCTCACCGAGGCGGGGATGATCGGGGCGCCGGTGAGGCAGCCCAGGTAGGCGATGAGGGAGTGGGTGCCGTTGAGCAGCCGGAGCTTGAGCAGCTCGTAGCCGGCGACGTCGTCGGTCAGGATGGCGCCGGCGGCGTCCCAGGCGGGCCGCCCGGCGGCGAAGGTGTCCTCGATCGCCCACATCGAGAACGGCTCGGCCGGCACCGTCACCGGGTCGGCCACGCCCAGGACCTCCGCGGTGGCCCGCCGGTGGGCGTCGGTCGTGGCCGGCACGATCCGGTCCACCATCGAGCACGGGAAGGCCACCTCGGCGCCGAGCCAGTCGAGGAACTCCGCCGGTGCCGGGTCCGGCCCCTCGGCCGCGCAGGTGCGCACCAGCCCCGCCAGCTGGTGGCCGTTGTCGCTGAGGTTGTCGCAGGAGAGCACGCTCACCGGCCCGGCGCCGTCGCGCCAGCGCCGTAGCAGCCCCGCGGTCACCTGGCCGACCGCGGTCGTGGGCGCCGCCCGGTCGGCGAGGTCGTGCTGGACCGCCGGGTCGGCCAGGTTGAGCCCGCCGGTGCGGGCCGACAGCGAGTAGCCGTGCTCGGTGACCGTCAGCGTCACCACCCTGGTGCCCGGCGCGGCGATCGCGGTGACCACGGCCGCGGGGTCCTCGGCGGCGACGTCGACGGCGGTGTGCACCCCGGGCACCCAGGCGGAGCGGTCGTCCTGGTCGACCTGCAGCACGGAGTAGAGCAGGTCCTGGGTCCGCATCCCGTCCACGACGGTGCGGGACCGGTTGCCGAAGGCGTGGATGCCCCACGGCCCGGGCTCGTGCGCGAGCGCCCGCGCCGTGTAGACCGCCTGGTGGGCGCGGTGGAAGTTGCCCAGGCCCAGGTGCACGATCCCGGCCGGGCCGTCCGGCCGGGGACCGACCAGGCCGGCGGGGACGGTGTCCCGGGAGAGCCGGGCAGGGTCAGCGGGGGAAGCATGCTCCGGGGCCATGCCGCCACCTTTCCACAGCGGTCCGGAACCCGTCATGCCCGCCACCGCGGACCGCAGCTGGCCGCCGCGCTGCTGCCGGCGGAGAGCACCGGGAGCGGCCCACCGGCACCGGCTGTGGACGGCCGGTGCCGGATGTCGGCGCGGGCGCGTAGCGTGGCGGCAATGACGCAGGCGCAGACGCAGCAGGAGACCACCAGGGAGCAGGCGCTCGCGGCGCTGCGCCGGCTCGTGGGCTCGACCGACGCCGGGTTCCGCGACGGTCAGCTGGAGGCGGTCGAGGCCCTCGTCGAACGGCGGGAGCGGGTGCTGGTGGTCCAGCGCACCGGCTGGGGCAAGTCGGCCGTCTACTTCGTGGCGACCGCGCTGCGCCGCGCCGAGGGCGCCGGGCCCACGGTCATCGTCTCTCCGCTGCTGGCGCTGATGCGCGACCAGATCGAGGCCGCTCGCCGCGCTGGCATCAACGCGGTCACCATCAACTCGGCCAACGCCGAGGAGTGGGGCCAGGTGCGCGCGGCGATGGCGGCCAACGAGGTCGACGTGCTGCTGGTGAGCCCGGAGCGGCTCAACAACCCCCGGTTCCGCGAGGAGCAGCTTCCCGAGCTGGCCGCCGGCTGCGGGCTGCTGGTGGTCGACGAGGCGCACTGCATCAGCGACTGGGGGCACGACTTCCGGCCCGACTACCGCCGGATCCGCACCCTGCTGGGCGAGCTGCCGGAGGGCACCCCCGTGCTGGCGACGACGGCGACCGCCAACGAGCGGGTGGTCACCGACGTCGTCGAGCAGCTGGGGGCCGGGCGCGACCGCGAGGTCAGCACCATCCGCGGTCCGCTGGCGCGCGCGTCGCTGCGGCTGGGCGTGCTGACCGAGAAGACCCCCGAGCGGCGGGTCGCCTGGCTGGTGGCGCACCTGGGCGACCTGCCCGGCAGCGGCATCGTCTACACGCTGACCGTCTCGGCCGCCGAGGACCTGGCCGAGACGCTGCGTCAGGCCGGTCACCAGGTGCGCGCCTACACCGGGCGCACCGACCCGGCCGACCGGCTGCAGCTGGAGGCGGCGCTGCGGGACAACGAGGTCAAGGCGCTGGTGGCGACCAGCGCACTGGGCATGGGCTTCGACAAGCCGGACCTGGGCTTCGTGGTGCACCTGGGCGCGCCGAGCTCGCCGGTGGCCTACTACCAGCAGGTGGGGCGCGCCGGGCGTGCCACCGAGCGGGCCGACGTGCTGCTGCTGCCCGGCGTGGAGGACCGCGACATCTGGGCCTACTTCGCCTCCGCGGCCATGCCCCGGCAGGAGCAGGCCGACGCCGTGCTGACGGCGCTGGCCGAGGCGGGGCGGCCGCTGTCCACGGTGGCGCTGGAGACCATCGTCGACGTGCGGCGCACCCGGCTGGAGCTGCTGCTCAAGGTGCTGGACGTCGAGGGCGCCGTGAGCCGGGTCAGTGGCGGCTGGGTCGCCACCGGGCAGCCGTGGACCTACGACGCCGAGCGCTACGCGCGGGTCGCCCAGGCCCGCACCGACGAGCAGCAGCTGATGCTGGACTACCAGCGTGGGGAGCGCTGCCGGATGGCGTTCCTGCAGGAGTGCCTGGACGACGCGACGGCGGAGCCGTGCGGGCGCTGCGACGTGTGCGCCGGACCGTGGTACCCCACCGACGTGCCCCGCGAGGCGGTCGACGTCGCCCTCGGCCAGATCAGCCGGGCGGGCGTGCCGCTGGAGCCGCGGGCGCAGTGGCCCAGCGGGATGGAGCGGCTCGGGGTGCCGGTCAAGGGCCGCATCCCCGCCGAGGAGGCGATGTCGGTGGGCCGCACGCTCGCCCGGCTCTCCGACCTCGGCTGGGGCCAGCGGCTCCGGGAGGTGCTGCGGGAGGACGGCGAGGCGCCGGAGCCGCTGGTGCAGGCGGTCGTGCAGGTGCTGGCCGACTGGGACTGGCAGCGCCGCCCCACCGGTGTGGTCGCGATGCCGTCGCGGGACCGGCCGCAGCTGGTCGCCTCGGTCGCGGCCCGGATCAGCGAGCTGGGCCGGCTGCCGCTGCTGGGCACCCTGGAGCCGGTGGACGGCGGCCCCGCGGGGGAGTCCGGTGGCAACAGCGCGTTCCGGCTGGCCGACGTCTGGGGGCGGTTCGCCGTCGGGCCCGAGCTCGCCACCGCCCTGGCCGGGCACCGCGGGCCGGTGCTGCTGGTGGACGACCTGGTCGACTCCCGGTGGAGCCTGACGGTCGCGGCCCGCGAGCTGCGCGACGCCGGCGCCGAGGACGTGCTGCCGTTGGCGCTGGCCGCCCAGGGCTGAGCCGCTGCACCACGACCGGGAGGAGCGCGCGTGGAGCTGTACCAGCACCCCGTCCCGGTCTCGCTGCGCCGCTACGTCGGGCAGGCCTGGGGCTACCGGGCGCCGGCCAACCCCACAGGCCGGCACCGCGGCCTGCCCTCCCGGTACCTGACCCTGGTCGTGGAGCTGGCGGCGCCGCTGCGGGTGACCGCCCGGGACACCGCCGTCGCCGCCCACGGGGTCGCCGGCGGCCTGCACACCAACGCCGTCGACATCGACGCCTCGACCCCGCAGGAGGGCCTCCAGTACGCGCTGACCCCGGCCGGGTCACTGGCGCTGCTGGGGGTGCCGGCCGGCGAGCTGACCGGGCTGGTCCTGGACCTGGCCGACGTGCTCGGCCGGGACGGGGACCGGCTGGTGGACCGGCTGCGCGCGACTGGCGCCTGGGGACGGCGGTTCCGGCTGCTCGACGGCGCCCTGCTGCAGCGGCTGGGTGCGGCCGATGCCGCCAGGACCGAGCCGGAGGTGCTGGAGGCGTGGCGGCTGCTGCTGGCCCGCGACGGGCAGGTGCGGGTCTCCGCGCTGGCCGACCACGTCGGGTGGAGCCGGCGGCACCTGACCGCCCGGTTCACCGTCGCCATCGGGCTGCCGCCCAAGCAGGCGGCCCGGGTGGCGCGGTTCGAGGCCGCCCGGACGGGCCTGCTGGCGGGGCTGTCACCGGCGACGGTCGCGGCCCGCTGCGGCTACGCCGACCAACCGCACCTGGCGCGGGAGTGGCACGCGCTGGCCGGCTGCAGCGTCGGCACCTGGCTGCGTGAGGAGCTCCCATACCTTCAAGACGGGACCGCCCCGGTGGTGCCAGCATCGAGGGCATGACCGAGACGCCCAGCCCCAGCAGCAGCCCAGCACCGGACGACAGCACCCGCGACCTCCCCGGACCGCCGGCCCCCACGGTGTGGCCCACCGTCGGCTTCACCGACGTCGACGCCGGCGTGGCATTCTGCACCGAGACGCTGGGATTCACGGTCACCGCGCTCTACCGGGGCGACGACGGCACCGTGGCGCACGCCGAGGCCCGGTGGCCCGACGGCGGTGGGGTGATGTTCGGCACCCGCGGCAAGGAGGGGGACTGGGGCACCCTCGGCCCGCAGGGCCTCTACGTCGTGGCCGCCGAGCCGGCGACCGTCGACGCGGCCTACGCACGGGTGCAGCAGGCCGAGGGCGTCGAGGTCGTGACCGCGCTGGAGGACACCGACTACGGTTCCCACCAGTTCGCCTGCCGCGACCGTGACGACAACCTGTGGTGCCTGGGGACCTACCGCGGCGCCTGAGGAGGAGCGCCATGCCGCCGGACCCGCCCCGCTCGGGTGCTCAGCGCAGGGCCGACGCGCTCGCCCAGCTCACCGCGCCGCACCAGGACGTCTGGGTGGCCACCGCGAGTCCGGACGCGGACGCGCCGCACCTGGTGCCGCTCTCGCTGGCCTGGGTGGACGAGCAGGTGGTCATCGCCCTGGAGGCGACGTCGGTCACCGCCCGGAACATCGCGGCGACCGGGCGGGCCAGGCTGGCCGTCGGCCCCACCCGGGACGTCGTGGTCATCGACGCCCACCTCGCGCAGTCGCTCCCGGCTGCCGACGCCGGTGAGGTCGGTCAGGCCTACGTGCGCCAGGCGGAGTGGGACCCACGGCAGAGCGACGGCTACCTGTTCCTGGTGCTGGCCCCGCGGCGGATCCAGGCCTGGCGGGAGGCCAACGAGATCGTCGGCCGGACGATCATGCGGGACGGGGCCTGGCTCGGCTGACGCCCGCCGGTCGACCGCCGTGGCAACTTGCGGCCGTCCCCTGGTGTGCTGCCGCCGCGGCGTCTAGCGTGTTCTCTCGTTGGGGACAGTCCTCTGCGGGTGGTCCCGGGGGAGCGAGAGCAGGGAGGTGCCAGTGGGGGCAGGGGACGGGGCACACGAGCAGGCCCGGCGGCACGCCGCGCGCGCGGAGGAGCTGCGCCGGCAGCTGCAGCGGACGGAGGCCGCCGAGCGCAGCTGGACCGCGGGGGCCGAGGGGGAGCGCGCGGCCGCGGCACTGCTCGCGAGGCTGCCGGAGGGACACGTGGTGCTGCACGACGTGCCGTGGCCCGGCCGGGCCAGGGCCAACCTGGACCACGTGGTCGTCGGGCCGCGGTCGGTCGTGGTGATCGACACCAAGAACTGGACCGGCACGGTGACGGTCCGCGGCGGGACGCTGTGGCAGAACGGTCGCCGCCGCACCCACTCCGTCGCCGGCCTGGTCCGGGCGGTAGCGGCCGTGGCCGCGGTGCTCGAGCCGGCTCACCGCGCCTCGCTGCGCGGCGTCCTGTGCCTGGTGGGCAGCGGGGCCGAGCAGCACCCGTCGATCTTCACCGACGGCTACCCGCGCTACTTCGACGTCGCGACGCTGTGGGACGGCCAGTG
>NZ_WIQI01000100.1 GCF_009602535.1 Ornithinicoccus halotolerans | reverse complement strand
CGCGCCGGCACGCGGGCGCTGCCCTCCTCGGCCCGGCCCGCCTGCACGCAGAACAACCGCGCCGCCTCGGCGTCCCGGGCGACCTGCGCGTCCGCCTCGGGGTCGCCCGTGGCGGTGTGGACGAGCCAGCAGCCCGCCAGGTCGGCCGCGCCCCGGTAGCGGCGCGCGAGCCAGTCCACGGACTGCCCCGCCGCGAGCTCGGCCAGCTCGGGGTGCAGGACCGGGCTGACCACCCGCAGCCGGGCACCGGCCGCCAGCAGCATCCGGGCCCGGCGCGCCGTGACGGCGCCGCCGCCGACCAGCGTGACCAGCCGGTCCCGCAGGTCCAGGCCCAGCAGCAGCGGCGTCTGGTCCGGGGTCGCGGGGCTCACGGGTGGATCCCGCACTCGGTCTTGTCGAACCCGGTCCACCGCCCGGACCGGGAGCCTTGGCCGGGCAGCGGCCGACGGGTGCAGGGGAAGCACCCGATGGAGGGGTAGCCCTGCTCCAGCAGCAGGTTCACCGGCACCTCGTGCTCGGCCACGTAGGCCTCGACGGTCGGCTGCGTCCAGTGCGCCACCGGGGACACCTTGACCATGCCGCGGTCGGCGTCCCAGGCGACCAGCGGGGTGGCGGCCCGGGCCGGGCTGTCCTCCCGGCGCAGCCCGGTGACCCAGGCGTCATACGGGGCCAGGGCGTGGCTGAGCGGCTCGACCTTGCGCAGCAGGCAGCAGTGCTCCGGGTCCCGGGCGAACAGGTCGCGGCCGTGCTCCCGGTCCTGCTCGGCGACGGTCTGCCGCGGCTCGATGGTGCGGACGGTGACCGGCATGCTGCGGGCCACCTGGTCCCGGGTCTGCAGGGTCTGCGCGAAGTGGTAGCCGGTGTCGAGGAAGAGCACGTCGACCCCGGGCAGCCGCTGGCAGACCAGGTGCGCGGTCACCCCGTCGGCCATGCTGGAGGTGACCGCGAGCCGGTCGCCGAAGGCCTCGACGGCCCAGGCCACGACCTCGCGGCTGAGCGCCACCGGGTCGGTGACCTCCTGCTCGCGCCGGGCGAACCGCGCGGCGGCCTCCCGCGCCCGCGCCGCCAGCTCGGTGCGTTCGACGCAGCGGCTGGTGGCGGTCACGCCAGCGCCTCCTCGTCGGCGCGGTGGGCCCAGCCGGCGAAGGTCTCGCCCTCGTCGCGCTGGGCGAGGTAGCGCCGCACCACCCGCTCGACGTAGCCGGGCAGGTCGCGGGCGGCCACCTTGACGCCACGGACGGTGCGGCCGAGACCGGCCTCGTCCTCGTGGTCGGCCACGAGGGTGCCGCCCAGGTGCACCTGGAAGCCGGGCAGCTGCTCGCCGTCGACGGTGATGATCTGGCCCTTCAGCCCGATGTCGGCGGTCTGGATGCGGGCGCAGGAGTTGGGGCAGCCGTTGACGTGCAGCGAGATCGGGCGGTCCAGCTCGACGTCGGCCAGCCGGCGCTCCAGCTCGGCGACCGCCCCGGCTGCGGTGTCCTTGGTGTCGACGATGGCCAGCTTGCAGTACTCGATCCCGGTGCAGGCCATGGTGCTGCGCCGGAACGGGCTCGGCCGCACCGACAGCCCGAGCCGCTCCAGCCCCGCCACGAGCTCGTCCACCCGCTGCGGCGGCACGTCCAGCACCAGGATCTTCTGGTGCGGGGTGAACCGGATCCGGCCGGAGCCGACCGACTCGGCCAGCTCGGCGAGCGCGGTGAGGGTGGTGCCGGAGACGCGGCCGACCACCGGGGTCGCGCCGACGTAGCGCAGCCCGTCCTTCTGCTCGTGGACACCGACGTGGTCCCCCGGCGTCGTGGGGCGCGCGGGGGCGGGCCCGTCGGCCAGCCGGTAGCCGAGGTACTCCTCCTCCAGCACCTGCCGGAACCGCTCCGGGCCCCAGTCGGCGAGCAGGAACTTCAGCCGCGCCTTGGTGCGCAGCCGCCGGTAGCCGTAGTCGCGGAACACCCGCACCACGCCGTGCCACACCTCCGGTGCCTGCTCGGCGGTGACGAAGGCGCCCAGCCGCTCGGCCAGCCGCGGGTTGGTCGACAGCCCGCCGCCGACCCACAGGTCGTAGCCGGGCCCGAGCTCGGGGTGCACCACGCCGACCAGGGAGACGTCGTTGATCTCGTGCACGACGTCCAGGCTGGGGTGGCCGGTGACGGCGCTCTTGAACTTGCGCGGCAGGTTCGCCAGCTCCGGGTCGCCGACGTAGCGCTGCGTGATCTGCTCGATCACCGGCGTGGGGTCGATGATCTCCTCGGCGCTGATGCCGGCGACGGGGCTGCCGAGGATCACCCGCGGGGTGTCGCCGCAGGCCTCGGTGGTCTGCATGCCGTGGCTCTCCAGCCGGCGCCAGATCTCGGGGACGTCCTCGACCCGCACCCAGTGCAGCTGGATGTTCTGCCGGTCGGTGACGTCGGCGGTGTCCCGGGCGAGCTCGGTGGAGATCCCGCCGATCACCCGGGCCTGCTCGGTGGTCACCGCGCCGCCGTCGAGGCGGATCCGCAGCATGAAGTAGCGGTCCGAGAGCTCGGTGGGGTCCAGCTGGGCGGTCTTGCCGCCCGGGATGCCGGGCCGGCGCTGGGTGTAGAGGCCCCACCAGCGGAACCGTCCGTTGAGGTCGTCGGCGGGGATGGAGTCGAACCCCTCCTTGGCGTAGACCCGCTCGATGCGCTCGCGCACGTTGAGGCCGTTGTCGGCGGCCTTGACCTCCTCGTTGTGGTTCAGCGGGGCGCGGCCGTCCACCAGCCACTGCCCCTGCGGCTTGGCCGGTCGCCGGGTGCCGGTCCGCTGCGGCTGGTCCTGGGTGGGCGATGCGGTCGTCGTCATCGTGTCCTCGTCGTCTCTGCCGGTTCATCTGGCCGGCTGGTCGGCTCGTCCTCACGTGGTCGACCGTGGTGAGACGCCGGGGACCTCCAGGCAGCAGGAGACCGGGCGCCCCACGCCCGGTCTGCAGTGGCTGCGGCGGGCGTCAGGACGCCCGGCACATGGTGCTGGCGACACGCAGCAGGTCCACGTGACGGCGGGTCACGCGGGTGGCGCTGCGGTCACGAAGCATGGGCATGACTATAAGACGATGTTTGGATCAGCATCACCCAGTGGCATGAAAATGCGACGCGGATCACACCCGTCGGGCAGCGGCACCACCGGGGAGACGGAATGCGCGCCCCTGCCGTGGGGGTTCACCGGGGCGTGAAGATCGACATCTGGTCCGACGTGGTGTGCCCGTTCTGCTACCTGGGCAAGCGGCACCTGGAGCTGGCGCTGCAGCGGTTCGAGCACCGGGACGAGGTCGAGGTGGTGTGGCACAGCTTCGAGCTGGACCCGCACGCGCCGGCCGAGGACGAGCGGCCGACCAGCCGGATGCTGGCCGAGAAGTACGGGATGACCCTGGAGCAGGCCCGCGCCAACAACGCCCGGCTGGAGCAGCAGGCCGCCCAGGTGGGCCTGGAGTACCACCTGGAGCAGGCCCGGCGCGGCAACACCTTCGACGCCCACCGGCTGCTGCACCTGGCCCGCGAGGAGGGCGGCCAGGGCGAGCTGCAGGAGCGGCTGATGCGCGGCTACTTCACCGAGTCGCTGCCGGTGGGCGACCCCGCGACGCTGGTGCGGCTGGCGACCGAGGCGGGCCTGGAGGAGGGGCGGGTGCGCGCGGTGCTGGCCGGCGACGAGTACGCCGAGGCGGTGCGGGCCGACGAGGCGCGGGCCCGCGACTACGGCGCGACGGGGGTCCCCTTCTTCGTGCTGGCCGGGCGGTACGGGGTCTCCGGCGCCCAGCCGGTCGAGCTCTTCGAGCGGGCGCTGGCACAGTCCTGGGCGGACGAGCAGGAGGCCGCCGCCTCCTAGCCGGCGACGGCCTCGGTGCTGCGCAGCGCGGTCAGCGTCTCAGCGCTGGCCGGCGACGTGGAGCGGGACGTCCAGGATGCGGGCGAGGAACTCGGCCTCCCGCCGCGGCGCCGGGCAGGAGTCGACCAGGGCGTCCACCGCTGGGAGCTGGGCGCGGGCCCGCTCCAGCAGCTCCTCGCTGGCCCAGGCGGGGTCCGGCACCGACACCGGCACCACCTGCACCACGCGGCCCACGTGCGGGGCGACCTGCGCGGTGACCTCCCGGGCGGCGGCGCGGCTGCCGGCGTCGAAGCCACGGTAGACGCCGACGACCGCCTCGGGGCCCAGCTGGGCCAGGAACTCCTCGAGCGAGCCGGCAGTGGTCGTCCGCACCGGGGTGATCGTCGTCATCGCGCACCTCCAGAACCGTCGTCGGCGGCTGGCCCCAGGCACGCCGGGGCCAGCCGCTCATCGTTGAGAGTCGCAGCCGGCGGTGTCCCCCACGGCGCCGGCGCGTGCGGTCAGTCTAGCGGAGGGCGCCAGGACGGGTCACGTCCGAGCAGGGCGGCCAGCTGGTCCAGCCGGTCCGAGGAGTCGGTGGCCACCGGCGCCGCGAACAGCGCGCTCCCGCCGCCGGCCATCGGCTTCTGGTACGCCCAGGCCACCTCGATCGCGTCCGCATCCGCCTGCGGGTCCACGGCGGCGCCGCGGGCGATGTCCCACCCGTGCACGGTCAGGTCGGTGAGCATCTGGTGGGCGTACTCACGCACCGGGATGGCCCCCCACGACACCGACACCTCCGCCTCCGGGTCGGACGCCTGGCCCCAGGCCATCATCGAGCCGGCCGCGGCCCGCTTCCACGCGGCGACCGGGTCGTCACCGAGCACGTCGCCCTCGTAGCGGCTGCCGACCTGCTCCACCGTCTCGCCTCGCAGCAGGTGCGGCGCCCACAGGTGCTCGCGGGTGAGGTGGGCCAGCACGTCGGCGACGGTCCACTCGGTGCACGGGCTGGGCCGGCTCCAGGCGCCGGCGGGGACCTGCTCGGCGACGGCGGTGACCGCCGCGGCGGCGTCGGGCATGAGGGCGATGGGGCTGCCGGTGGGCTGGGCGGTCATGCCGTCCACTGTGCCGCAGCCGGCGGGTGGACGCACCTACAGTGGAGGCGTGAGCGACATCCGAGAGGTCCCGATCCACGACGCCGCCATCCGGCTGGGGCAGCTGCTCAAGCTGGCCGGCGTGGTGCAGGACGGCGTCATGGCTCGCTCGGTGATCGAGAACGGCGAGGTGACGGTCGACGACCAGGTCGTCACCCGGCGCGGCGTGCAGGTGCGGCCCGGGTCGGTCGTCTCCTACGGGGACGAGCGGCTGCGGGTGACCGCGGGCTGAGCGGGCCGCCGGTCTCAGCTGGACACCTGCCGGGACGCCGGGTACACCTGAGGGAACGTCCTGTGCAGAGGTGATGCCCCGTGCCCACGGTGAAGGCGGCCATGACGGCCGTTCCCCGGGCGGACTACCTGCCCGATGACCTGACGGACCAGGCCGACCGCGACGAGGCGCTGCCGATCGGCCACGGGTCCACGTGCAGCCAGCCCTCGACCGTGCAGGTGATGCTGGAGCTGCTCGCCCCCCAGCCCGGGGACCGGGTGCTGGACGTCGGGTCCGGTTCCGGCTGGACCACCGCGATCATCGCCGAGCTGGTCGGTCCGCAGGGCTGGGTGCGCGGCACCGAGGTGGTGCCCGAGCTGGTGGACCGCTCCCGTCAGCAGCTGCTGCGCGCCGGGTACCCCCACGCCAGCGTCCACGTCGCCGACCCGGAGGTGCTCGGCGCCCCGGCGCACGGCCCCTACGACCGGATCCTGGTCTCCGCCCAGACCGAGCACGTCCCGCAGCCGCTGGTCGACCAGCTGGCTGAGGGCGGCCGGCTGGTGCTCCCGCTGCAGGGCCGGTTGGTCGCGCTGACCAAGCGCGGTGCGGAGCTCGAGGAGGAGCAGGCCGCCGGCTACTACCGGTTCGTCCCGCTGCAGGGCGGCTGAGCGGGCTGCGGCGACCCGTCGAGGTCCCCGCTCTCGAGGAGAGCGGCGGCCGCGCGGCGCGCGCTGCCCAGGACGTCGGGGTCGGGTGCCATCGCGTGGAGCACGAGCGCCCCCTCGTGCAGGCAGGCCAGCTGGGTCGCCCGGTCCTCGGGCCGGGCGACCCCCGCAGCGGCGAGCAGCTCGGCGAAGAGGTCCTGCAGCCATCGCTTCTCCTCGGCGGCCAGCCGGTGAGCGGGATGGCCGGGGTCGGCGAGCTCGGCGAAGGCGTTCACGAACGCGCAGCCACGCGGGTTCTCGGCCAGCCACGCCCGCAGCGCGGTGAACGGCGCCAGCACCCGCTGCGGTGGTGACAGGCCGGGCGCGCGGACTGCCTGCTCCACGAGCTCCCGCCACGTCCGGTCCCGCCGGCGCAGGTAGGCCAGCACGAGCCCGTCCTTGGACCCGAACTGGTTGTACAGCGTGCGCTTGGTGACGCCGGACTCCTCGGCGATGGTGTCGACGCCGGTGGCGTTGATGCCCCGGTGGTAGAACAGGTCGCTGGCGACCTCGAGGATCCGGAGGGCGGCCGGGGTCAGTGCGGCTGGGCCGTGGGCGCCCGCGGTTGCATTCACAGGTCTGTATACCTAGGGTCGGGGAATGAGGTACACAGATCAGTGTAGGCACCGGGGTGCCGTCGCCGCGCCCAGGCGTGGTGCGGCCGGACCGGCGGCTCCCGGGGGTGCGGGATGAGGGCCGCGGTGCTGACCCGGTTCGGCGGGCCGGAGGTGCTGGAGGTGCGCGAGGTGCCGGATCCGGTGCCCGCCGACGGCCACGTCGTGGTGCGGGTCACCGCGGCGGCGGTGAACAACACCGACATCTGGACGAGGGAGGGCGCGTACGGCACCGCCGAGGATCCCGGCGCCAGGTCCGGCTGGCGCGGGGACATCGACTTCCCGCGGGTCCAGGGCGGGGACATCGTGGGCGTCGTGGAGTCCGTCGCAGACGACGTCGACCGCTCCCTGGTGGGCCGGCGCGTCCTGGTGGACCCGGCCTTCTACGACGACCACGGTCACCCGGTCGGGCTGCTGGGCAGCGAGGCGGACGGCGGCTTCGCCGAGCGGGTCGCGGTCGCGGCCGCCCGCGTCCACGACGTCTCCGGCTCGGCGCTGTCCGACGAGGAGCTCGCCTGCCTGCCGGTCGCCTACGGGACGGCGATGGGCATGCTGGAGCGGGGCGGCATCGGCGCCGGGGAGACCGTGCTCGTCACCGGCGCCTCGGGCGGGGTCGGCGTCGCCCTGGTGCAGCTCGCCCGGGCCCGCGGCGCCCAGGTGATCGCGCTGACGACCGAGGCGAAGCGCAGCCGCGTGGCACAGGCGGGCGCGGCGGTCACCCTCGACCGCATCCAGCCGGTCGGCGCGGCGCTGGCGCGGACCGCACCGGGCGGCCTCGCTGCCGTCCTCGACGTGGTCGGGGGTCCGGCGCTGCCCGAGATCCTGCCGCGGCTGCGCGACGGCGGCCGCTGGGTCATCGCCGGCGCCGTCGGCGGGCACACCGTCTCCCTCGACCTGCGCCGCCTCTACCTGCACAACATCGCGGTCATCGGCTCCTCGATGCACAGCCCCCACCACTTCGACCTGCTCGCTACCGAGGCGCGGCGAGCGACGTTCCGTCCCCCGGTCGCGGCGAGGTATGACCTGGCCGACATCCACCAGGCACAGCGGGAGTTCGTCGGCCGCAACCATGTGGGCAAGATCGTCATCCGCCCGGGGACCGGCCGCTAGCGGGCTCAGCCGACCAGTAGCGTGCCCCCGGTCGCGACCGCGACCACCAGCAGTGTCGACAGCGCGCCGAGCGCCACCGGCCGCACGCCGGCGCGGCGCAGCACGCTGACGTGCACGCCCCGGCCGAGCGCGAACATCGCCGCCGACAGCAGCAGCACCTGCAGCAGGCCGCCTGCGGCCAGCACCGCGTCCGGGAGCGGGAGCACGGTGCGCGCCAGCGCAGCCGCCAGGAAGCCCACCACGAACAGCGGCACCAGCGGTGGGGCCGACCTGGGCGCGCCGGCCGCGGTCCCGCCGCGGCGACGCACCAGCCCGAGCACCATCACCACCGGCGCGAGCATGAGCACCCGCGCGAGCTTCACGACGACGGCGACCGTCAGCGCGCCGCTGCCGAGGATGCCGCCGACCGCGACCACCTGGGCGACCTCGTGCACGGAGCCACCGGCGATGACTCCCTGGTCGTGCGGGCCGAGTCCGCTCAGCCCGAGCGCCGGGGGCGCGAGCAGGATCATCACCGTCCCGAACAGCACGACCAGCCCGATCGCGGTCGCGACGTCCTCCTCCTCGCGCTCGATGCTGCCCTCGACCGCCGCGACGGCGGCGGCCCCGCAGATCGAGAAGCCGGCCGCGACCAGCAGTGCCTGGGCCGGCGGGACGCGAAGCAACCGCCCCAGCGCGACGGTGCCCACCATCCCGACCGTGACGACGGCGACCACCACGGCGAGCACGCCCCACCCGAGGCCGAGGATGTCCTCCAGCGCCAGCTGCAGCCCCAGCAGCACCACCCCCACCCGCAGCAGCCGCCTGGCAGCCAGCGCCAGCCCGGGCTCCATGGCCGCCGGCAGCCGGACCAGGTGGCCGACCAGCACGCCGAGCAGGATCGCCACCAGCAGTGCACTCACCGCGGGCAGCAGCGCCTGCACCCCCAGCGCGGCCCCGGCCGCGGCCAGCGCGAGCGCGAGCCCAGGCCACGGGGACTCGGCACCACCGCCGGTCGCCCGGGGCTCCGAGAGCTCGGGCGTGGGGCGGGAGGGCACCAGGGCATTGTCCCCGATCGGCCGTGCCCGCCGCTGACTGCCCGGCTCACCCCCCGTCGAGGGCGTCCAGCCACCGGCGCGGCGCCACCGCGCGGTAGCCGTCCTCGCACAGCTCGGCGACCTCCTCCCACGGCAGGCTGCCGTCGAGCACGACGCCGAGCCAGCCGCGGTGCCCGACGTAGGGGGGCACGAAGAACCACGGCTGGCCGATCGCGGCCAGCTCCTCCTGCGCCCCCGGCGGCGCCGCGCACCACAGGTGCGGCTCTGCCCGGTCGTGGTGCCCGTCGGGCCAGAGCTGGACGAACTGGCGGCCCACGAAGAACGCCGGCCCGCCGTGGCTGACGCGCTCCTCCGCCCCGGGGAACCCCAGGCAGATCTCCCGTACCCGCGCGGTCACGTCGGTGTCCACCCACTCAACGTAGCGGCGAACCGCGGCCGGGCCGAGGGTTCGCCCGAACGCCCAGCCAGGACAGGACGAGCCGGTAGCGGCCCCTGTCGCCGCTACCGGCTCGCCTCCCCACCCCGGGGCGACCGTCCCCACCGCCACCCCAGGTCGTTGCCCACCCGCTCGATGACGTCGAGCGCGCGGAGCATGACGCCCTTGTCCTCTGCCGTGTCCGCTCCCGTCGGCA
>NZ_WIQI01000010.1 GCF_009602535.1 Ornithinicoccus halotolerans | reverse complement strand
CCCGCCGGGGGGCGGGGGCGGCGGTTGCGCCCGGCACCCGGGGCGCGCCCGGGTCCGCGGGTGCCGCTCACCAGCTCCTCCTCCGTGTCGGCGTGGGTCGTCGTGGCTCAGGCGCGGGAGCGGGGGAAGGCGTCGACGCCGGCGTAGCGGCCGGCCCCGCCCAGCTCCTCCTCGATCCGCAGCAGCTGGTTGTACTTGGCGACCCGTTCCGACCGCGCGGGTGCACCGCTCTTGATCTGGCCGCAGTTGGTGGCGACGGCCAGGTCGGCGATGGTCACGTCCTCGGTCTCCCCGGACCGGTGGCTCATCATGCAGCGGAACCCGTGGCTGTGCGCGAGCGCGACCGCGTCGAAGGTCTCGGTGAGTGAGCCGATCTGGTTCACCTTCACCAGCAGCGCGTTGCCGGCGCCCTCCTCGATGCCGCGGCGCAGCCGCTGCGGGTTGGTGACGAACAGGTCGTCACCGACCAGCTGCACCCGGTCTCCCAGCCGGGAGGTGATCTCCCGCCACCCTGCCCAGTCGTCCTCGTCCAGCGGGTCCTCGATGGACACCAGCGGGTAGGCCTCGACCAGTCCGGCGTAGTAGTCGGTCAGCTGGGCGGCGGTGCGTCGCTCACCCTCGAAGAGGTACTCCCCGCCCTCGTGGAACTCGCTGGCCGCCACGTCGAGCGCCAGCGCGATGTCGGCGCCCGGCCGGTAGCCGGCCTTCTCGATCGCCTCGACGATGAGGTCCAGCGCCGCGCGGTTGGACTCCAGGTCGGGCGCGAAGCCGCCCTCGTCGCCCAAGCCGGTGGCCAGCCCGCGGTCCTTCAGCACCGCCTTCAGGGAGTGGTACACCTCCGCGCCCCAGCGCAGCGCCTCCCGGAAGCTCTCCGCGCCGACCGGAGCGACCATGAACTCCTGCACGTCCACGTTGGAGTCGGCGTGGGAGCCGCCGTTGAGGATGTTCATCATCGGCACCGGCAGCACGTGCGCGTTGGGCCCACCGAGGTAGCGGAACAGCGGCAGGTCGGCTGAGTCGGCGGCGGCCTTGGCCACCGCCAGCGACACGCCGAGGATGGCGTTGGCGCCGATCTTCGCCTTGTTGTCGGTGCCGTCGGCCGTCACCATCTCGGCGTCCACGAGCCGCTGCTCGCTGGCCTCGAAGCCGGACAGCCGGGGCTCCAGGTCCTCCATCACGGCGCGCACCGCCTGCTCGACCCCCTTGCCGAGGTAGCGGCTCTGGTCGCCGTCGCGCCGCTCGACGGCCTCGAACTGGCCGGTCGACGCCCCGGACGGCACGGCCGCCCGCCCCACGGTGCCGTCCTCGAGGGCGACCTCGACCTCCACGGTGGGGTTGCCACGGGAGTCGAGGATCTCGCGAGCGATGATCGCGTCGATAGTGGCCACGGGTGTGCTCCTTGGGCTGGCGAACGGCAGTCACGTGCACACCCGAGCCTAGTGGCTGGACCTCCCTCTGCCTTCGAGCGACGCGGCCGCTCCCGTGCCCTGACCCCATCTCCCAGACTCGGCCCCCTCGACGGCGGCGGACCCGACCGGAACGGAGGCGGGAGGGCGGTTGGACCTGAACTAGTTCAAGTTTTTCTCAACGAACCTTCCTAATTTGGTAAAGATTCGCTAAGTTTCGGTCAAGACAAGGCAAAGGCGCCTGTCAGCTGCTCACTCTTCTCGGGAGGAAACTGCCATGCCGACACACCCCCAGCCCGCTCGGCTCCGCTCACGGCGGGTCCGGTCCATCACGGCCACGGCTACGGCGGTGCTGCTCACCGCCTCCGTCGGCGCTGCCACGGCCTTCTCCCAAGGGGTCGATCCCCGGGAGAACCACCCGCGCCACTGGGTGGAGGTGCTTGGGAGCGAGTCACACGGCTACATCGACGTCGCCTGCACCAAGGAGGAGGGCTTCGGGCCGGAGGAGCACGGCTACTTCCTGCCGGGAGGCGCTGACTGGGTGGCCTTGATCATCAAGTCCGCTGCCGGGGATGAGGCGAGCGCGCTCTTCACAGATCCGGTGGAGCAGGTCAGGTACGAGCATCCGTCTGGCAAGAGCATCGGCCACATCATCTGGTGCACCGGCACGGCGCCGTCCAGCGACGACCAGCCCGACGAGAACGACGGCACCCCCAACCAGCCCGACGACAATGACGCCACCCCCGACGAGAACGACGGCACCCCCAACCAGCCCGACGACAATGACGCCACCCCCGACGAGAACGACGGCACCCCCAACCAGCCCGACGACAATGACGCCACCCCCGACGAGAACGACGGCACCCCCAACCAGCCCGACGACAATGACGCCACCCCCGACGAGAACGACGGCACCCCCAACCAGCCCGACGACAATGACGCCACCCCCGACGAGAACGACGGCACCCCCAACCAGCCCGACGACAATGACGCCACCCCCGACGAGAACGACGGCACTCCCAACGACAACGACGGCACCCCCAACGACAACGACGGCACCCCCAACGACAACGACGGCACCCCCAACCAGCCCGACGACAACAACCCCACCCCCAACCAGCCCGACGACAACAACCCCACCCCCAACCAGCCCGACGACAACGACGGCACCCCCAACCAGCCTGGGCCTCGGGATGGCAAGACCGATGACGACGACCCGCTGGGCCCAGTGGTCGAGACCGACGTGCCTCCCCTGGGTGAGTCGGTGCTCGACGCCGGGGGCTGGCTGCTGAGCCGTCTGGGCTGATGTTCCTCCGCAGGGCATTGTCCGTGCTCTCGGCCCTGACACCGCTTCTGCTGGTCCTCGCGTGCACCGTCGGGGACCAGCAGGAGGCGGGGCCGCAAGCAGCGCCGCCCACCTCCCGCCTCCCCGCGCTGCACACGTCGCCCGCGCCGGCCACCGCCGCCGATGAGGCGGCACGAAGCGCGTGGTCACTGGTCGGCCCGAAGAGCGCTGCGACAGCTGCCGCGACGCGCACCAGTCCACCCACCACCGGACCGGCGCTGCGCACGGCCACCCGGGCCCGGAGCGCGCAGCAATCACCGACCCGGTCACCCACCCCCAGCAACGCGCGGAGCACGACGGCACCGGCTTCCCACCTGGGTCGATCCGGCGCGCCCGCGGCGACTTCTCCCGGTGACAGCGTTGCCTGGGTGAGCCTGACGTCCGCCAGCATCCATCACCCGGTGATCCCTCAAGGGCTCTCGGCTGGTGGCACCGTCAGTCCGCCCCAGGGCCAGGTCATCTGGTTCACCGGGTACCGCCGCGTCGAGCCAGGACACCTCGGCACCGCGGTCATCGCCGGCCACGTCTCCTACCGGGGAGTTCCGGACGTCTTTGCTGACCTTCACCGAGTCCAGCCCGGCGATCTGGTCCGGGTGGGCTATCGCGACGGCACCGTCATGAAGCTCCCGGTCAAGCGAACCGAGATCGTCGACAAGGGCGAACTGCAGTACTCAGCGACCGTCTGGGGAGAGAACGGGAGCACCCGCCGCGTGGTCCTCATCACCTGTGACGACACCTACGGGTACCGCCCCGACGGACACCGGGCCGCCAACTATGTCGTCGTCGCCGAAAGCTGACCCCGGTCAGGACCCGGCGTCGTCCTCCCCCTCGGGCTCGGTGGCGTCCGCCGGGACGGCTGCCTCCAGCTGGCGCAGGTAGCGGCGCAGGTCAGCGGCCGCGTCGCTGCCCGCCTCGCGGGCCCGGACGACCTCGGCCATCAGCTGGGCGCCGCGGTCGTCCCCGGCGGCGGCGACCTGCCCGCGCAGCCAGTCCCCGAGCCCGGCGCGCTCCAGCCGGGAGGTGACCTTGGCGGCGCGGGACAGCTCGGGCAGGGCGGCCGGCACGCCCTCCAGCGGGTGCGTCCGGGAGGGCTTCTCCTGCGCCTTGATGCGCTCCCAGCCGGCCTCCACGGCTGCGGCGTCGGAGGCGTCGGCGTCGCCGAACACGTGCGGGTGGCGCCGCACCAGCTTCTCCACCAGGCGGGCCGCGACCTCGTCCACGCCGAACGGCTCCTCCTCGTGCTCCTCCGCCAGCCGGGCGTGGAAGAGCACCTGCAGGAGCACGTCGCCGAGCTCCTCGGCCATGTGCTGACGGTCACCGGACTCCAGCGCCTCGACCGCCTCGTGCGCCTCCTCCAGCAGGTAGGGCACCAACGAGCCGTGGCTCTGCGCCGCGTCCCAGGGACAGCCGCCGGGCGAGCGCAGCCGGTCCATGACCGCCACCGCGTCCAGCAGCCGGGCCCCGGGGGTGTCCCAGGACCCGATGAGGACCTCCACCTCGGGTGCCTGGCCGCTCCTGGCCACCTCGGCGGCGAGGGCGTCCGTGAGCCCCGGGTCACCGTCCGGCGAGCCGACCCAGACGACGGTGCCGTGCCGGGCGCGGTCCAGCAGCTCGCGCGCGAGCGCGGCCGGGTGCTCGGCCTCGGCGACCGCCACCGCCAGCCCCTCCTCGGCGAGCGCGGCCGGCTGCGGGTCCTCCGGGCGCCGGGCGAGCACGACCGCGGCCTCCTCCAGCGCCCGCCAGGCACTGCGGGCCAGCAGCCCCGGCGCCAGCCGGGGGCTGGTCAGCAGCAGGACGAGTCGCTCGCTCAGCGCTGGTCCTCGCCGGAGGCCTGCTCCTCCTCGACGGGGGTGATCCACTCCGGCGGGTCGGCGCTCACGGTGGCCGACTCCGGGTCCCAGCTGCCGTACCGCGGGTTGAGCTGGACGTCGAGCTCGGCCAGCGCCTCGGCCGGGACCTCCTCGCCCAGCTGCGGGAGGGTGTTCTGGATGTTGAGCCCGCGCAGGAAGTCCACAGCGAGCGGGTGCGGGTCGGACAGGCCGGCCTCGACCATCGCGTTGCGGTACTCGTCGTCGGTGAAGTCCACGCCCGCCTGGTCGCCCACCTCGTCCAGCACCGGCAGCTGCACCAGCACCTCGAGCACCTGCGCCGGGGTCACCGGCTGCTGGGCGATCTGGTTGAACTGGCGGGTGGCCTCGTGCAGGCCGGACTCGCTGATCTCCTGCCCCTCGACGGTCGCGGCGGTGCCGGCGTCCATGGCGCAGCCGGAGAGCAGCAGCAGGCCGGCGGTCACCACGGCGACCACCCGGCGCACGGGAGGCAGCGCGCGGCCGCGGGCACGCGTCATACGGGTCGAGTCGGTCACGGCGTCCATGATGACATCCCCTGCGGTCAGCGCTGCGCCGCGGTCCCCGCGGTAGCGGCCTGGTCCAGCAGCACCGCCCGGAGCAGCGTGGCGGCCCACTCCAGCACCGCCTCGTCGCGCAGCGGCTTGCCCCCGACCCGGGCGGTCTTGGGTGCGGGCACGAGCAGGGTGCGCGTGGCCGGCTTGAGGATGACGCCTGGGTAGAGCCGGTTGAGCCGCAGCTGCTGGCTCTCCCGGAGCTGCCCGACCGGGGCGAACCGGATCATCGCGCCCTGCATGCCGATGTCGCTGACGCCGGCGGCCCGCGCGACGGTCCGCAGCCGGGCGACCTCCAGCAGCACCTGCACCGGACGCGGCGGCGTGCCGTAGCGGTCGACCAGCTCGGCCTTGATCTCCTCCAGCTCGGGCTCGTCCTTGACCTGGGCCAGCTTGCTGTAGGCCTCCAGCCGCAGCCGCTCCGAGGGCACGTAGTCGTGCGGCAGGTGGGCGTCGACCGGCAGCTCGATCTTCACCTCGGCCGGCGTCTCGTCCTTCTCGCCCTTGAACTCGCTGACCGCCTCGCCGACCAGTCGCACGTAGAGGTCGAAGCCGACGCCCTCGATGTGGCCGGACTGCTCGCCGCCGAGCAGGTTGCCGGCGCCGCGGATCTCCAGGTCCTTCATCGCCACCGCCATGCCGGACCCGAGGTCGGTCTGCGAGGCGATGGTCTGCAGCCGGTCCACCGCGGTCTCGGTCAGCGGCCGCTCCGGCGGGTAGAGGAAGTAGGCGTAGGCACGGTCCCGGCCGCGCCCGACCCGCCCGCGCAGCTGGTGCAGCTGGGAGAGGCCCATCTGGTCGGCGCGCTCGACGATGAGGGTGTTGGCGTTGGAGATGTCCAGCCCGGTCTCCACGATGGTGGTGCACACCAGGACGTCGGAGCGCCGCTCCCAGAAGTCCACCACGACCTGCTCCAGCTTCCGCTCCCCCATCTGGCCGTGCGCGGTGACGACCCGCGCCTCGGGCACCAGGTCGCGCAGCCGGCTGGCCGCCTTCTCGATGGTGGTCACCTTGTTGTGCACGTAGAACACCTGGCCCTCGCGCAGCAGCTCCCGGCGGACCGCGGCGGCGATCTGCTTGTCGTCGTAGGCGCCCACGTAGGTGAGCACCGGGTGCCGCTCCTCCGGGGGTGTGGCCAGGGTGGACATCTCCCGGATGCCGGTGACCGCCATCTCCAGCGTCCGCGGGATCGGCGTGGCCGACATCGCCAGCACGTCGACGTTGGTCCGCAGCGCCTTGAGCTGCTCCTTGTGCTCGACGCCGAAGCGCTGCTCCTCGTCCACGACCACGAGCCCGAGGTTCTTGAACCGCACGGCCGACGACAGCAGCCGGTGGGTGCCGATGACCAGGTCGACCGAGCCGTCGGCCAGCCCGTCGATGGTGGCCTTGGCCTCGGCGTCACTCTGGAACCGGGACAGCGCCCGCACCGTCACCGGGAACTGCGCGTACCGCTCGGAGAAGGTCTGGAAGTGCTGCTGCACCAGCAGCGTCGTCGGCACCAGCACGGCGACCTGGGCGCCGTCCTGGATCGCCTTGAACGCCGCCCGCACCGCGATCTCGGTCTTGCCGTACCCGACGTCCCCGCACAGCAGCCGGTCCATGGGCACGGTGCGCTCCATGTCGGCCTTGACCTCCTCGATGGTGGTCAGCTGGTCCGGTGTCTCCACGAACGCGAACGCGTCCTCCAGCTCCCGCTGCCAGGGGGTGTCCGGCCCGAACGCCCGGCCCTGGCTGGCCATCCGGGCGCTGTAGAGGCGGATCAGCTCCCCGGCGATCTGCCGGACGTGGCGGCGGGCCCGGGACTTGGTCTTCTGCCAGTCCGAGCCCCCCAGCCGGTTCAGCGTGGGCGCCTCCCCGCCGACGTAGCGGGTGACCTGGTCCAGCTGGTCCGTGGGCACGAACAGCCGGTCGGCCGGCTGGCCGCGTTTGGACGCGGCGTACTCGAGCACCAGGTACTCGCGGGTGGCGCCCTGCACGGTGCGCTGGGCCATCTCCACGAACCGGCCCACGCCGTGCTGCTCGTGCACGACGTGGTCCCCGGGGCGCAGCTGCAGCGGGTCCACCTGCTTGCGCCGCCGCGAAGGCATGGTGCGCATGTCCTTGGTGGAGGCCGCGGCCTGGGTGCCGGTCAGGTCGCTCTCCCCGACCAGCACCAGCGCCGCGTCCGGCGCGACGAAGCCGCGGCCCACCGAGCCGGTGGTCACGTGCACCACGCCCGGCTCGGTGGACTGCAGCGGCACCTCCACCCGGTGCGGCACCTCGTGCTCGCTGAGCACCTCGGCGACGCGCCGGGCCAGCCCGGCCCCCTCGAGCGCGACGACGACGTGCTGGTCCTCGCTCACCCAGCGCCGCAGGTCGGCGACGACCGCGTCGGTGTCGCCGCGGTAGGCCGGGGCGTCCTGGGCCGCGACGGTGCGCTGCACGGGCCCGCCGCCGCTACCGGTCTCCTCGGCCAGCTCGGCGTCACCGGCGAACGGGGTCAGCGTCCACCAGCCCCGGTCGGTCTGCAGCGCGTGGGCGCGGACGTCGGCCAGGGACCAGTAGGCGCCGGCGCCCAGCACCTCCTGGAGGTCCACCGGCACGGCGTTGCCCGCGGCGGCGTTGGCCCAGCTGGCCTGGAGGAACTCCTCGCTGGTGGCCAGCAGGTCGTGGGCGCGGGTGCGGACCCGCTCCGGGTCCAGGACGACCACGCGGCTGCGGTCGGGCAGCACGTCCAGCAGCGGCTCCATGCCGTCGACCAGCACCGGCGCCAGTGACTCCATGCCCTCGACGGCGATGCCGTCGGCGACCTTGGCCAGCAGGTCGGCCACGCCGGGGAGGCGGTCGGTCAGCGTGGCGGCCCGCTGCCGCACCGCGTCGGTGAGCAGCACCTCCCGGCACGGCGGCGCCCAGAGCCCGTGGTCGGCGACCTCGAGGGAGCGCTGGTCAGCGACCCGGAACCACCGGATCTCCTCGACCGTGTCGCCCCAGAACTCCACCCGCAGCGGGTGCTCCTCGGTGGGCGGGAACACGTCGATGATCCCGCCGCGGACCGCGAACTCTCCGCGCCGCTCGACCATGTCCACCCGCGCGTAGGCGGCACCCGCGAGCGCCTCCACGACCTCCTCGGGGTCACGCTCGTCACCGGCGTGCAGCTGCACCGGGACCAGCTCGCCCAGCCCCTGGACCAGCGGCTGCAGCACCGCCCGCACCGAGGCGACGACCACCCGCAGCGGCCCGGAGGCCTCGTCGGCGGCGTCGGGATGGGCCAGCCGGCGCAGCACGGCCAGCCGGCGGCCGACAGTGTCGCTGCGGGGGCTGAGCCGCTCGTGCGGCAGCGTCTCCCAGCTCGGGAAGGTGGCGACCTGCTCACCCGGCAGGTAGCAGCCCAGCGCGGCGGTCAGGTCGTCGGCCTCCCGCCCGGTGGCGGTGACCGCCAGCAGCGTCCGCTCCGCCGCCATCGCGCCCAGCAGCGCCGGCCGGGCCCCCGCGGGGATCGCCACGTCGGTCTCGTCGGTCTCGAGCGCGCCGAGGAGCCCGGCCACCTGCGGGTCGGTGGCGAGCAGGTCGCGGACGGGGTGCAGGCTCACGGGTCCTCCAGGGTCTGGGCACGCACGAACGCCCCCGACCGGCACGCGGGAGGGGGTGGCAGCCAGTCTAGTTGTCCGGTGGCACGCCGGAGCCTGCCGCTGGTTGCGTCGACCGCCCTTCCCGACAAGGATCGAGGACGTGCGACGTCAGGCGGGACCACCAGGGACGGCCCCGCTGTGGCGGGGGCTGCTCGCAGCTGTGCTCACCGGCCTGCTGCTGTGCGTCCCCGGCGCGGCCGCCCTCGCCGAGCCCCCGCTCGACCTGCCCGACCAGGTCTATGACCCGGCCGGCGCGCTCGAGGGCGGCGACGAGGAGGTGCAGGCGGCGCTGGAGCGGGCCCAGCAGGAGGCCGGCGTGCAGCTGTTCGTCGCCTTCGTCGACAGCTTCGACGGCCGCTCCGGGGCCGAGTGGGCCCAGCAGACCTACGACGCCTCCGGCATGGGCGGTGACGACGTGCTGCTCGCGGTCGCCGTGCAGGACCGCCGCTACGGCTCCGCCGCGCACGAGTCCGGACCGGTCGGCCCCGGCCAGGTCGCCGCCGTCGAGCAGGAGTACGTCCAGCCGGCGCTGGGCCAGGAGGACTGGGTCGGGGCCGTCGCGGCCGCCGCGGACGGCTACACCGAGGTCGTCGCCGACGGCGGGGGGCAGGCCCGGTCCGGCGGCGGCGCGGTCGCGCCCTCGGCTCCCTCGGTCGGCCTCGGCTGGCTGCTGCTGGTGCCGCTGCTGGCGGTCGGCGCCTCGGCGCTGGTGTCGATGCGTGGCAACAAGTCCGCCCGGCGTCACCCGCACGCCGGCCAGCAGGTGCCGGCCGAGCCGGAGGAGCGTCGCGGGCTGTCCACCCCCGAGCTGCAACGGCAGGCCGCCGCCGCGCTGGTCTCCCTGGACGACGAGCTGCGCTCGGCGCAGGAGGAGCTCGACTTCGCCGAGGCCCAGTTCGGCCGGGAGCGCACCGAGCCGTTCCGGCAGGCCATCGAGGGCGCCCGCGAGCAGGCCCGGCAGGCGTTCGCGATCCGGCAGGAGCTGGACGACGACGTGGCCGAGCCGGAACCGGTCGCCCGCACCATGCTGGGGCAGCTGCTGACCCTGGCCGCCTCGGCGCAGGAGACGATCGAGCGGCACGCCGAGCAGTTCGCCACGCTGCGCTCGGTGCGGGAGCGGGTGCCGCAGGTGCTGGAGGACCTGGCCGGCCGCTCCGGGGAGGTCGGCCAGCGGCTACCCGCAGCCCGGCAGACCCTGGAGGGGCTGGCCGCTCGGCACCCCGAGGCGGCCCTGGGCACGGTGCGCACCCACCTGGAGCAGGCCGACGACCTGGTGGAGAGCGCCCAGCAGTTCGTGGTGGCCGGCCGGGCGGCGCTGGAGCGGGGCGACCGGGAGTCGGCTGTCGAGGCCGCCCGCGCGGCCGAGGAGTCGCTCGGGCAGGCGGTGCGGCTGCTGGCGGCCATCGAGCGCGCCGGGGAGGACCTGGACAACGCCCGCGAGTCGCTGGCCCGCGCCATCGGCGCGCTGCAGGCCGACATCCAGGACGCCGAGCGGCTGGCGCCGGCCGACCCGTCGGTGCGCGCGGCGGTCCAGCACGCGCGCGAGGTGATCGCGCAGGCCCAGCAGCGGCGCGAGGGTGACCCACTGGCCCAGCTGGCCCGCCTCGACGAGGCCGAGTACGACCTGGACGCGCTGCTGGAGCCGGCCCGGGACGCGGCGGAGCACCGGGCCAAGCAGCAGCGCGACTTCCAGGCCCGGGTGGACCGGGTCGGCGCCCGGCTGCGCAGCATCGACGAGACGATCGGCACCCGCCGCGGTGCCGTCGCCGCCGGCGCCCGCACCCGCATCTCCGAGGCGCTGCGGCTCTACGACCAGGCGCAGCAGGTGGCCGCCGACGACCCCGCCCGGGCCGCGGGGCTGCTCAACCGCGCCGAGCAGCTCGGCGAGCGGGCGCTGGTGGAGGCCGATCGCGACCTGGACCGGTTCTCCGGTCCGGGCGGGAGCGGCTACGGCGGGGTCCGCGGGGGGCGGCATCACAGCCACGACGTGCTCGGAGCCCTGGTCCTCGGCGGCATCCTGAGCGGCGGGGGCCGGCGCCACCACGGCGGCTGGGGCACCGGCGGCGGGTTCGGCGGCAGCTTCGGCAGCGGCGGCGGCTTCGGGGGAGGAGGGGGCAGCTTCGGCAGCGGCGGGCGCTTCTGACCCCACCGGCGCCCTGCCCGGCAGCGGACCACCACACCAGCACACCGGCCGTCGCCGACGGCCGCAGGAGAAAGGACCAACCCGGATGACCCAGAAGCAGACCATCCTCGGACGCATCAGCCAGCTGGGGCGTGCCAACATCAACGCCATGCTCGACCGGGCCGAGGACCCGGAGAAGATGCTCGACCAGCTGGTCCGCGACTACACCAACTCGATCGCCGAGGCCGAGGAGGCGGTCGCGCAGACCATCGCCAACGTGCGGATGGCCGAGTCCGACCTGCGCACCGACGAGGCGGCCGCCCGCGAGTGGGGCGACAAGGCGGCTGCGGCCTCCCGCAAGGCCGACGAGCGGCGCGCCGCCGGCGACACCGCCGGCGCGGACAAGTTCGACCACCTGGCCAAGGTCGCGATCGGCCGCCAGATCGGGTACGAGCGCAACGTCGAGGCGGCCCGTCCGGCCATCGAGCAGCAGAACGCCACCGTGGACCAGCTCAAGACCGGCCTGACGCAGATGAAGACCAAGCTCGCCGACCTGAAGAGCAGGCGGGACACCCTGGTCGCGCGGGCCCGCTCCGTGGCGGCGCAGGACCGGGTGCAGTCGGCGCTGGGCCACCTGGACGTGATGGACCCGACCAGCGAGCTGGGCCGGTTCGAGGACAAGATCCGCCGGGAGGAGGCGCTCGTGCAGGGCCGGGCCGAGGCCCAGTCCACGTCGCTGGAGGACGCCTTCGACGAGCTGGAGGAGGCTGACACCGACGCGGAGGTGGCGGCGCGGCTGGCCAGCCTGAAGAACCAGTCCTGAGACCGGCTACCGCTGAGCCGATGGTGTGACAGACCGTGCGCCGGAGCGCACGGTTTGTCACACCGTCAGCGGTGTCACCGTCGGCTCAGCGGGAGTGGAACCGCTGCTGGGCGGCAGGGAGCCCGAGGTGGACCAGCTCCTCCACGGCGTCTGCGCCGTCACCGGCCAGCAGCTCCACCTCGTCCCGGTCCCGTGCCGGGAAGTCGGTCAGCACGAAGTCGGCCGGGTCCTGCCGCCCCGGGGGCCGCCCGATGCCCAGCCGCACCCGTAGGTAGTCCCGGCCGCCGAGGGACTGGCTGATCGAGCGCAGCCCGTTGTGGCCGCCCTCGCCGCCGTCCCGCTTGACCCGGACCGCCCCGAAGTCGATGTCGAGCTCGTCGTGCAGCACGACGACCTGCTCGCGGGGCACCTTGTAGAAGCTCGCCAGCTCCGCGACCGGCCCGCCGGAGACGTTCATGTAGGTCATCGGCCGGGCCAGCACCGCCCGGGGGCCGGGCAGCCCGCCGGGCGCGGTGCCGAGCCGGACCTCGGCGACCCAGGCCCGGCTCTTGTGCTGCTTCAGCGTGGCGGAGCAGCGCCGGGCGAGCTCGGCGAGGGCCATGGCGCCGACGTTGTGCCGGTTGCCCTCGTACCGCGGGCCGGGGTTGCCCAGCCCGACGACCAGCCACGGCTCCACGGCCGACCTCCTCGTGCGGTGCGCGGCCCGGGGCGACGCCCGGCGGATGGACGCAGCGGGCTCAGCCCTCCTGGGTCTCCTCGGCCGGCTCGCCCTCGGCGGTCTCCGTCTCGGCGGCCTCGGCGGCCCCGCCGTCGGCGGCCTCCTCGGTCTCCGGCTCCTCCTGCTCGATGCCGGCCTCGGCCTCGGCCTCGGCGAGCTCGGCCTCGAGGGCCTCCTCGGAGATCGCCTGGGTAACGTTGACGACCAGCAGCTCCGCGTCGGAGGCCAGGGTCACGCCCTGCGGCAGCGTCACCTCGCCGGCGTGGATCTGGGTGCCGGCCTCCAGGCCCTCGACCGAGACGGTCAGCTGCTCGGGGATCTGGGTGAAGTCGGCCTCGACGGTCAGCTCGTTGTGGTCCACCGTGACGACGGTCTCGGGGGCGGCCTCGCCCTCGACGTGGACCGGCACGTCGACGGTGACCTTCTCGCCCTTGCGCACGATGACCAGGTCGACGTGCTCGATGAAGCGGCGGATGGTCTCCCGCTGCACGTCCTTGGCCAGCGCCAGGTGCTCCTGGCCGTCGACGACGATGTTGAGCACGGCGTTGGCGTGCTTGAGCGCCATCATCGTGTCGTGGCCGGGCAGGGACAGGTGCACCGGGTCGGTGCCGTGGCCGTAGAGGACGGCGGGCACCTTGTCCGTGCGGCGCAGCCGGCGGGCCGCGCCCTTGCCGAACTCGGTGCGCTTCTCGGCGTTGATGGTGATGGCGTCGGACATCTCGAGGCCTTTCGGTCACGGGGACGGATCGGTGGGTGCGGCGGCCTCGACGTGGGACGCGGCGCGAGGTGGACGCAGCGACGACCCAGCGGATCGGCACGCCGCGTCGATGGCGGACGCCGGGTGCAAGGCGGGTGACCGCCTCGTGCCGCGTCCCTCGCCGAGGCAACAGTCGGCCAGTCTAGCGGGCAGCCCCCGCCGCTACCCAATCGGTGCGCGCTCTCAGGCCCGACCGTCGAACATGCTGGTCACCGACCCGTCCTCGAAGACCTGCCGGATCGCCTGGCTGACGAGGGGGGCGATCGACAGCTCGGTGATCTTGGGCAGGTCCCGGGCGGCCTGGCTGAGTGGCAGCGTGTTGGTCACCACCACCTCGCGCGCCGCGGAGGCCTCCAGCCGCTCGACCGCCGGGCCGGAGAAGATCGCGTGCGTCGCGGCGATGACGACGCTGCTGGCGCCGTCGGCCATCAGCGCGTCGGCGGCCTGGCAGATGGTCCCGCCGGAGTCGATCATGTCGTCGACCAGGACGCAGGTGCGCCCGGTCACCTCGCCGACGACGCGGTTGGCCACGCTCTGGTTCGGCCGGTGGATGTCGCGGGTCTTGTGGATGAAGGCCAGCGGCGCACCGCCGAGCCGGTGCGACCACTGCTCGGCGACCTTGATCCGGCCGGCGTCCGGGGAGACCACGGCCAGGTCCTCGTGGCCGTACTTGTCGCGCACGTGGTCGGACAGGATCGGCAGCGCCATCAGGTGGTCGACCGGGCCGTCGAAGTAGCCCTGGATCTGCGCGGTGTGCAGGTCGACCGCCATCAGCCGGTCGGCGCCGGCGGTCTTGAACAGGTCGGCCACCAGCCGGGCCGAGATCGGCTCGCGGCCACGGTGCTTCTTGTCCTGGCGCGCGTACCCGTAGAACGGCAGCACCACGGTGATCCGCTTGGCGGAGGCCCGCTTGAGGGCGTCCACCATGATCAGGTGCTCCATGATCCACTCGTTGATCGGCGCGGTGTGGCTCTGGAGGACGAACGCGTCACAGCCGCGCACCGACTCGTCGAACCGGACGTAGATCTCGGAGTTGGCGAACTCGTAGTTCTGGCTGGGGACCAGCTCGGTCCCGAGCTCGGCGACCACCTCCTCGGCGAGGGCGGGATGGGCCCGGCCGGAGAAGACCATCAGGTTCTTGTGGGTGGTGCGCTGGATGCCGGTCACGCCTGCTCCTCCTGGTCGCCGCGCCCGAGCGCCTCCTCGGCGGCCCGCGCCTGCGGGGTGCCGGCGCGCCGGGCCTGCGCCCAGCCCTCGATGTTGCGCTGCCGGGCCACGGTGATGGCCATCGCCCCTGGCGGCACATCGGTGCGGATGACCGTGCCCGCGCCGCTGCCGGCGCCGTCGCCGATGGTGACCGGGGCGACATACATGGTGTCGCTGCCCATCCGGCAGTGCCGGCCCACGGTGGTGTGGTGCTTGGCGACCCCGTCGTAGTTGACGAAGACGCTGGAGGCGCCGATGTTGCTGCCCTCGCCGATGGTGGCGTCTCCGACGTAGGACAGGTGCGGGACCTTGGCGCCGGGGCCGATGTCGGCGTTCTTGGTCTCCACGAAGGTGCCGATCTTGCCGCCCTCGCCGAGCCGGGTGCCCGGCCGCAGGTAGGCGAACGGGCCCACCGTCGCCCCCGCGGCGACGACCGCGTCCTCGCCGTGGGTCCGCACCACCTGGGCGCCGTCGCCGACCTGGACGCTGGTCAGCGTCGTGTCCGGCCCGATGACCACGTCGGCACCCACGCTGCAGGCTCCCAGCAGCTGGGTCTGCGGACGGATGACGGTGTCGCGCCCGAGGGTGACGTCGGCGTCGATCCAGGTGGTCGCCGGGTCGATGACCGTGACGCCCTCCCGCATCCAGTACTCGACGGTGCGGCGGTTGAGCTCGGCGCCCATCCGGGCCAGCTGCACCCGGTCGTTGACGCCCTCCGTCTGCCACAGGTCCGCCACGACGTGGGCGCGGACGGAGCCGCCGGCCTCGCGGGCCAGCCCGAGCACGTCGGTGAGGTACTTCTCGCCCTGGGCGTTGTCGGTGGAGACCCGAGCCAGGCAGTCGCGCAGCACCGCGGCGTCGAAGGCGTAGATCCCGGAGTTGATCTCGGTGATGTCCAGCGCGTGCGCCAGCGGGCCGCCGGCCTCGCGCGCAGCGAGAGCGTCCTTGTGCTCGATGATGCCGGCCACCTCACCGGCCTCGTCGCGCAGGATGCGCCCGTACCCGCCGGGGTCGGCCAGCTCGGCCGTCACCACGGTGACGGCGTTGCCGGCCTCCTCGTGGGCGCGGGTCAGCGCCTGCAGCGTCGCGGCAGACAGCAGCGGCACGTCGCCGTAGGTGACCAGGATGGTGCCGGACAGGTCCGGCGGCAGCACGGCCAGCCCGCACTCGACGGCCCGGCCGGTGCCCTTGGTCTCGTCCTGGTCGGCAAGCAGGGCCCGCGGGTCGCACTCGGCGACGTGGGCCGCTACCCGCTCGCGCTCGTGCCGGACCACCACGGCCAGGTGCTCGGGGCGGCAGCCGCGCGCGGCGCGCAGCGCGTGACCCAGCAGCGACCGGCCGCCGATCGGGTGCAGGACCTTGGGGGTGGCCGACTTCATGCGGGTGCCCTCGCCGGCGGCGAGGACGACCACGGCGGCCGGATGGTGCGTGCTCACGCCGACTGGTGTCCTTCGGTCTCGACAGCCCGGTCACGACGGGCACCGCTCGGGTGCCGGTGTCGGGCCGATGCTACCCCGCGCCCTCCTCCGTCCCCCGCTCGCGTCCGGGGTGCGGCTTGCTGGCGGGGGTCCAACAACGTTGTGTGATTGACGATACTGTGTGTGACACAGTAACGTGCCGCTCATGAGCACACCGGACGAGGAGATCCTGGCGGGGCACCTGCAGGAGCTGCGCCGCGGCACCGTCGTCCTGGCGTGCCTCGCCACGCTCCAGGAGCCCGGCTACGGCTATGCGCTCCTGGAGACGCTCGGCCGGGCGGGCCTCAGCGTGGAGGCGAACACGCTGTACCCGTTGCTGCGGCGGCTGGAGAGGCAGGGCCTCCTGGACGCCGAGTGGAACACCGAGGAGTCCCGGCCGCGCAAGTTCTACCGGACCAGCGCTCAGGGCGGCGTCGTGCTCGACGCGCTCCTGCGCGACTGGGAGAGCCTGCACTCCGCCGTCCGCCGCCTCGGCTGACCACCCACCACCAACCGAACCGACACCTCGGGGGCCACCATGACCACCTCCCTGACTGACCGCTACGTCGCGGCGACCGCGCGTCACGTCGATGAGGCCCAGCGTGCCGAGCTCGAGCGCGAGCTGCGGGCCACCATCCAGGACATGGTCGACGGCCGGCTGGACGCCGGTGCGCCCGACCGCGCCACGGCCGAGCGGGAGGTGCTCGTCGAGCTCGGTGACCCGCTGCGGCTGGCGGCGAGCTACTCCGGCCGGCCGCTGCACCTGCTCGGACCGGCGGTGTACCCGGCCTGGCGCCGGCTGGTGACCCTGCTGCTCGCCACCATCGTGCCGCTGGCGGCCGCCGTGACGATGACGGCCCGGGCGCTGCTCGGGGACGACCAGACGATCGGCACGGTGGTCGCCGGTGGGATCACCACCGCCCTGATGGCCGCGGGCCAGGTGGTCTTCTGGGTCACCCTGGTCTTCGTCGTCATCGAGCGCACCGGCGCGGCCGGCACCCTGCCGGACTGGGACCCCGACCAGCTCCCTGAGCCGCAGGGCACCCGGGCGGTCACCATGACCGACACCGCCGCCACCATCATCGTCGTGGTCGTGGGGGTGCTCGCGGTGGTCTGGCAGCAGTTCGACTCGCCGGTGAGGCGCGGGGGCGAGCAGGTCCCCGTCCTCGACCCGAGCCTGTGGTCCTCGTGGATCCCGTGGATCCTCGGGGTCTGGCTGGCCACCGCGGTGTTCGGCGTGGTGCTCCATCGGACCGGGCGGTGGACGTGGCGGCTGGCCGCGGGCAACGCCCTCCTCGAGGCGGCGTTCGCGGTGCCGGTCGTCGTGCTGCTGCTCAGCCACCGCCTCCTCAACGACGAGTTCGTGGCCGCCCTCGTCGACGGTGGCTGGCAGGACGCCGAGCAGCACCTGGCGCTGACGGTCGCCGCGACCGTCGTGGTGGTCACCGTCTGGGGCGCTGTGGACGGGCTGGTCAAGGCCCGGCGGCACCAGGCGGAGCAGCCTGCCGCGGCTGCTGACCTGCGAGGCCGGCTCCCCGGGTAGGAATCGAACCTACGTCTCTCATCCTGATTCAAAGTCAGGCGGCCCCTACCAACAGAGCAACCGGGGACGGTGCCCGCGGCTGCGGGCTGGTCCCAGCCTAACGAGGCCGACCGGCCGGCCCGACCCACTGCGGTGGGTGGGTTGGCATGATGGGGCCCGTGACCTCCCCCAACCCCAAGCTCCAGCCCGCCGCTGCCCGGCACCGGATGACCGGTCCGCAGCGGCGCGAGCAACTGATCCAGGTGGGGCGCGCGCTCTTCGCCGAGCGCGGCTTCGAGGGCACCACGGTGGAGGAGATCGCCACCTCCGCCGAGGTCTCCAAGCCGGTGATCTACGAGCACTTCGGAGGCAAGGAGGGCCTCTACGCCGTCGTCGTCGACCGCGAGATCCAGGCGCTGCTCAGCGCCATCACCGAGGCACTGACCGAGCACGGCCACTCCCGCGAGCTGCTGGAGCGGGCGGCGATGGCGCTGCTGGACTACATCGAGAACTCCACCGACGGCTTCCGCATCCTGGTGCGCGACTCGCCGCCGGGCCAGTCCACCGGCTCGTTCGCCAGCCTCATCAGCGACGTCGCCACCCAGGTGGAGCACATCCTGGCCGCCGAGTTCCGGCGGCGGAAGCTGGACCACGAGATGGCCCCCCTCTACGCCCAGATGCTGGTCGGCATGGTCGCCATCCCGGGCGGCTGGTGGCTGGACTCCCGCCGGATCAAGAAGGAGGACGTGGCCGCCCACCTGGTCAACCTGGCATGGAACGGCCTCGCCGGGCTGGAGCCCAAGCCGCGGCTGCGCGGCCGCCGCTGACCGGGCCGGTCAGCTCCCCAACTCGTCGAACGGCGTCAGCAGCCGGCGCAGCAGGTCCCCCAGCGCCTCCTGCTCCTCGGACGTGAGCCCGGCCAGCAGTGCCTGCTCCCCCGCCAGCAGGTCCGCCAGTGCGGCATCGACCACGGCCAGCCCCTCCCGGGTCAGCGTCACCACCACGCCCCGCCGGTCGGTCGGAGAGGGACTGCGCTCGACGAATCCCTGCACCGCGAGCCGGTCGATCCGGTTGGTCATCGTGCCGCTGGTCACCAGCGTCTCCCGCACCAGCTGGCCCGGGGTCATCCGGTAGGGGGCACCGGATCGGCGCAGCGCCGACAGCACGTCGAACTCCCAGCTCTCCAGCCGGTGCTCGGCGAACGCGCGACGGCGGGCCAGGTCCAGGTGCCGCGCCAGCCGGGAGACCCGCGAGAGCACGTGCAGCGGGCTGCTGTCCAGGTCGGGTCGCTCCCGTTGCCAGGCGGCGACGATACGGTCGACCTCGTCGGGGCCCGCGCTGCACATGCCTCCAGCCTAGGACCTGTCAAGATTCTCGGCATCGAGAGAGCTGCTGGTCGCGCCGGCCACGACGCCGGGCCGGAGGTGTGCGCCCGCGCCATCCGGGGAACGGGGAGCTGACCCGAGGGCTCAGCCCTCGACGACCTCGGCCGTCTCCAGCCACTCGGCCTCCAGCCCCGCGATCTCCTCGCGGACCGCGTCCAGCTCGCGCGTCAGCTCGGTGAGCCGTTCAGGGTCGGTCGCCGCCTCGGCCATCCGGTGCTGCAACCGCTCCTCGCGCTCGTGCAGCCGGGTCAGCGCCTTCTCGACGCGGGCCAGCGCCTTGCGGGCCACCCGCGCCTCGGCGGCGCTGGGACCGCTCCTCTCCGCCTGCTGCGCTGCAGCCCCTCCGGAGGCGGGTCGCCCGTCACCGGAGGGCTGTTGCTGCTGGGCGTGCCGCAGTCGCAGGTACTCCTCCACGCCACCGGGCAGGTCGCGCAGCGTGCCGTCGCCCAGCAGCGCGACCTGCCGGTCGGTGACCCGCTCGAGCAGGTAGCGGTCGTGGGAGACCACTAGCAGCGTGCCGGCCCAGCCGTCGAGCAGGTCCTCCATCGCGGCGAGGGTGTCGATGTCCAGGTCGTTGGTTGGCTCGTCGAGCATCAGCACGTTGGGCTCGTCCATCAGCAGCCGCAGGAACTGCAGCCGGCGCCGCTCCCCGCCGGAGAGGTCGCCGACGCGGGACTGCTGCCTGCCCCCACTGAATCCCAGCCGGGTCGCCAGCTGACTGGCGGAGACCTCCTTGCCGCCGAGGGTCGTGAACGAGCGCACGTCGGTGATCGCGTCGATGACGCTGCGGCCGGCGACCTCGTCCAGCTCGCGCAGCTCCTGGCTGAGGTAGGCCGTCCGCACCGTGGCCCCCACCTTGAGCTTGCCGGCCTGCAACGGGACCCGGCGCTGCAGCACCCGCAGCAGCGTGGACTTGCCGGCACCGTTGACGCCGACGATCCCGAACCGGTCACCCGGGCCCAGCCGCCAGGTCACCCGGTCCAGGATCGTCCGGTCGCCGACGGTGACGGTCGCGTCCAGCAGGTCGAGCACGTCCTTGCCGAGCCGGGTGGTGGCGAACCGGACCAGCTCGACCTCGTCGCGCGGCGGGGGCTCGTCCTGGATCAGCGCGCTGGCGGCGTCGATGCGGAACTTCGGCTTGCTGGTGCGGGCGGGGGGTCCGCGCCGCAGCCAGGCCAGCTCCTTGCGCAGCAGGTTGGCGCGGCGCTCGGCGGTCACCTGGGCGACCCGCTCGCGCTCGGCCCGCGCCAGCACGTAGGCGGCGTAGCCGCCCTCGTAGGTGTGCACCTGTCCGTCGGCGACCTCCCAGGTGCGGGTGCAGGTGGCGTCGAGGAACCACCGGTCGTGGGTGACGACGAGCAGCGCGCTGCCGGCTCGGGGACGCCGGGTGGAGAGGTAGCCGGCCAGCCAGGCCACCCCCTCGACGTCCAGGTGGTTGGTGGGCTCGTCGAGCAGCAGCAGGTCCGGGTCGGCGACCAGCATCGAGGCGAGCGCGACCCGTCGCCGCTCCCCTCCGGACAGCGGCGCGACCGGGGCCTCCAGGCCGCCGACGCCGCTGGCGTCGAGGTCGCCGAGCAGCCCGGTGACGACGTCCCGCACCCGCGCGTCGCCGGCCCACTCGTGCTCGGCCAGGTCGCCGAGGACCACCGAGCGGACGGTGGCTGCAGGCCGGAAGTCGTCGGCCTGCCCGAGCCGGCCGACGGAGACGTCACCGGTGCGGATCACCCGGCCGGACTCGACCTCCAGCTCACCGGCGAGGACCCGCAGCAGGCTGGTCTTGCCGCCGCCGTTGCGGCCCACCACGCCGACGCGGTCCCCGTCGAGCACCCCGACGGAGACGCGGTCGAGCAGGACCTGGGTGCCGGCGGTCAGGCCGGCTCGGTCCAGGGAGACCAGACCCGCCATCAGCCGATGTGCAGGGTCGGCCCGGACGGCACGGGCGGACCGACGACCTGGGCCCCCATCACGGGGCCGACCGTCCGCCGGATGTCGCCCTCGGGCCCCCGCGCGGCCAGACCCACCGAGAGGTCGAGGGCCGCGGCGCTGGAGGCGACGAGGAAGGCCACGGTCGGGCCGGAGCCGGACACGACCGCGCCCTCCACCCCGAGCTCGCGCCCGGCCTCGATCACGTCGGCCAGCTCCGGGGCCAGGCTCAGCGCCGCCTGCTGCAGGTCGTTGCGCAGGCAGGCGCCCACCGCGGCGGTGTCCATGGTGCGCAGCGCCACCAGCAGGTCATCGGAAGGCTCCGGCTCAGTGACGGTGGCCTCCCCCCGCAGCCGGTCGGCCTCGGCGTAGACGGCCGCCGTTGACAGCCCGCTGTCGTGGCTGGCCCAGAGCACCCAGTGCAGCTCCCCGCGGGAGAGCACGGGCGCCAGCCGCTCACCCCGGCCGCTCCCGACGGCCGTGCCGCCGTACAGCAGGAACGGCACGTCCGAGCCCAGCGCGGCCGCGACGGAGACCAGGTCCTCCCGCGGCAGCCCCAGCCCCCAGAGCGCGTCGCAGGCCACCAGCGCGGCCGCCGCGTCGGCGGACCCGCCGGCCATGCCGCCAGCGACCGGGATCTGCTTGTCGATGGTGATCGCGACCGGCTCCTCGACGGCGTGCCGCTCGGCCAGGGCGTGGGCGGCCCGCAGTGCCAGGTTGCTCTCGTCGTCGGGCACCCGGGCGGCCAGGTCGCCGGTGGTGCGCACCGACCACTCCTCGGCGCGGACGACGGTGACGTGGTCGTGGATGCTCACGGCGTGGAAGACGGTTGCCAGCTCGTGGTAGCCGTCATCGCGCCGGGGGCCGACGACCAGCTCGAGGTTGATCTTGCCCGGGACGCGGACGGTCACCCCGGCGGGTGGCTGCGCGGCGGTCGTCATGCTGCTCACCCTATGGCGTCCGTCGCGCCGCTGCCGCGACGGCCGCGAACTGCTCCACGGTCAGCCGCTCCCCCCGGGTCGTGGGCTCGATCCCCGCCGTGCGCAGCACCGTCTCGGCACGCGCGGGACTGCCCGCCCACCCCGCCAGGGCGGCACGGAGCGTCTTGCGGCGCTGCGCGAACGCGGCGTTGACGACCGCGAAGACCTCCTCCCGCGAGGCCTCGGTGGTGGGCGGGTCCCGGCGTTCCAGGCGCACCAGGCCGGAGTCGACATTGGGCGCCGGCCAGAACACCGTCCGCCCGATCCGGCCGGCCGGGGACACCGAGGCGTACCAGGCGGCCTTGACGCTGGGCACGCCGTAGACCTTCGACCCGGGCGCGGCCGCCAGCCGCTCGGCCACCTCCAGCTGCACCATGACCAGCCCGGTGCGCAGGCTCGGGAGCAGCTCCAGCAGGTGCAGCACGACCGGCACCGCCACGTTGTAGGGCAGGTTGGCCACCAGCGCCGTCGGCGGCGGGTCCGGCAGCGCGTCCACCCGCAGGGCGTCCGCGTTGAGCACCGTCAGCCGAGGGAGCAGCTCCGGGGCGAGCTCGGCCACGGTGCGCGGCAGCTGCCCGGCAAGCGCCGGGTCGATCTCCACGGCGGTGACCTGGCGGACCCGGGGCAGCAGCGCGAGCGTCAACGAGCCCAGCCCTGGCCCGACCTCCACCACGACGTCCTGCTCACCGACGCCGGCGGCGCGCACAATACGCCGCACGGTGCCCTTGTCGATGACGAAGTTCTGCCCCCACTGCTTGGTCGGGCGGATCCCGAGCAGGTCGGCGAGGTCGCGGACCTCCGCGGGCCCGAGCAGGGCGGCGTCCTCCCCGCTCACCTGCTCACCATGGCCCGTAGACCGTCTCGCTGTTGGCCGAGAGGGCCTGGCACAGCGTCGGCACCGCCACGTTGAGGGTGGCGGCCATGGCCCGCACGGTCAGCGGCACGAGGTAGGAGGCGTTGGTGCGGCCCCGGTGCGGGCTCGGCGTCAGGTAGGGCGCGTCGGTCTCGACGAGCAGGTGCTCCGGCGGTGTGATCGCCAGCGCGTTCCGCAGGTCGCGCGCGTTCTTGAAGGTGACCGTGCCGGCGAAGGAGAGGTAGTAGCCGCGGCGCACGCACTCGCGGGCCATCGCCATGTCGCCCGAGTAGCAGTGCAGCACCGTCCGGTCCGGGGCGCCCTCCTCGGCGAGGATGCGCAGCACGTCCTCGTGGGCGTCCCGGTCGTGGATCTGCAGCGCCTTGCCGGTCTGCTTGGCGAGCTCGATGTGGCGCCGGAAGGACTCCTGCTGCGCTGCGACCCCCTCCGGGCCGGTGCGGTAGTAGTCCAGCCCGGTCTCCCCCACGACCCGGACCCGCGGGTGGCGAGCGAGCTCGGCGACCTCCTCGACCGCCTGCTCCAGGTCGCCGGCGGCGGCGTGCCCGGGCGCCTCGTTGGGGTGGATCGCCACACCGCCGACGACCTGGGGGTGCTGCTGCACGACCTGCACCGTCCACCGGGCGGCCTCCCGGTCACATCCGATCTGGACCAGCCGGTCCACGCCCACGGCGGCGGCGGCCGCTACCGCCTCGGACACCGGCGGTGCTGGGGTGCCGTCGCGGGAGATGTCCAGGTGGCAGTGGTTGTCCACCACCGGGATCGGCAGCGGCTCGGGGGCAGGCGGGCGCTCCTGCTCGCGGCGGTCGGTCATCGGTTACTCGTCGTCCACGGGCAGCCCCAGCCGCCGCCGCTCGTCGTCGGCGATGCCCGGGTCCAGCTTGGTGAAGATCGGGGTGGGCTTGGCCACGGGCGCCCCCACCGTCAGCGGGCGGGGCTCCCAGCGCGGCATCGAGGAGTACTCCCCGGTGATGACCGGGTAACCCGGCCGCTCGGGCTCGTCCAGGTCGGTGACCTCCTCGATGCGCGGCATCGGCATGAACTGGCCGTCCCCGCCCAGCGCCCGGTGCACCTGGTTGGAGCTGTGCGGCAGGAACGGGCTCAGCATGGTGTTGAGGTCGGTCACGGCCTGGGCCAGCACGTGCAGCACGGTGCCGAGCCGCTCACGCTGGTCCTCGCCCTTGAGCTTGAACGGCTGGGTGCGGGACACGTAGCCGTTGGCCTCCCCCACCAGGCGCATCGCCTCGGTCAGCGCCGCCTTCTGCCGGTGCGCGCCGATCAGCGGCCCGACGGTCTGGAAGCCCTGGCGGACGGCCGAGAGGAGCTCCTCGTCGACCGGCTCGAGCGGTCCGGCGACCGGGATCTCGCCGAAGTTCTTGGCGACCATGCTGGCGGTGCGGTTGACCAGGTTCCCCCAGCCGGCCACCAGCTCGTTGTTGGTGCGCTCGACGAACGCGGGCCAGGAGAAGTCGCTGTCGGCGTTCTCCGGCGCCGCCGCGGAGAGGAAGTAGCGCAGCGCGTCCACCTGGTACCGCTGCAGGACCTCCCGCACGTAGATGACGACCCCACGGCTGGAGGAGAACTGCCGGCCCTCCATGGTCAGGAACTCGCTGGAGACCACCTCGGTGGGCAGCTGCAGCTCCCCGTAGGGGCCAGGCTCACCCCCGCGGTCGCCCTGGCCGTTGTGGGCGATCATCTCCGCCGGCCAGATCTGGGAGTGGAAGGTGATGTTGTCCTTGCCCATGAAGTAGTAGGACAGCGCCTGCGGGTCGTTCCACCACTGCCGCCAGCGGTCCGGGTCCCCGATCCGCCGCGCCCACTCCACCGACGCCGACAGGTAGCCGATCACGGCGTCGAACCACACGTAGAGCCGCTTGGTCGGCTGCTCGCGCCAGCCCTCCAGCGGGATCGGGATGCCCCAGTCGATGTCGCGGCTCATCGCGCGCGGCCGGATGTCCTCCAGGATGTTCTTGGAGAACCGGATGACGTTGGGCCGCCACAGCCCGGAGGCCTCCCGCTGGTCCAGCCACTCCCCGAGCGCCTCGGCCAGCGCCGGCAGGTCGAGGAAGAAGTGCTGGGTCTCGACGAACTCCGGCACCTCCCCGTCGACGCGGCTGCGCGGCTCGATCAGGTCGGTCGGGTCGAGCTGGTTGCCGCAGTTGTCGCACTGGTCGCCGCGGGCCTCGGGGTACTCGCAGATCGGGCAGGTGCCCTCGATGTAGCGGTCCGGCAGCGTCCGCCCGGTGCGCGGGCTGACCGCGCCGTGGGTGGTCTTCTCGACCATGTACCCGTTGCGGTGCACGGCGGTGAACATCTGCTGCACGACCCGGTAGTGGTTGGCCGTGGTGGTGCGGGTGAACAGGTCGTAGGAGATGCCCAGGTCGACCAGGTCCTGCACGATGAGCCGGTTGTTGCGGTCGGCGAGCTCGCGGGCCGGGACGCCCTCCTTGTCGGCGGCCACCAGGATCGGGGTCCCGTGCTCGTCGGTGCCGGAGACCATCAGCACGTCGTGACCGGCCATCCGCATGTAGCGGCTGAACACGTCGGAGGGCACGCCGAACCCGGCCACGTGGCCCAGGTGGCGCGGCCCGTTCGCGTAGGGCCAGGCGACGGCGGACAGGACTCGGGTCATGGCGCCGCAGTCTAGTTGGGCCGGTCAGCCGCCCCGCTGCCAGACGGCGGTGGTCACCCCGTTGCCCGACGCCCGGCCCTCCCCGCCTTACCCGGCGTCCCGGGCGAGGTCGGAGAGGTGCCGTGGCTCGCCCGAGGCGTCCCGCCACGCCACGTCCCAGACGCCCGTGTCGGACTGCGCCACCTCCACGCCGTCGAGCAGCCGGTAGGCGAGGGTCTCCGGGCCGAGGGGGACGGTCTCGAAGGGCACCACCGTGCCGACCTCGTCGTCCAGCACGGCGCGGACCTGCTGAGCGCCCTCGGGCAGCACCACGAAGCTCCACAGCCGGCTCACCTGGCCCTCGGCCCCCTCGCCCCGGACCGGAGAACGGTAGAGCGCGTACCGGGTGAAGTGCGATGCCATCAGCGGGCTCGGCGGATCCTGGAAGGTCCCGACCAGGTCGCTTCCTGGCGACCGCCAGACCACCAGCCGCTCCCCGGCCGACTCCACCTCCGCCTGCTGCACCTCCTCCCCGCTGGCCAGCCCGATGGTGCCGTCCACCACCCAGACGACCTCGCCCACCGCGTCCGGTGGGACCGGTGTCGCGGCGGCCATCGCGTGAACCAGCAGGGTCTGGCCACCGTCGTCCACCACGCGTGCCGTCTGACCGACACCGGAGTTGCCCAGCGCACTCCAGTCGAACAGCCACTCGGTGCTCCTGCCGTCCACGCCTCGGGGGGCGGGGATGAGGAGCACGGCGTAGTCCTCCCCGGCGAAGAGCTCGCTTCCCGGCAGCCCCTGCGCGGGGGCACCGTCGAGCTGCTCCCCGTTCGTCGTGTCGGTGACCGTGAACCGCTCGGCTCCCGCGCTGCGCGTGACCTCCAGCGCGGGGACCGGTCCGTGCAGCTCCTCACCGTCGTAGGCGGACAGGCCGGTCTCGACCACCGCGGAGAAGTCGCGCGTGGTGTCCCACTCCGGGACCGACGCCGGCTCCGTCGAGGAGCGCAGCTCACCCAGGGGCCCGGTCAGCCCGAGAACCAGGGCGGTGACCAGCACCGCGGCCGCCCCGAGGGTCCCGACGGCCCGCCACATCGTTCGGCGACGACGGGCCTGCGCCGCAGCGATCACGGCGTCCGGCTCGAGGTGCATCGGGGGCGCCTCGGCGGCCGCGGTGGCGAGCAGCCGGCGCAGGTCATCGGCTGTGCGCACGCGACTCATCTCCCTCCGAGAGCAGCTCCCTCATGCGGGCCAGCCCACGCGACGCCGAGCTCTTCACCGTCCCCGGGCTCACGCCCAGCTCCTCGGCAGTGCGCTGCTCGGACTGGTCCAGGTAGTAGCGCCACACCACCACCTGCCGCTCCCGCGGCGGGAGCTGCTGCAACGCCCGCACCACGTCCACGCCCGCGCCACCGGGAGGGGATGGCCGCTCGCTGGCCGGACGTTCGGGCACGGCCTCGACCAGGACCTCACGCCGACGGCGGCGCCACCGGTCGGTGTGCAGGTTGGTCATGACCTTCCGCGCGTAGGCCAGCGGCTGCCCCGACCGCAGCCGTGGCCACCGGAGATAGACCCGTTCCAGCGCATCCTGCACCAGCTCCTCGGCGCTGTGGCGATCGGCCGTGAGCAGCCAGGCGGCGGCCAGCAGCCGCGGCGAGGCGTCGCGGACGAAACCCGCGAACTCCTCGTCGGACTCTCCTCCCACGCGGCCCCTCCTGCCGGTCATTGGCCCTCTCTACCCCAACGGCGTGCCCTCGCCGAAGGTTGAGTCGTTGCCGCGCGCCGCTCAGGAGGGGGGAGCCTCGTGCACACCGGCCAGCGACCGCCGGGTGCCGCCGGCGCTGGTCCAGGACAGCGCCGGCTGGTCGTTCTCCGTGGCGACGTCGACCCCCCGCACGACGGCGGAGCCAAGCGTGTGCTCGCCGAGTGTCGCGGTGTGCAGCCGCAGCTGGGTGCGGTCCCGGTCGTCGAGCCGCACCCGGGGCTCGCTCGCGCCACCCGGCAGCAGCGCCAGGAGCAGCCGGGCCCCGTCGGTCCGCCCGGGGCCGACGCTGCCCACGGCCAGGCTGAGCAGCTGCGGCTGGCCGGTGGTGGCCACCTGCAGCGGGAGGGCGCTCCAGGGCAGCAGCGCCCCGGCGACCTGGTGCTCGGGCACCACGAACGCCTGGCCGCCCTCACCGACGTCCGCGAGCTCGGTTGCCAGCACCGGCGTCCCGCTGGCGGCCACTACCCGGTCGCCGGTGACCCAGAGCACGTCCCGCACGTCGCTGGCCCGGACCGGGGCGTCGGCCCGGAAGACGTGCGCGAGCAGCCGCTGGTCACCGTCCTGGGTGACCACGGTGTGCTGGGTGCCGCGGCCGGGCAGGGTCCCGAGCAGCTGCGTCTCCTCGGCGTCGACGTCACCCGAGACCGGGGTGAGCAGCACGGACGTCAGCTCGCCGTCACTGAACAGCTGCGCCTGGCCCGGCAGCTCGCCCGGTACCGGCTGCAGCGGCTGGGTGCCGTCCGGCCGTTGCAGCAGCACCGTGAAGCGGTCCGCCGCTGCCTCCCTGCGGACCAGGACGGGCACCGCGAGACCGGACTCCACCGGCGCCAGCTCGACGTCGAGCTCAGCCGTGGGGTCCAGCGTCGGCGCGGAGCCCGGCGCTGCCGCACCTTCCCCCTCCCCCGCCGCTGCCTCGACGACGTCACGGCGCACGCCGGCTGCATCGAGCCAGGACAGCTCCCAGTGGCCCGACGCGCGGCGCTCCACGTCCACGCCGTCCAGCAGCCGGTAGGCGACCGTCTCCGACCCGAGCGGGACGGTCTCGAACGGCATCACCGTCCCCACGCTGTCATCGAGGACCGCCGTCACCTCACGCACCCCGGCCGGCAGCACGGCGAAGCGCCACTGCCGCGACGTCGCTCGCCCGGCCTCCCCGTCCTCGCGGACCGCCACGCCGTAGAGGTGGCCCCGGTCGAGCCCGGCACCCCACAGCCGCGGACCCCGGTCACGGGTGACGTAGCCGACCAGGTCCTGCTCGGGGGCGCGCCAGACGAGGAGCCGCCGGCCCCCGGACTCGAGGTCTGCCTGGTGCACCGTGGCACCGCTGGCCAGCCCGACCGTGCCGTCGACCACCCAGGCGATGTCCCCTACGTCCTCGGCGCGGATCGGGTGCCGCGACACCAGGACCTGCACCAGCAGGGTGTGGCTGCCGTGCTCGACCACCCGCGAGGTGCCGTAGACGGCGGAGCGGCCGAGATCCGCCGGGCCGGACAGCCAGTAGTGGGCACCGTCCTCGAGGCCCCGGGGGGCGGGCGTCAGCAGCACGGTGACCCCCGGACCCACGAACAGCTCGCTCCCGGGCAGGCTCGCGAGGGCGGTGCCCTCGAGCTCGGTGGCCGTGGAGATGGTGGAGCTCACCCGGAACCGGTCCGCACCGGCCTCGCGGACGACGTCCAGCCGGGGGTAGGTTCCCTCGCCCAGCTGGAACCGGAAGTCACGGGTGGAGTCCCACTCCGGCACGGCCACCGGGTCCGCAGGCCTCGCGAAGCGATCGGCGAGACCGGTCGCGGTCAGCACCGCGGCCAGGGCGAGCAGGCCGGCCACCGTCAGCCCGGCCGCTACGGCCCGTGCCCGGTGGCGTCCTCGCACCCGCGTCGCCTCCTCCTGACCTCATCCTCGCGCAGCCGTCACCTCCCGGGAAGGACACCGACGGCGGAACGGGCCACGAGTGCCCTGCGTCAGAGCGCAGCCGTGGAAAACTGGACGGTGCCCGGTTCCGGGGCGCCGGTACGACGAAGGGGGCGAGGAGATGCTCGCGACACTGACTGGGATGGGGCTGTCGGCAGCGGCCGGCCTGAACGCCTACATCCCCTTCCTCATCGTCGCGCTGCTGGCCCGCTTCACCGACGCCGTGAGCCTGCCGGCGCAGTACGGCTGGATCGAGTCGTGGTGGGCGATCGGCATCGCCTCCGGTCTGCTGCTGCTCGAGGTCGTCTTCGACAAGGTCCCCGTGGTGGACCACATCAACGACGCGGTCGGCACCTTCGTGCGCCCGGCGACCGGTGGGCTGATCTTCGCCGCGACGCAGGCGGCCGAGGACTACGAGCAGAGCTCCTCGTTCCTGCAGCAGAACCCCTGGGTGGGCGTCGTCCTCGGCATCGTCGTCGCGGGGGTGGTGCACACCGGCAAGGCGGTCGCCCGCCCGCTCGTCAACGGCAGCACCGGCGGGCTCGGCGCACCGGTGGTCTCGGCCGCCGAGGACACCGCGTCGGTGGGGCTCAGCCTGGCGGCGGTATTCTTCCCGGTCGTCGTGCTGCTGGTCCTGGTCCTCCTGCTGTGGGGGCTGTGGCTGCTGTGGTCCTCCACCCGACGCCGGAGACGGGAGCGGGACCGCGCGCTGTCCGAGGCCGGGTACCGCTGACGACGCCTCGGCGCGGCTCGCTGCTCCGGAGGACGCCACCGACCGGCAGCCGGCGGCCCGCCGCTACCGCCGGGCGGCGAGCACCGCCTCGTAGAGGTCCTTCTTGGAGAACCCTGCTCCGGCCTCGGCGGCGCAGGCGTCCTTGAGCCGCTCCCCCTGCGCGACGCGCGCCTCGACCGCGGCGACGACCGTCGAGACATCGCGGGCGGGGGGCTCACCGGAGGCGCCCGCGACCACCACGGTGATCTCGCCGCGCACGCCGTCGGCCGCCCAGCTCACCAGCTCCGCCAGCGGCCCGCGACGCACCTCCTCGTAGCTCTTGGTGAGCTCGCGGCACACCGCGGCCGGCCGGTCGGCCCCGAACGCCCCGGCCATCGCCTCCAGCGTGGCCGCCAGCCGGTGCGGCGCCTCGAACAGCACCATGGTGCGCCGCTCCTCCGCCAGCCCGGCCAGCACCCGCCGGCGCTCCCCGGCCTTGCGCGGCAGGAACCCCTCGAAGCAGAACCGGTCCACCGGCATGCCGGACACCGCCAGCGCGGTCAGCACCGCGCTGGGCCCGGGCACGGCCGTCACCGGCAGCCCACGCTCCACCAGGGCGCTGACCAGCCGGTAGCCGGGGTCGGACACCGACGGCATCCCCGCGTCGGTGACCAGCACGACCCGGTCGCCCGCGGCGACCCGCTCCACCAGCTCGGGCGTGCGCCGGGCCTCGTTGTGCTCGTGGTAGCTGAGGACCTCCCCGCGAGGTCGGATGTCCAGCCGGTCGCACAGCCGCCGCAGCCGCCGGGTGTCCTCGGCCGCGACGACGTCGGCGCCGGTGAGCTCCTCCAGCAGCCGCGGCGGGGCGTCGCGTGCGTCACCGATGGGGGTAGCGGCCAACACCAGCGCCGGCTGACGCTGCTCGCCCACGGTGGCCGCCCCCGCCCGTCAGCGGTGCCGGTGCGCCGCGTTCAGGTCGCGGTTGAGCTGGGAGATGACGTTGAGCGGGATGCCCTTCGGGCAGGCGTTGGAGCACTCCCCGAGGTTGGTGCAGCCGCCGAAGCCTTCCGCGTCGTGCTGGTCGACCATCTGCAGCACGCGGGCGTACCGCTCCGGCTGCCCCTGCGGCAGCTCACCCAGGTGGGTGACCTTGGAGCCGGTGAACAGCATCGCCGACGCGTTCGGGCAGGCCGCGACGCAGGCGCCACAGCTGATGCACTCGGCGGCCATGAACGCCCGGTCGGCGTTCTCCTTCGGCACCGGGGTGGCGTGGGCGTCCGGCGCGGCGCCGGTGTTGACCGAGATGTAGCCGCCCGCGGCGACGATCCGGTCAAAGGCGGAGCGGTCCACGACCAGGTCCCGGATGACCGGGAAGGCGTCGGCCCGCCACGGCTCGATGGTGATCTCGTCGCCGTCCTTGAAGGAACGCATGTGCAGCTGGCAGGTCGTGGTGCGCTCCGGCCCGTGGGCCTCGCCGTTGATGACCAGGCCGCACATGCCGCAGATGCCCTCGCGGCAGTCGGAGTCGAAGGCCACCGGCTCCTCGCCGCGGGCGGTGAGCTCCTCGTTGAGGACGTCCAGCATCTCCAGGAACGACATGTCCTCCGAGACGCTCTCCAGGGCGTAGGTCTGCATCCGCCCCTCGTCCTGCGGGCCGTCCTGCCGCCAGATCTTGAGGGTGACCTTCACTTGTAACTCCGTTGCTTCAGCTCGATGAACTCATACTGCAGGTCTTCCTTGTGCAGGACCGGGGCGCCGTCGTCGCCGCCCCACTCCCACGCCGCGACGTAGGCGTACTCGTCGTCGTGACGCAGCGCCTCCCCGTCCTCGGTCTGCGACTCGGCACGGAAGTGCCCGCCGCAGGACTCGCGCCGGTGCAGCGCGTCGATGCACATCAGCTCGCCCAGCTCGAGGAAGTCGGCCACCCGGCCGGCCTTCTCCAGCGACTGGTTGAGGGTGTCGGCGGCGCCCAGCACCCGGACGTTGCGCCAGAACTCCTCCCGCAGCGAGCGGATCAGGTCGACGGCCTTGCGCAGGCCCTCCTCGCTCCGCTCCATGCCGCAGTACTCCCACATGATGTTGCCGAGCTCGCGGTGGAAGGAGTCCACCGAGCGCTCGCCGTTGACGGCGAGCAGCTGCTGCACGCGGTCCTGGACCGACTGCTGGGCCTCGACCACCGCCGGGTGGTCCTCGGGCACCGGCTCGTACGGGCCGTCGGCGAGGTAGTGGCGGATGGTGTTCGGGAGCACGAAGTAGCCGTCGGCCAGGCCCTGCATCAGCGCCGAGGCACCCAGCCGGTTGGCGCCGTGGTCGGAGAAGTTGGCCTCCCCGGTCACGAACAGGCCGGGGATGGTCGACTGCAGGTCGTAGTCGACCCACAGCCCGCCCATCGTGTAGTGCACCGCCGGGTAGATGCGCATCGGCACCTGGTAGGGGTCCTCCCCGGTGATGCGCTGGTACATGTCGAAGAGGTTGCCGTACTTGGCCCGCACCGCGTCCTCGCCCATCCGCTCCATCGCGGAGGCGAAGTCCAGGTAGACACCGCGGCGGAAGTCGCCGACCTTCGGGCCGACGCCGCGGCCCTCGTCACAGACGTTCTTGGCCTGCCGGGAGGCGATGTCTCGCGGCACCAGGTTGCCGAAGGAGGGGTAGATGCGCTCCAGGTAGTAGTCGCGGTCCTCCTCGGGGATGTCCCGCGGGTCCTTGTCGCAGTCCTCCCGCCGCTTCGGCACCCAGATCCGCCCGTCGTTGCGCAGCGACTCGCTCATCAGGGTGAGCTTGGACTGGTGCTCGCCCGAGACCGGGATGCAGGTCGGGTGGATCTGGGTGTAGCAGGGGTTGGCGAAGTGGGCGCCCTTGCGGTGGGCCCGCCAGCTCGCGGTGACGTTGGAGCCCATGGCGTTGGTGGAGAGGAAGAACACGTTGCCGTAGCCGCCGCTGGCCAGCACCACCGCGTCCGCCAGGTGGGTCTGCACCTCCCCGGTGACCAGGTCACGGGCCACGATGCCGCGCGCCCGTCCGTCGGCCACGATCAGCTCGAGCATCTCGTGCCTGGCGTACATCTGCACCGTGCCGGCCCCGACCTGGCGCTCCAGCGCCTGGTAGGCGCCGATGAGCAGCTGCTGGCCGGTCTGGCCGCGCGCGTAGAAGGTGCGGGAGACCTGCACCCCGCCGAAGGAGCGGTTGTCCAGCAGGCCGCCGTACTCGCGGGCGAACGGCACCCCCTGGGCGACGCACTGGTCGATGATGTTGGCGCTGACCTCGGCCAGCCGGTAGACGTTGGTCTCCCGGGAGCGGTAGTCGCCGCCCTTCACCGTGTCGTAGAACAGCCGGAAGATCGAGTCGCCGTCGCCCTTGTAGTTCTTCGCGGCGTTGATGCCACCCTGGGCCGCGATCGAGTGGGCCCGGCGCGGGCTGTCCTGGTAGCAGAACGCCTTGACGTTGTAGCCGCCCTCGCCGAGGGTGGCGGCCGCCGAGGCGCCGGCCAGGCCGGTGCCGACGATGATGACCGACAGCTTGCGCCGGTTGGCCGGGTTCACGAGCTTGGCGTCGAAGACGCGGGTGCGCCACTTGTCGGTGATCGGCCCCGCCGGGGCCTTGGTGTCGACGATCGGCTCGCCCTCGCGGTAGAGGCCGTCGATCAGGGTCTGCGTCATGGGTGGACTCCTCGGGCGGTGGCAGCAGGCGTCACGGGGTCAGGCCGAGCAGGATCGCGAACGGCGGCACCATGAAGCCGACCACGGTCACGACGGCCACGGCGATCGCGACCTGGTGGATCCGCCGCTGGGCGGTCAGTGAGGTGTTGAGGCCCAGCGTCATGGCCGCGCCGTGGATCCCGTGCCGCAGGTGCAGGCCCAGGGCGAGCACCGCCAGCAGGTAGATCAGCACCGCCCACCAGACCTCGAAGCTGGAGACCAGCCGGTCGGACGGGGCTGCGAAGTCGCCGTTGATCTGGATGGTGTTGGTCGTGAAGTGCAGGATGTGGAACACGACGAACAGCAGCAGCGCGACCCCGCCCCAGCGCATCGCCTTGGCGTAGAACTGCCCGTAGCCCTGCTTGGTGACGGCGTAGCGCTGGTGGCGTGCCCTGCCCGCGCGGGCCCACAGCGTGAAGGCGGCGTAGGCGTGCAGCACCAGCGCCACGATCAGCGTGATGCGCATCAGCCACAGGAAGCCGCTCTCGGGCAGCATGGGCGCGCCGAGCTCGCGCAGGTGGTGGGCGTACTCGTCGAAGGCGGCCTGGCCACCGAAGATCATCAGGTTGCCGTACATGTGGGCCAGGATGAAGCCCACGAAGATCAGCCCCGTGATGGCCATCACGGTCTTCCAGACAACGGTGCTCGGCCCGGAACGCCGTCGCGGACCTGCAGAAAGTGTCGACGTGGCCACGCGGTGACTGTACTACCGCGGGGTCGCCGCAGGCGGACCGGCCTACGATGTGCCGCGTGACCCGGGCCGAGCCAGAGGCGCAGCTGCGCCGACGTCTCCTCGGTCCCGAACCGGGCCCCCGCCACCGGCTCTGGGGGTGGCTCGGGCCGCTTCTGGTGACGGCGGTCGCGGCGGTGCTGCGGTTCTTCCGCCTCGAGCACCCGCACCAGCTGGTGTTCGACGAGACCTACTACGTCAAGCAGGCGTGGTCGCTGGTGCTGCACGGCCACGAGCGGGAGGTCCGGGGCGGGCTGGAGGAGCCGGACGCGCTGTTCACCGCCGGCACCCCGGACGTGTGGGGCACCGCGGCGGACATGGTCGTCCACCCGCCGGTCGGCAAGTGGATGATCGCCGTCGGCGAGCTGGTCGCCGGTGTCGACACCGGGCTCGGCTGGCGGCTGGCCTCGGCGGTGGTGGGGACGCTGTCGGTGCTGCTGGTCGGGCGCGCGGCCTGGCACCTGTTCCACCACGCCACGCTGGCCACGGCGGCCTCGCTGCTGCTCGCGGTGGACGGCCACCACTTCGCGCACTCCCGGATCGGGCTGCTGGACGTGTTCGTGATGTTCTGGGTGCTGTGCGCGTTCCTGGCGCTGCTGCTGGACCGGCGCCAGGCCCGCTCCCGGCTGGCGGAACGGTGCGCGGGCCTGGACCCCGGGGCGGCCGTGCTCCGCTGGGGCCCGGGGCTGGGCCTCCGCTGGTGGCGGGTCGCGGCCGGGCTGTGTCTGGGCCTGGCGCTGGGCACCAAGTGGTCGGCCGGGTTCTTCCTGGCCGCGTTCGGGCTGATGACCGTGCTCTGGGACGTCGGGGCCCGCCGCGCCGCGGGCGTGCGCCGCTGGCTGCCGGCGGGGCTGCTGCGGGACGGGGTGCCAGCGTTCCTGGCGATGGTGCCGGTGGCCCTGCTCACCTACCTGGTGTCGTGGGCAGGATGGTTCCGGGCCGACGACAGCTACAAGCGGCACTGGGCGGCCTCCCACCCGGCGACCGGCTGGGAGCAGCTGGTGCCGGACGCGCTGCGCTCACTGGGCAGCTACCACGCCGAGATCATGCGCTTCCACGTCGGCCTCCAGAACGAGCACGCCTGGTCCGCCAACCCCTGGTCGTGGATCGTGCAGGGGCGGCCCACGCTGTTCTTCGCCGAGTGGCCCAGCCGCGGGGAGGACGGCTGCCAGGCCGCCGAGTGCGTGCGCTACATCGCCTCGCTCGGGAACCTGGTGCTGTGGTGGGGGGCGGTGGCGGGCCTGCTGGTGGTGGCGTTCTGGTGGCTGCTGGGACGTGACTGGCGGGCGGGGGCGGTGCTGTCCGGTGTCGCCGCCGGCTGGCTGCCCTGGTTCCTGTACCAGAGCCGGACCATCTACTCCTTCTACGCCGTGGCGTTCGTGCCGTGGCTGGCGCTGGTCCTCACGTTCTGCCTGGGGCTGCTGCTGGGGGGCACCGCGGCCAGCGAGCGCCGGCGGCGCTGGGGCACGGCGGCGGTGCTGGGGGTGCTGGCACTGGCGGTGCTCTGGTTCGCCTGGTACTACCCCGTGCACACCGCCGAGCTGCTCACCCGGGAGCAGTGGCTGGCCCGGATGCGGTTCGACTTCTGGACCTGATGCCGCGCCTGATGCCGCGCGGCTACCCGTCCAGCCCCATGGCCTGGGCCAGCAGCAGGTGCTGGCGCCCCTCCTCGGCCCGCCCCGCGCGCTGCAGCGTGCGCGCGAGCAGCAGGTGCGCGTAGGCATCGGAGGGCCAACGGTCCAGCAGCACCCGCAGCCGCTCCTCGGCCCGGCCCAGCTGGGCGGAGTGGTAGAGCGCCCGCGCCAGCGTCAGCTGCAGCTCCTGCTTGTCCGGCTCCCGCCGCACCAGCTCGGCGAACAGGTCGGCTGCGCCGGCGTAGTCCCGGGTCTCGAACAGGTACGTCGCCCGGTCGTAGGTCTCGGCAGCATCCGTCATGGCTCCAGCCTGCCACCTGCTCAGGAGCGGTGCCGTCCGCGTCCGGCGCCGTCCCCGGCGGGCAGCAGCCACTCGTCGAGCAGCCCGGGGGTCGCGGCGTCGGCCAGCGCCACCGCCTGCGGCAGCGGGAGGTCGCGGATCTCGACCTGCTCCGGGCCGGCCGCCGTGGTCGCCACCAGGGTCGCCAGTCCGCGGCGGCGCTGGAAGAAGGTCTGTCGCACCACCCAGCCGATGATGCCGCCGCGCTCCAGCACGGTGCGGCTGCGGTTGAGCGCCCCGCTGCCGGCGATCAGATGGTCCTCGGTGAGCTCGTGCCCGAGGTTGCGGTAGGCCAGCAGCCCCACGCCCACCGACAGCAGCAGTGCCACGGCGGCGCCGGCTGGCACCACCGGCCACGGCCAGTCCAGGAACCAGGTCGCGACCGCCAGCGCCGCGGTCACCAGCACCGCGCCGTCCAGGGTCTGGATGACCTGCCGGGTCCGGGCGCGGGGGCCGTGCCGCACCAGCGGGACGGACAGCGCCCGGTCCGACCTCAGGACGGTGTGGCCCACGTCCCGGGTCACCGTCCACGGGCAGGGCGGCAGCACCCGCGTGGTGCCGCCGCTGCCGACGCCGGTGGCCAGCGTGAACAGCTCGGCGCCGTGCACGAGCCGCAGCAGCAGCGGCTCCACGACCCGGGCGCCGCGGACCCGCGTCTCCTCGACGGTGGTGGACCGGGTGGTGAGCAGGCCCCGGGTGAGCCGTAGCGTCCCGCCCGGCTCGCGCACCAGCCGCAGCCGCCACCACTGGAGGACGTAGTTGAGCGTGGAGACCACCACCCACGCCAGCAGCACCAGCAGCACGGCCGCCAGCACGAGCAACGGCACCGCCTGGGCGGTCAGCCAGCCCCAGGCGTCCTGCACCACCGTCTCGTCCACGTCGACGTCACCCAGCACCTGCGAGCCCACGCCCCCGACGCCGGCGACCACCGCGAGCGAGGAGAGGCTGAACGGCGCGTACCGCAGCCAGGACCAGTCGATCCGGGCCAGCTCGGTGCCTTCACCGGCCTCCTCCGCCGGGCCGGTCGCCTCCGGCCCCACGCCGGCAGCCGCCGGCCGAGTCACCGTCTGCTCGATCCGGCGCAGCAGGTAGCGGCGCAGCTCGGCGGCCGCGTCCCGGCCCAGCGAGTCCAGCTCGATGCGGGTGTCGTCCACGCCGGTGCCGATGCGGACCTTGGCCAGCCCGAGCACCCGGTGCAGCACGCCGGCCTCGAGGTCCACGCTGCGGACCCGGTCCAGCGGAGCGGTGAGCACGGTGCGGTTGAGCAGGCCGCGACGCACCTGCAGCTGGCCGCTGGTGACCCGGTACCGGGTGGTGAACCACGGGATCAGCCCGAACAGGACCGCCAGGGTGGCGAACAGGCCGGCGAACCGCACCGCCATCTGGCTCCCGCCGCCCTGGCCGAAGCCGAACACGGCGACCAGCATCGGCACCGCCAGCGACAGCAGCGTGCGGGCCGGCCCCAGGAAGAGCATCCGCGGGTCCAGCTGGCGCCACTGCTCGCCCACCGGCACCGCAGCAGGGGCCGGTGGGGGCGGCGCGTCCGGCGGGGGCGGCAGGTCGTAGGGCTGCCCCTGCGGGGGCGGCAGGTCGGCGGGCTGCCCCTGCGGGGGCGGCAGGTCGGCGGGCTTCCCCTGCGGGGGCGGGAGGGAGGGCTCCGTCACGTCGCGTCGCCCTCGTCGCGCCCGGTGATCTCGGTCAGCTCGGCCACGACCCGCTCGGCGGTGGCCGAGTCGACGCAGTCGATGCTGACCGGCCCGGCGGCCGAGGCGGTGGTGACGGTGATCGAGGCCAGGTCGAACATGCGCATCAGCGCGCCGCGCAGCGAGTCCACGGTCTGCACCCGCGACAGCGGCGCGATCCGCTGCTCCCGGGTCAGCCAGCCCCGGCGGGCCACGACCGCGGTCGGGGTGACCTCCCAGCGGTGGACCGCGTAGCGCACCCGGGGCTTGACCAGCACGTCCACCAGCGCCTGCAGCGCCAGCAACCCGTAGATCACGGTCGTCCACCACCAGCGCTCCGGCAGCAGAGTGAAGTAGACGGTGCTGGCGACCGCCAGCACGATGGTGTGGACGATGAGCGCCTGGACCGTCCAGTAGGGGACGGCCCGCGGCGAGACCCGGTGGGCCGGCTCGCGCAGCCGGAGCCCGTGGTCCCGCGCCCCCGTGGTCTCCGCTGTCTCCGTCACGCCAGCGTCGCCACCATCAGCGCCTTGATGGTGTGCATCCGGTTCTCGGCCTGGTCGAACACGATGCTCGCCGGAGACTCGAACACCTCGTCGGTCACCTCGACGCCGTCGGCCAGGTGGGCGTAGCGGCCGATCAGCTCCCGGCCCACCTCCGTGCCGGTGTCGTGGAAGGCCGGCAGGCAGTGCATGAACAAGGCGTCCTCGCGGCCGGTGGCCGTCATCAGCCCGGCGTTGACCTGGTAGGGCAGCAGCATGTCGATGCGACGCTCCCACTCCGCCATCGGCTCCCCCATGGAGACCCACACGTCGGTGTGCACGAAGTCGACCCCGGCCACCGCCTCCTTCGGGTCCTCGGTGACCGTCACCCGAGCACCCGTGGTCGCGGCGATCTCGCGGCAGCGGCTGACCAGCCACTAGCCCCGACGCCGGCCACGGCGCTCGACGGCCACCGCCTCACCGGTGGTCAGCGCCAGCCCGTCCAGCGGCCGCGGCACTGCCCACCGGACCCACGCGTCCCCGTCGGTCAGCGCCAGCAGGGCGGCGTGGTCCTCGACCTGCCGGGCCTGCGCGACCTGCCGGGTCTGCCGGCCCGGACGGGGCGCGCGCGGGCCCACCGCGCTCACCGCGCGTCGGCGGCCGGCTGCGGCCGAGCAGCGAGCCGCGGAGAGTGCTCGGTGATCCCGAACCGCTCGTGCGCCCGCCGCAGGTATCGGGGGGCCCACCAGTTCCACCGCCCGAGCATCGTCATCGTCGCGGGGACGATCACCATCCGCACCAGGGTGGCGTCGATCGCCACGGCCAGCGCCAGCGCGAACCCGGTCTCCTGGATCACCAGCATGTCCCCCATCGCGAAGCCCGCGAAGACGATCACCATGACCAACGCCGCCGAGGTGATGATCCGCCCGGAGCGCTGCAGCCCGAGCCGGACCGCGGTGTCGTCATCCAGCCCCTGCTCGTGCAGCTCGATGATGCGGGAGAGCAGGAACAGCTCGTAGTCCATCGCGAGGCCGAAACCGAAGGCCAGCACCAGCAGCGGGATGACTGACTCGATCCCGCCCACCGAGGTGAACCCGAGCAGCTGCTCCAGGTGGCCCTGCTGGAAGACCCACACCAGGATCCCGAGGCTGGCGCCCAAGGAGACGATGTTGAGCAGCAGCGCCTTGACCGGGATGACCACCGACCCGGTCAGCAGGAACAGCAGCACGAACGTCGCGCCCACGATCCACAGCGCGGCCCACGGCCCGCCGCCGGCGACCGCCTCCGTGAAGTCGGCCAGCGACGACGCCTGCCCACCGACCCACACCGGGAAGCCGGCCTCCCCGGCAGCCGCCCGGAGCGCGGCGGTCACCTCCCGCGCGGTGTCACCCTGCACGCCGCCGTCGACCTGGACGTGGACCTCGACCAGCTCTCGGTCCGGCAGCGCCGCAGCGGTGACCCCCGGTGGCGGCGGGCCGTGCTGCTGCGGGTCGGTGACGGCCGTGACGCCGGGGTGGTCACCGACCTCGTCGTGCACCCAGTCGGCGACCTGCTGCGGCTCCTCCTGGGCCACGACCGTCACGGCCGGGAAGGCCAGCGCCGGGTAGTCCTCGGCGAGGTCCTCGGCGAACACCCGCTGCTCGGCTCCGGCGGGGAGCAGCTGCTCGGCAGAGGCGGTCAGCCGAAGGTCCAGCGCCGGGAGCGCCGCGAGCACCAGCAGCACGACCGAGACCAGGGTCGTCAGCGCCGGCCGCCGCTGCACCAGCCGCGCCAGCCGGCTGAACCAGCCCTCGTCCGGGGCCACCTCGGCGCCGCGGCGGCGCCCGAGCCGGCGCGCCGCGAGAGCGCACAGCGCCGGCACGAGGGTGAGCGCGACCAGGAGCGCCACCAGCACCACGGAGACGCCGGCGGCGGCGATCGCACGCATGATCGGGGCCGGCACCAGCGCCAGCCCGGAGAGCGAGATCGCCACGATGAGCCCGGAGAAGAGCACGGTCCGCCCGGCCGAGGCCACCGCGACGGCGACGGCGTCCTCGACCTGACCGCGGGACAGGTCCCGGTGCGCCACCCCGGGCGCCAGGCGGCGCACCTCCTCTCGGTAGCGGCTGACCAGCAGCAGCCCGTAGTCGATGCACAGCGCCAGCCCCATGACCGTGACGATGTTGACCACCGAGGCGTCCAGCTCCAGCGCGTAGGAGAACCCCAGCAGCATCACCAGCGCGCCACCCACCGAGGCGACGGCGCCGAGCAGCGGCATGCCGGCGGCGAGGACCCCACCGAACACCACGACCATCACCAGCAGCGAGATCGGCAGTGCGATCGCCTCGCCGGTGACCAGGTCCTGCTCGATCTGGTGGACGATGTCGGTGAACAGCAGCGCCGATCCGCCGACGCGCACCTGGCCGTGCTCGGACAGCGCCGGTGCCGCGAGTGCCGCCACCTGCTCGGCGGCCTGCTCCATCCCGGAGGTGGTCAGGTCGGGGTCCAGGGTGGCCACCACGACGAAGGAGCGGGAGGCGGGGTCCTGCTCGGCGACGAGCGCGTACGCCTCGGGCGCCTCCGGCCACCCCGGCGTGGTCATCGGCGCGCGCGCCGAGGTCACCTCGGGAAGCACGGTGAGGTCCTCGGCCAGGGCGGCCACATCGGCCGCCAGCGCCGGGTCCGTCACCGCCGCGTCGTCCACCCGGACGACGACGGCCGCGCCCTCCTCGTCCGCGCCGCTGAGCAGGTCCCGGGCGGTCAGCGCCTGCCCGGGCGCGGTGATGTCGCCGTTGCTGAGGCGGTCGAACAGCGACGGCCCGCCGGCCAGCCCCAGGCTGGTCACGAACGAGGCGACGACCGCGAGCAGCCAGGCCACCAGCACCCAGCGCCGCCGGCGCGCCATGACCCGGCCGTGCCGGGCCAGGAACGGCTCGCGGACGGGCCGGTGCCGGCCCCGCGAGGGACCGGCGGAGGGGACTCGCGCGGAGCGGGACAGCGCCTCGGGGCGGGCTCCCGGGGTCACGGCTCGGGACACGGCGCTAGCCTGCCATGCGTGCCCGCCCCCGCCGACGCCGACCTGTTCGGAGCCGAGGAGAACTCCTCGGCGCCGCACGCCATGCCGTTGGCCGCCCGGATGCGGCCGCGGACGCTGGAGGAGGTGCGGGGCCAGCGGGAGGTCCTGCGCCCCGGTAGCCCGCTGCGGCGGCTCATCGAGGGCCACCGCGGCAGCGCGGGGCCGCTGTCGGCCATCCTGTGGGGCCCACCCGGCACCGGCAAGACCACGCTGGCCCACCTGGTGGCCACCGCCACGGACCGCACCTTCGTGCAGCTCTCGGCCGTCACCGCCGGCGTGAAGGACGTGCGGGCCGTGATGGACCAGGCCCGCCGAGAGCGGGACCTGTACGGCCGGCAGACGGTGCTGTTCCTCGACGAGATCCACCGCTTCAGCAAGGCGCAGCAGGACGCCCTGCTGCCCGGCGTGGAGAACCGGCTGGTCGTGCTCGTCGCGGCCACCACCGAGAACCCCTCGTTCAGCATCATCGCCCCGTTGCTGTCCCGGTCGGTGCTGGTGCGGCTGCAGCCACTGGACGAGGACGACCTCGCGGCGCTGCTGCGGGAGGCGCTGGCCGACGACCGCGGACTGGCCGGCCAGTTCACCCTGGAGGACGACGCCCAGGCCCACATCGTGCGCATCGCCGGTGGGGACGCCCGCCGGGCTCTCACCACGCTGGAGGCCGCCGCGGGCGTGGCGCTGGACGCCGTCGCTGCCGGCAGTGACGCGGAGACCTCCGGCGAGCCGGTCGCCATCACCCTGGCCGCGGCCGAGCAGGCCGTCGACCAGGCCGCGGTGCGCTACGACCGCGCCGGCGACCAGCACTACGACGTCGCCAGTGCCTTCATCAAGTCGATGCGCGGCAGCGACGTGGACGCCGCGCTGCACTACCTGGCCCGGCAGCTGGAGGCGGGGGAGGATCCCCGGTTCATCGCCCGCCGCATCGTCATCGCCGCCAGCGAGGACGTCGGGATGGGCGACCCGACCGCGCTGCAGACCGCCGTCGCGGCGATGCACGCGGTCGCCCAGATCGGCATGCCGGAGGCACGGATCGTGCTCGCCCAGGCGGTCGTGCACAACTCGCTCGCGCCCAAGTCGAACGCGGCCTACGGCGGGATCAACGCCGCGATCGCCGACATCCGGGCCGGCCGCGGCGGGCCCGTCCCGCCGCACCTTCGGGGGACCGGGTACGCCGGAGCGACCCGGCTCGGGCACGGCGAGGGCTACCGGTACACCCACGACGAGCCGGCCGGCGTCGGGCCGCAGCAGTACCTGCCAGACGACCTGCTGGAGGCCGACGTGGACTACTACCGGCCGACCGGGCGCGGCTGGGAGGAGCGGCTCGGCGCCCGGTGGCGCGAGCTGCGCGCGATCATCCGCGGTCGCCGCGGCTGAGCCCTGCCACGCCAGGTCCGCAGGTCAGCCGACCGGAGCCGACTAGAGTGGCCCCGACCCCATCCGAGGACGAGGAGCGCATGGAAACCGCCGAGATCCGCCGCCGCTGGCTGGAGTTCTTCGAGCAGAAGGACCACGCCGTGGTGCCGAGCGCGTCGCTGCTCAGCGACGACCCGACGCTGCTGTTCACGGTGGCCGGGATGGTGCCCTTCATCCCGTACTTCACCGGCCAGCAGACCCCGCCGTGGCGGCGCGCCACCTCGGTGCAGAAGTGTGTGCGGACACTCGACATCGAGGAGGTCGGCAAGACCACCCGGCACGGCACCTTCTTCCAGATGAACGGCAACTTCTCGTTCGGGGACTACTTCAAGTCCGAGGCGATCGCCTACGCGTGGGAGTTCGTGACCGGCTCCCAGCAGGAGGGCTGCCTGGGGTTCGACCCCGACAGCATCTGGGTGACCGTGCTCGACGGCGACGACGAGGCCGCCCGGATCTGGCAGCAGGAGGTGGGGCTGCCGCCGGAGCGGATCCAGCGCCGCGGGCTGGCCGACAACTACTGGCACACCGGGGTGGCCGGCCCCGGCGGGCCGTGCAGCGAGATCTACGTCGACCGCGGGCCGGAGCACGGCCAGGAGGGCGGCCCGGCCGTCGACGAGGACCGCTACCTGGAAATCTGGAACCTCGTGTTCATGCAGGAGGAGCTCACCGAGGTCCGCTCCAAGACCGACTTCGACGTCGCCGGCGAGCTGCCCAAGAAGAACATCGACACCGGGATGGGCCTGGAGCGGGTCGCCTACCTGCTGCAGGGCGTGGACAACCTGTACGAGATCGACGAGATCTACCCGGTCATCGAGGCGGCCGAGGAGCTGAGCGGGCGCCGCTACGGGGCGCAGGAGGGCGATGACGTGCGGTTCCGCGTCGTGGCCGACCACGTGCGTACCGCGCTGATGCTCATCAACGACGGCGTCACACCCGGCAACGAGGGCCGCGGCTACGTGCTGCGGCGGCTGCTGCGCCGCGCGGTCCGCTCGATGCGGCTGCTGGGCGTCACCGAGCCGGCGCTGCCGAGGCTGCTGCCGGTCAGCCGCGACGTCATGGCCAAGTCCTACCCGGAGCTGGTCTCCGGCTGGTCCCGCATCAGCCAGATCGCCTACGCCGAGGAGGAGGCCTTCCGGCGCACCCTGTCGGCCGGCACCTCCATCCTGGACGCCGCCGTCCGGCAGGCCCGCGAGAGCGGCCGCGCCCAGCTGGCGGGGGACCAGGCCTTCACGCTGCACGACACCTACGGCTTCCCGATCGACCTCACCCTCGAGATGGCGGCCGAGAACGGGCTCACCGTCGACGAGGGCGGCTTCCGGCGGCTCATGGCCGAGCAGCGGGAGCGCGCCAAGGCCGACGCCCGGGCCAAGAAGTCCCGGCACGGCGACACCTCGGTCTACCGGCAGGTCGCCGACGCGCTGGGGCGGCAGGTGGAGTTCACCGGTTACGACGAGGTCGCCTCCGAGGGCCGGGTCGCCGGACTGCTCCTGGACGGGACCGTGGTCCCGACCGCCCAGGCCGGCCAGGAGATCGAGCTGGTGCTGGACCGCACGCCGTTCTACGCCGAAGGCGGCGGCCAGCTCCCCGACGGTGGCACCGTCCGGCTGGCCGGCGGCGCCGTCGTCGAGGTCTACGACGTGCAGTCCCCGATCACCGGGCTGATCGTGCACCGGGCACGGGTGCTGTCCGGGGAGGTCGGCACCGGCGAGCAGGCGCACGGCGAGGTCGACGTCGCCCGGCGCCGCTCGATCTCCCGGGCGCACACCGCCACCCACATGGTGCACAAGGCCATCCGCGAGGCGCTGGGCGACACCGCGACCCAGGCGGGCTCGGAGAACGCCCCCGGGCGGTTCCGGTTCGACTTCAACGCCACCCAGGCGCTGCCGCCCTCGGTCATGCGCGACGTCGAGGCCCGGGTCAACGCGCTGCTCATGGACGACCTGCCGGTACGGGCCGAGGTGATGTCCCAGCAGCAGGCCCGGGAGGCCGGCGCGATGGCGCTGTTCGGTGAGAAGTACGGGGACCAGGTCCGCGTCGTCTCCGTCGGGGAGTGGGCCCACGAGCTGTGCGGCGGCACCCACGCCCGGCGCTCAGGCCAGCTGGGGCTGGTCAAGCTGCTGGGGGAGTCCAGCATCGGCTCCGGTGTCCGCCGCGTCGAGGCCCTCGTCGGCACCGACGCCTACGACTTCCTGGCCCGCGAGCACGCCATCGTCGGGCAGCTCTCGGAGGTGCTCAAGGCCCGGCCGGAGGAGCTGCCGGAGCGCATCGACGGGATCCTGTCCCGGCTCAAGGAGGCCGAGCGCGAGATCGCCGCCGCCCGCCAGCAGCAGGTCCTCGGCGCCGCCGCCACGCTGGCCCAGCAGACCCGCGACGTGGCCGGGGTGAGCCTGCTCACCCACGACGCCGGTGACGGCGTCGGCGGCGACGACCTGCGCCACCTGGTCACCGACCTGCGGGCCCGCCTCGGAGCCGAGCGGCCCGCGGTCGTCGCGGTCACCGGCGCCGCCAAGGGTCGGCCCGTGGTCGTGGTGGCCACCAACGAGACCGCCCGCGCCGCGGGACTCAAGGCGGGCTCGCTCGTCAAGGTCGCCGCCGGGGTGCTCGGCGGCGGGGGCGGCGGCAAGGACGACCTCGCCCAGGGTGGTGGCCAGGACCCCAGCCGAACCAGCGAGGCGCTCGCTGCCGTGGAGCACGCGGTCGCCGAAACCGCCGGGGGTCGCTGACCGTGCGGCGGGGAGTACGGCTCGGCGTCGACGCCGGTGAGGCCCGGGTGGGGCTGGCCGCCTCCGACGCCGACGGCGTGCTCGCCACCCCGGTGGTGACGCTGCCGCGTGACCACGACCACGAGTCCGACCTGCGCGCGATCGCCCGCGAGGCGCTGGAGCGGCGGGCCGTGGAGGTGGTCGTCGGGCTGCCGCGGGGACTCGACGGCCGGGAGGGGGTGGCCGCCGCCCGGGCGCGCGACTACGCTGCCGCCCTGAACCGGCACCTCTCCGGGGTGCCGGTCAGGCTCGTGGACGAGCGCCTCACCACGGTGGACGCCCACCGCGCGCTGCACGCCAGCGGGGTCGCGGGCCGGCGGCACCGGGACAGCGTCGACCAGCAGGCGGCGGTGCTGATCCTGCAGTCGGCGCTCGATCGTGAGCGCAGCACCGGAGAACCAGCAGGGACCGTCGTCGGGGGACGCAGGCCCCGAGCCCGCCGGGCTCGGGTGGGAGGAGAAGGAAGGCAGTCGTGAGCCGACCCCCCGAGGACCCGTGGTCGTCCCGTGAGTCGCCGCGTCCGGACTACCCGGACGAGGACTACGTCACCGACGAGCCGGGCCGGTACGAGGATCCCTACGAGGCCGGGCAGCACGACGAGTCCCTGGCCGCTGACGTGCTGGACCCCGCCGAGGAGGACGAGCCGCTGCGCAGCAGGCGGCACCGCCGCCGCCCGAGGCGCCGCCACCGGTGGCTGGCGCTGCTGGTCGCCGCGGGCCTGGTCGTGGTGGGCGGGGTCGTCGGCGTGCAGGCACTGCAGGGCCTGATCCCCTCGTTCGAGTTCGGCAGCGCCCCGGAGGACTACGAGGGTCAGGGCAGTGGCGAGGTGACGATCGAGATCCCGCAGGGGGCCGGCGGCGGGCAGATCGGCCAGATCCTGGCCGAGAACGACGTGGTCGCCTCCGCCGAGGCGTTCTCGGTGGTGGCCGCGGCCGACCAGCGCGCCACCGGCATTCAGCCGGGCACCTACCGGATGGCCGAGCAGATGAGTGCCGCCGCGGCGCTGGAGCGGCTGCTGGACTCCGAGTACCGCCAGGTGGCCCGGGTCACGGTCCGGGAGGGGCTGTGGGTGGACGAGATCTTCGCCGCGCTCGCCGAGGGCACCGACCACGAGGTGGCCGACTACGAGGCCGTCGACCCGCAGCAGGACCTGGAGCTGCCGGACGCCGCACAGGGCGAGCTGGAGGGGTTCCTGTTCCCCGAGACCTACTCGTTCTCTCCGAACTCCACCCCCCAGGAGCAGCTGCAGCAGATGATCGACCACGGCCTGCAGCGCTACGAGGAGCTGGGCATCGCCGATGACCAGCTGCGCCGCACCGTGATCGTCGCCAGCCTGGTGCAGGGCGAGGGCATGTTCGCCGAGGACCTGCCCAAGATCGCCCGCGTCGTGGAGAACCGGCTGGAGCAGGAGGAGCCGCTGGGCTTCGACTCCACCATCCACTACATCGCCCAGGAGCGCGGCCGGGCGGGCACCACCGACGAGCAGCGCAGCGTGGACAGCCCCTACAACACCTACCTCAACGCCGGGCTGCCGCCCGGCCCCATCAACAGTCCCGGCGAGGACGCGCTGGCGGCCGCGCTGGAGCCGGCCGAGGGCGACTGGATGTACTTCGTCACGGTCAACCCGGACACCGGCGAGACGCTGTTCGCGCAGACCTATGAGGAGCACCTGGAGAACCAGGAGCAGTTCCAGCGCTGGTGCCGCGAGAACCGCGACCGGTGCTGAGCGGCGTGCGGCGCTGCGCGGTCGTCGGTGACCCGGTCGACCACTCGCTGTCACCGGTCCTGCACCGCGCCGCCTACCGTGCCCTCGGGCTGCCCGACTGGTCCTACCAGCGGGTCCGCGTGCCGGCCGGCGGCCTGGCCGGCCTCGTGGCCGGGCTGGGCCCGGAGTGGGTCGGCCTGTCGGTCACCATGCCCGGCAAGGAGGAGGCGCTCGCGCTGGCCGAGCAGGCCGGCGAACAGGCCCGTCTCGTCGGCGCCGCCAACACCCTGGTCCGGGACGGCACCGCCGGCGGCTGGCGGGCCGAGAACACCGACGTGGACGGCATCCGCCGGGCGCTGCAGGAGCAGGGGGTCCGACACCCGCAGCGGGCGGCCCTGGTCGGCTCCGGCGCGACCGCCCGCTCCGCGCTGATGGCGCTGCACGGCCTCGGCGTGCGGGAGGTCGCGGCCGTGGTGCGCCGGCAGGTCCGCCCGGAGACCGCCGCGCTCGGCGACCGGCTGGGGGTCACCCTCAGCGCGGTACCGGAGGCGGAGCTCGCGGCGGCCGTCGAGGGCGCCGACGTCCTGGTCAGCACCGTCCCGCCCGGTGCGTCCCCGGTCCCGGAGACGCTGCTGGTGCGCCCTGACCTGGCGGTGCTGGACGTGGTCTATGCTCCGTGGCCGACGCCCTTCGCCGCCCGGCTGGCCGCGGCCGGCGCCCGGGTCCAGGGGGGCGGCACCATGCTCGTGCACCAGGCGGCCGAGCAGGTGCGGCTGATGACGGGTCTGGAGGCCCCGCTGGCACAGATGCGGGCGGCGCTGGCCGAGGCGCTCAACGACACGGGGGAGTGAGATGGACTGGCGGGAGCTGGCGCCGGCGGCGCTGGCGGTGCTCGGCGTGGCCTGCGGGGTCCCGGTCGCCCGGTGGCTGCGGTGGGTCACCTACCGCAAGCCGGACGAGGAGGAGCTGCCGCTGCCGGGCAGCCGCTGGTGGGTGGTGCCGGTCCTGGGCATCAACTGGTGGCTGCTGGCCCGTCACGCCCTCACCGCCGGGCCGCTCACCGGGGACGGTCCCCGGGCGGCCGCCGGGGACGTCCTGGTGATGCTCACCCTGCTGGTGGTGGGCCTGGCCTGCACCTGCCTCGCGGCGATGGACATGGACGTGCACCGGCTGCCCGACCGGGTGATGTGGCCGACCATGGGGGTGCTCACCGGCGGACTGGCGGTGGCCGCGGTCGTCGCCGGCGAGCCCTGGCCGTGGCTGCGGGCGCTGCTGGCGGGACTGGCGTGCGGGGGCTTCTACCTGCTGCTGGCGCTGCTGTCGCTGGCGCGCGGCTCGCTCGCACTGGGGCTGGGCGACGTCAAGCTCGGGGCGCTCCTCGGGGCGGGACTGGGCTGGTTCGGCTGGGGCACGGTGCTGACCGGGGTCTACGCCGGGTTCCTCGCCGGCGGCCTGTTCGGGCTGGCCCTGCTGCTGCTGCGACGGGTCACCCGTGGTGGGGAGTTCGCCTACGGCCCACCGATGATGGTCGGCGCCCACGTCGGGCTGCTGGTGGCACCGGAGTCGCTGACCCTGCTCGGGTGAGGCCATGACAGGATCGTGCGCATGCTGCGCTGGTTGACTGCCGGGGAGTCGCACGGCCCCGCCCTCACCGCGGTCCTGGAGGGACTGCCTGCCGGGGTCCGGGTCGAGCGGGCCGCCGTCGAGGGCGCGCTGGCCCGCCGCCGGCTGGGCTACGGGCGCGGCGCCCGGATGAAGTTCGAGGCCGACCGGCTCAGCTTCCTCGGCGGCCTGCGCCACGGGGTCAGCCTCGGCTCCCCGCTCGCGCTGCAGATCGCGAACACCGAGTGGGCCAAGTGGGAGTCGGTCATGGCTCCCGAGCCGGTCGACCCCGAGGAGCTCAGCCGCGCCGACGACGTCGGCGCGCCCAAGGAGCTGGCGCGCAACAAGCCGCTGACCCGGCCCCGTCCCGGGCACGCCGACCTGGCCGGCATGACCAAGTACGGCTTCGAGGACGCCCGGCCCGTCCTGGAGCGGGCCTCCGCGCGGGAGACCGCCGCACGGGTGGCCCTCGGCGCGGTCGCCGCCGGCTTCCTCGAGCAGGCCTGCGGCGCCACGCTGGTCAGCCACACCGTCCAGATCGGCCGGGCCGGGCTCGCCGCCCCGGACGCCGACGGCCCCACCGAGGAGGCGCTGCCGCGCGCGAGCGACGTCGCGCGGCTGGACGCCGACCCGGTCCGGACGCTGGACCCCGCGCTGTCCGAGGCGATGGTCGCCGAGATCGACGCCGCCCGCGCCGACGGCGACACCCTCGGGGGCGTGGTCGAGGTCGTGGCCTGGGACATCCCGCCCGGCCTGGGCTCGCACGTGCACTGGGACCGGCGGCTGGACTCCCGGCTCGCGGCCGCGCTCATGGGGATCCAGGCCATCAAGGGGGTCGAGATCGGGGAGGGCTTCCGCACCGCGGCCCGCCGCGGCAGCCAGGCCCACGACGAGATCGAGCGCGACGACCGTGGCCGGGTCCGCCGGCGCACGCTGCGCTCCGGCGGCACCGAGGGCGGGATGAGCACCGGCGAGCCGTTGCGGGTGCGGGCCGCGATGAAGCCCATCTCCACCGTCCCCCGCGCCCTCGACACCGTCGACGTCGCGACCGGTGAGCCTGCCACCGCCATCCACCAGCGCTCCGACGTCTGCGCCGTGCCCGCCGCCGGTGTGGTCGCCGAGGCGATGGTGGCGCTCGTGCTGGCCGAGGCGGTGCTGGAGAAGTTCGGCGGCGACAGCGTCCCCGAGGTCCGGCGCAACGTGGCCGGCTACCTGGAGGCCGTGCCGGGCGCCCTGCGCGGACGGTGGGCCACGCCCGAGAGCGAGCACGCACCATGACCCGTCCCCGCGCGGTGCTGATCGGGCCGCCCGGCGCCGGGAAGTCCACCATCGGCGCCCTCCTCGCCCGCCGCTGGGGGGTGTCGTTCTACGACACCGACCAGGCCATCGAGCAGGAGCAGGGCCGGACCATCACCGACATCTTCGTCGAGGACGGTGAGGCAACCTTCCGGGCGCTGGAGCGCGCCGAGGTCATCCGGGCCCTGGCTGCCACGACCGGCGTCGTGGCCCTCGGCGGCGGCGCCGTCATGGACCCCGGCACCCAGCGAGCGCTGGCCGGGCACGCCGTCGTCTTCCTCGACGTGGGCATCGCCGACGCCGCCGGCCGGGTCGGCTTCGACAGCTCCCGGCCGTTGCTGGCGGTGAACCCGCGCGCCACCTGGAGCCGGATGATGCAGACCCGCCGCCCCACCTACGAAGGGCTGGCCGCAGTGATCGTCGACACCGCCGGCCGCACCCCCGAGCAGGTGGCCGACGAGGTCGCGACCCAGCTGGAAGCGGAGCCGCGGTGACCGAGCGGCGCACCGTCACCGTCGGGCCCGGTGGCACCCCGGGCGACCAGGGCGGCTACCGGGTGCACGTGGGGCCCGGCGCGCTGCGCGAGCTGGCCGGCCACGTGCGGCCCGGACAGCGGGTGCTGGTGGTGCACCAGCCGGGCCGGGAGCGGGTGGTCCAGGACGTCGGCGCCCTGGTGGCGCAGGCCGGCGCGGAGCTGCACCCGGTGCGGGTCCCCGACGGGGAGGCGGCCAAGGAGGCCTCGGTGCTGGTGGACCTGTGGGGCCGGCTGGGCCGGGCCGGGTTCACCAGGGACGACCTGGTGGTGGGCGTCGGTGGCGGCGCCACGACCGACCTGGCCGGCTTCGTCGCGGCCAGCTGGCTGCGTGGCGTCGCCGTGGTGCAGCTGCCCACCTCGCTGCTGGGCATCGTCGACGCCGCGGTCGGCGGCAAGACCGGCATCAACACCGCCGAGGGCAAGAACCTCGTGGGCGCCTTCCACCCGCCGCAAGCGGTGCTGTGCGACCCCGGCTGGCTGGCCAGCATGCCCCGGGCCGACTACGTGGCCGGCCTGGCCGAGGTCATCAAGTGCGGGCTGGTCGCCGACCCGCGGATCCTGGAGCTGGTCGAGGCCGACCCCGAGGCGGCCGGCCGGCCGGACGCGCCGGTGGCGGTCGAGCTCATCGCCCGCGCGGTCCAGGTCAAGGCCGACGTCGTGGGCGCCGACCTGCGCGAGGCCGGGCTGCGGGAGGTGCTCAACTACGGCCACACCTTCGGCCACGCCATCGAGCACGTCGAGGGCTACACCTGGCGGCACGGGGACGCGGTCGCGGTCGGGATGGTCTACGCCGCCGAGCTGGCGCACCGGGCCGGGCGGATGGACGCAGCGCTGCTCGCCCGGCACCGGGAGCTGCTGACCGCGGTCGGCCTGCCGACCGGGTACCGGCCGGGGCGCTGGGAACAGCTGCGCGCGGCGATGGCGCGGGACAAGAAGTCCCGGGGGGCCACGCTGCGGTTCGTCGTGCTGGACGGGCTGGCCCGACCGGGCCGGCTGGAGGGGCCGGACGAGGAGCTGCTGCTGGGTGCCCACGCCGCCGTCACCGGCGCCCCCGCGGCCCCGGGCGCCCCTAGGGTGGGTCCGTGAGCAGCCACGTGCTGGTGCTGAGCGGCCCCAACCTGGCCGCCCTGGGCACCCGGGAGCCGGAGGTGTACGGCTCGACCACGCTGGCCCAGCTGCACGACCAGGTGACCGCCGAGGCGGACGCGGTCGGGCTGACGGTGGACTGCCGGCAGACCGACGACGAGGCCGAGCTGGTGGGCTGGCTGCACGAGGCCGCCCGCGCCGGCTGGGACGTGGTGCTCAACCCGGCCGCCTTCACGCACTACTCCTACGCGCTCGGTGACGCGTGCGCCCACCTGGTCGGCTGCGGGTCGCGGCTGGTCGAGGTGCACCTGTCCAACCCCGCGGCGCGGGAGTCCTTCCGGCAGCACTCGGTGGTGGCCCGCTCGGCCACCGGCACCGTCGCGGGCTTCGGACCAGGCTCCTACCTGCTGGCTCTTCGCGCCCTGGCGCGCTGAGCCGATAGACTGGCGCGGATCCCGACCCCCCTCGCGGCGCGAGCGTGCCCGCGGGCCCCGAGACGAAGGTGACCGACGAACAGTGGCGACCACGAACGACCTCAAGAACGGCATGGTGCTCTCCCTCGACAACGCGCTGTGGCAGGTGCTGGAGTTCCAGCATGTCAAGCCCGGCAAGGGGCCGGCGTTCGTGCGCACCAAGCTGAAGAACGTGCTCTCGGGCAAGATCGTGGACAAGACGTTCAACGCCGGCACCAAGGTCGAGACCGCCACGGTGGACCGGGCCGACATGACGTACCTGTACCACGACGGGACCGACTACGTGTTCATGGACACCCGCACCTACGACCAGATCCCGGTGCCCGAGGACGTCATCGGGCCGGCCAAGGACTACCTGCTCGAGAACGGCGAGGCCATGGTCGCCACCCACGAGGGGCGGGTGCTCTACGTCGAGCTGCCGCCGTCGGTGGTGCTGGAGATCACCCACACCGACCCGGGCGTGCAGGGAGACCGCTCCACCGGCGGCACGAAGCCGGCCACCCTGGAGACCGGTGCCGAGATCCAGGTCCCGCTCTTCCTGGAGTCCGGCACCAAGGTCAAGGTGGACACCCGGGACGGGTCCTACCTGGGCCGGGTGAGCTGACCGGGTGGCAGCCCGGAGCAAGGCCCGCAAGCGGGCCCTCGAGCTGCTCTACGAGGCCGAGCAGCGCGGCCTGAACGTCACCGACCTGCTGGAGCAGCGGCTGGCCGCGCCCACCACCCAGCACCCGCTCCCCGAGTACACCGCCCAGCTGGTCCGCGGCGTGGTGCAGCACTGGGCCACCATCAACGAGACGATCGCCACCTACAGCCAGGGCTGGCCGCTGGAGCGGATGGCCTCGGTGGACCGGGGCCTGCTGCGGCTGGCCACCTGGGAGATCGTCTGGAACCCGGAGGTCCCCGACGCGGTGGCCATCTCCGAGGCCCGCGAGCTGGCGCGGACGCTGTCCACCGACGAGTCGCCGGCGTTCCTGCAGGGTCTGCTGGGCCGGATCGCCGAGGTCAAGGACACGGTCGGCTGAGGCCGCGCCCGCCGCTGCTCCCCACCACCGAGGCGCAGGGGGCACCCGGTGGTCGGCTCCGCTGCGCGGGCCGCCGACCCGGGATGCGGCGCACGTCGCGGCTGCCGCTACGCTGGCCCGCGACACGTCCTTTAACCACCGTCCGGTGAGGCGGGGAAGGAGAGTGGGCCGCATGAGCCCTGCCCGCGAGCGGGTCCCCGAGGGGACCACCCCCACCGCAGAGTCCGGCCGGGTGGTCCTGGCCGGGGAGGAGATCGGCAGGGCGCTGCGACGCATCGCCCACGAGATCCTGGAGACCAACAAGGGACCGCAGGACCTGCTGCTGCTGGGCATCCCCACCCGCGGGGTGCACCTGGCGCGCCGGCTCGGCGCCGCCCTGCACGACGTCGAGGGCGTCGAGGTGCCGGTGGGCAGCCTGGACGTGACCATGTACCGCGACGACCTGCGCCGGCAGCCGGTGCGCCACCTGGAGCCCACGGACGTCCCCGGTGACCGGGTCGAGGGCAAGGTCGTGGTGCTGGTCGACGACGTGCTGTTCTCGGGCCGGACGGTCCGGGCAGCGCTGGACTCCCTGGCCGACCTGGGCCGGCCCCGCGCGGTGCGGCTGGCGGTCCTGGTCGACCGCGGCCACCGCGAACTGCCGATCCGGGCCGACCACGTCGGCAAGAACCTGCCGACCTCCCGCGGGGAGCGCGTCTGGGTGCGGCTGGTGGAGCAGGACGGCGCCGACGAGGTCCGCATCGCCGCTGACCCGGCCCGCCGCGAGGGGGAGCGCCAGTGAGGCACCTGCTCTCGATCGGCGACCTGTCCCGCGAGGAGATCCTGGAGCTGCTCGACACCGCCGAGTCGATGCACGAGGTGCAGCACCGCGAGGTCAAGAAGCTGCCCACGCTGCGCGGCCGCACCATCATCAACTTCTTCTTCGAGGACTCCACCCGCACCCGCAGCTCCTTCGAGCTGGCCGGCAAGTGGCTCTCGGCCGACACCATCAACCTGTCGGGGAAGGGCAGCTCGGTCTCCAAGGGCGAGAGCCTGCGGGACACCGTCATGACCATCGACGCCATGGGCGTGGACCTGATGGTGGTGCGCCACATGGCCTCCGGGGCCCCCGCCCAGATCGCCTCCTGGACCGGCTGCTCGATCGTCAACGCCGGCGACGGCACCCACGAGCACCCGTCCCAGGCGCTGCTGGACGCCTACACGATGCGGAGGCGGCTGGGCGGGGACCTAGCGGGCCGCCACGTCGCGATCGTCGGCGACCTGACCCACTCCCGGGTGCTGCGCAGCAACCTGCTGTGCCTGCGCACGCTCGGCGCCAGCGTCACCCTGGTGGCTCCGCCGACGCTGATGCCCAGCGGCATCGGCCCCTGGGCTGACACCGACGGCTTCGGCACCAGCTACGAGCTGGACGACGTGCTGCCCACCGTGGACGCGGTCATGATGCTGCGGGTGCAGCGGGAGCGGATGAGCGGAGGCTTCTTCCCGACGCCGCGCGAGTACGCGGTCCGCTACGGGCTCACCCCCGCCCGGCTGGCGCGGATGCCCGAGCACGCCGTCATCTGCCACCCCGGCCCGATGAACCGCGGGCTGGAGATCTCCGCCGACGCCGCCGACGCCGCCCAGTCGCTGGTGCTGGACCAGGTCTCGGCCGGCGTGGCGGTCCGGATGTCGATCCTCTACCACCTGCTCGCCGGCGAAGGGAGCACCTCGTGACCACCCCACCCCTGCTCATCACCGGGGCCGACCTGGCCGGCGCCGGCCGCGGGGACCTGCTGGTCGCCGACGGCCGGATCGTCGCGGCCGGGCCGGACGCGGCCGCGGAGGCGCCCGGCGGGACTGCCCGGACCGACGCCGACGGGTTGGTGGCGCTGCCGGGCCTGGTGGACCTGCACACCCACCTGCGAGAACCGGGACGGGAGGACGCCGAGACCGTGGAGACGGGGTCGCGGGCGGCCGCGGCAGGCGGCTACACCGCCGTGCTGGCGATGGCCAACACCACCCCGGTCACCGACACCGCCGAGGCCGCCGAGCGGGTCCTCGACCTGGGCCGGCGCGCCGGCTACGTGGACGTGCACCCGGTCGGGGCGGTCACCAAGGGGCTGGCCGGTGCGGAGCTCGCCGAGCTGGGGCTGATGGCCGCCTCGCGGGCGCGGGTGCGGGTGTTCTCCGACGACGGCCGGTGCGTGCACGACGCCCGGGTGATGCGGCGGGCGCTGGAGTACGTGCGTGCCTTCGACGGGGTCATCTCCCAGCACGCCCAGGACCCGGCGCTGGCCGACGGCAGCGCCTGCTGCCACGAGGGCGAGCACTCCGGTCGGCTGGGGCTGCCCGGCTGGCCGGGCGTGGCCGAGGAGACCGTCGTGGCCCGGGACGTGATGCTGGCCCGGCACACCGGCTCCCGGGTCCACATCGCCCACGTGTCCACCGCCGGCAGCGTCGAGGTGCTGCGGTGGGCGAAGGCGCAGGGCATCGCGGTGACCGCCGAGGTGACCCCCCACCACCTGATGCTGACGACCGACCTGCTGGCCGGCTACGACCCGGTCTACAAGGTCAACCCGCCGCTGCGGCCCGCCGAGGACGTCGAGGCGCTGCGGGCGGCGCTGGCCGACGGCACCATCGACGCGGTCGCCACCGACCACGCCCCGCACCCGCGGCAGGACAAGGAGCACGCCTTCGCCGACGCGGCGTTCGGGATGCTGGGCCTGGAGACCGCGCTGTCGGTGGTGGCCACCACCATGGTCACCGAGGGACGCGTCGGCTGGCGCGAGGTGGCGCAGGTGATGTCGCACGCACCGGCCCGGATCGCCGGCCTGGCCGGTCAGGGTCAGCCGTTGGAGCCGGGCAGCCCGGCGACGATCACGCTCGTCGACCCCGGCCGGCGGGTGAGCGTTGACGCCGCGCTCTCACAGTCGTTGTCCCGTAACAACCCCTGGCATGGCCGGGAGCTGACCGGCGCGGTCCACCTGACCATGCTGCGGGGGCAGGTGACCGCCCGCGAGGGTCTGGTCTGGGGAGGAGTGGCATGAGCACCCAGCGTGAGCACCAGGAACAGCAGGAGCACCTCGCCGACGCGGACGTGCCGGCCGTGCTCGTCCTGGAGGACGGGCGCAGCTTCGCCGGTCAGGCCTACGGTGCGGTCGGCCGCACCGTCGGGGAGGCGGTCTTCTCCACCGGGATGACCGGCTACCAGGAGACGCTGACCGACCCCTCCTACCACCGGCAGGTCGTGGTGATGACCGCCCCGCACATCGGCAACACCGGGGTCAACGCCGAGGACATGGAGTCGGCGCGGATCTGGGTCGCCGGCTACGTGGTGCGCGACCCGGCGATCCGCCCGTCCAACTGGCGCTCGCAGGGGGACCTCGGCACCGCGCTGCGCGAGCACGGCGTGGTCGGGATCAGCGGGGTGGACACCCGTGCGCTGACCCGGCACATCCGCGACCGCGGCGCGATGCGGGCCGGCATCTTCTCCGGCGCCGACGCCCGGCGGCCGGTCGCCGAGCTGCTCGAGGAGGTGTCCGCGGCGCCGCTCATGGTGGGCGCCGCGCTGGCCGCCGAGGTCACCACCGCCGAGCCCTACGTCGTGGAGCCGGCCGGTGAGCACCGCTACACCGTGGTCGCGCTGGACCTGGGCATCAAGGGCAGCACCCCGGCGCTGCTGGCCCAACGCGGGATCCGGGTGCACGTGCTGCCGGCCACCAGCAGCGTCGACGAGGTGCGCGCGCTCAACCCGGACGGGGTGTTCTTCTCGAACGGGCCGGGCGACCCCGCGACGGCCGAGCACGAGGTCGGCCTGCTGCGGAAGGTGCTGGCGGCCGAGCTGCCCTTCTTCGGCATCTGCTTCGGCAACCAGCTGCTCGGGCGTGCGCTCGGGCTGGACACCTACAAGCTGCCGTTCGGGCATCGCGGGATCAACCAGCCGGTGCTCGACCGCCGCACCGGCAAGGTGGAGGTGACCAGCCACAACCACGGCTTCGCCATCGCCTGGCCGACTGCCACCGACACCCCCGTGGACTCGCCGTTCGGGCGGGTGCGGGTCTCGCACGTGGCCCTCAACGACGAGGTCGTGGAGGGCGTGGAGTGCCTCGACGCCCCGGCCTTCTCGGTGCAGTACCACCCCGAGGCCGCCGCGGGCCCGCACGACGCGGCCTACCTGTTCGACCGTTTCGTCGAGCTGATGGAGAGCCGGCCCAGCCCGGCGAGCGTGGACGACAAGGAGCGTGGCGATGCCCCGGCGTGAGGACCTGCAGACCGTACTCGTCATCGGGTCCGGCCCGATCGTCATCGGCCAGGCGGCCGAGTTCGACTACTCCGGGACGCAGGCCTGCCGGGTGCTGCGCGAGGAGGGCATCCGGGTCGTGCTGGTCAACTCCAACCCGGCGACGATCATGACCGACCCGGAGGTGGCCGACGCGACCTACGTCGAGCCGATCACCCCCGAGGTCGTGGAGTCGATCATCGCCCGGGAGCGCCCGGACGCGGTGCTGGCCACCCTCGGCGGGCAGACCGCGCTCAACACGGCGATCGCGCTGCACGAGCGAGGGGTGCTGGAGAAGTACGGCTGCCCGCTGATCGGCGCCAACGTCGAGGCGATCCAGCTGGGCGAGGACCGCGAGGCGTTCAAGGGCGTGGTGAAGCGCTGTGGGGCGGACGTGGCCCGCAGCGCCATCTGCCACTCCATGACGGAGGTGCTGGCGGCCGCCGAGGACCTCGGCTACCCGGTGGTGGTGCGGCCCTCGTTCACGATGGGCGGGCTGGGCTCGGGCTTCGCCCACGACGCGGAGTCGCTGCGCCGGATCGCCGGCGCCGGCCTGCAGGACAGCCCCATCACCGAGGTGCTGCTGGAGGAGTCCATCCTGGGCTGGAAGGAGTACGAGCTGGAGGTGATGCGCGACCGCGCCGACAACGTGGTGGTCGTGTGCTCCATCGAGAACCTGGACCCGATGGGGGTCCACACCGGTGACTCCATCACGGTCGCCCCCGCGATGACGCTCACCGACCGCGAGTACCAGCTGCTGCGCGACATCGGCATCGCCGTGATCCGGGAGGTCGGCGTCGACACCGGCGGCTGCAACATCCAGTTCGCAGTCAACCCCGAGGACGGGCGCGTCATCGTCATCGAGATGAACCCGCGCGTCTCGCGATCCTCGGCGCTGGCCAGCAAGGCGACCGGGTTCCCCATCGCGAAGATCGCGGCCAAGATGGCGCTGGGCTACACCCTCGACGAGGTGCCCAACGACATCACCCGGCAGACCCCCGCCAGCTTCGAGCCCACGCTCGACTACGTGGTCGTCAAGGTGCCACGGTTCGCCTTCGAGAAGTTCCCCGCCGCCGACCCGACGCTGACGACCACGATGAAGTCGGTCGGCGAGGCGATGGCCATCGGCCGCAACTTCACCGAGGCGCTCAACAAGGCGCTGCGCAGCACCGAGCGGCGGGGCTCCTCCTTCCACTGGCGCAGTGACGACGCGCCCGGCCGGGAGCAGGCCGAGGCGCTGCTGGAGCAGGCCCGCACCCCCACCGACGGCCGGCTGGTCCTGGTGCAGCAGGCGCTGCGGGGCGGCATGACCGTCGAGGAAGTGCACGAGGCCACCCGGATCGACCCCTGGTTCCTGGACCAGATCGCCCTCATCAACGAGGTCGCCGAGCGGTTGCGGACGGCGACGGCCGGGGGCGGCCGCGTCACCCCCGGGCTGCTGACACTGGCCAAGCGGCACGGCCTCTCCGACGCCCAGATCGCCCAGGTCACCGGGATGGCCGAGGCGGTCGTGCGGGGCGTGCGCCACGCCCTGGGGGTACGGCCGGTCTACAAGACCGTCGACACCTGCGCCGGCGAGTTCGAGGCCACCACCCCCTACCACTACTCCAGCTACGACAGCGAGACCGAGGTGACCCCACGGGAGCGGCCGGCGGTGATCATCCTGGGCTCCGGACCGAACCGGATCGGGCAGGGCATCGAGTTCGACTACTCCTGCGTGCACGCCTCGCTGACCCTGCGCGAGGCCGGGTTCGAGACCGTCATGGTCAACTGCAACCCCGAGACCGTCTCGACCGACTACGACACCTCCAGCCGGCTGTACTTCGAGCCGTTGACGCTGGAGGACGTGCTCGAGGTCGTGCACGCCGAGCGGGCCGCCGGACCGCTGGCCGGGGTGATCGTCCAGCTCGGCGGGCAGACACCGCTGGGGTTGGCGGCCGCGCTCAAGGCCGAGGGCGTCCCGGTGGTCGGCACCAGCCCGGAAGCGATCCATCTGGCCGAGGACCGCGGCGCGTTCGGCCGGGTGCTCGCCGAGACCGGGCTGGCCGCCCCGCGCCACGGAACCGCCTACAGCACCGAGGAGGCGCTGACGGTGGCCCACGAGATCGGCTACCCGGTGCTGGTGCGCCCCTCCTACGTGCTGGGCGGCCGAGGCATGGAGATCGTCTACGACGACCAGGCCCTCGCCGAGTACGTGGGGCGGGCCACGCTGGCCTCGCCCGAGCACCCGGTGCTGGTGGACCGGTTCCTGGACGAGGCGGTCGAGATCGACGTGGACGGCCTCTACGACGGCCACGAGCTCTACCTCGGCGGGATCATGGAGCACATCGAGGAGGCCGGGATCCACTCCGGCGACTCCGCGTGCGTGCTGCCGCCCATCACGCTGGGCCGCGAGGAGATGTCCCGGGTCCGGGAGGCGACCCGGCTGCTGGCCGAGAGCATCGGCGTACGCGGCCTAATCAACGTCCAGTTCGCCCTCGCCCAGGACGTGCTCTACGTGCTGGAGGCCAACCCCCGGGCCAGCCGCACCATCCCGTTCGTGGCCAAGGCCACGGGCGTGCCGCTGGCCCGCGCCGCGGCCCGGGTCATGCTGGGTGCCACCATCGGTGAGCTCCGCCGCGAGGGCGTGCTCCCCCCCGAGGGTGACGGCGGCTCGCTGCCGGTCGACGCGCCGGTCTCCGTCAAGGAGGCGATCCTGCCGTTCCGCCGGTTCCGCACCCAGACCGGGCAGGCCGTCGACTCGATCCTGGGCCCGGAGATGCGCTCCACCGGTGAGGTCATGGGCATCGACGCCGACTACGGCACCGCCTTCGCCAAGAGCCAGCTGCGGGCCGGGTCGGCGCTGCCGACCAGTGGCACGGTGTTCGTCTCGGTAGCCAACCGCGACAAGCGCTCGATGATCTTCCCCGTCAAGCGCCTGGTGGATTTGGGGTTCACGGTGCTGGCCACCGAGGGCACCGCCGACGTGCTGCGCCGCAACGGGATCGCCTCGCAGGTGGTGCGCAAGCTGAGCCAGGGCACCGGCCCGCACGGCGAGCCCACCGTGGTGGACCTGATCACCTCCGGAGAGGTCGACATGGTCATCAACACCCCCTCCGGGCGCGACGCACGGGCCGACGGGTACGCCATCCGCGCCGCCACGACCAGCCTCGACAAGCCGATCATCACCACGGTGCAGCAGCTGGGTGCCGCGGTGCTGGGGATCGAGGCGATGCGGGCCGGTGACCTGCGGGTGCGCAGCCTGCAGGAGCATGCCGCCGGACTGGACCTGTACCAGCGCGCCGGTGCGCCCCCGGCCGCGGGCTGAGGACCGGCCGTTGGCACCGGGCAGCGGCGGGACCGGCGCACGGTGAGCCAGCCGCAGCCGGACGCAGCCACCGTCGGCGCGCCGCTCAGCGCCGAGGTGGTCACCGTGCGGCCCAGCGGGAAGCAGCGGCACCTGACGCTCAGCGTGCCCGGTGAGCCGGGTGCCCGGCCCGGGCAGTTCCTCGTGCTCCCGCCACGGCCAGGAGCGGGGACGGTGCTGCCCGGGCAGTGGTGGCTGGCCGGCAGCCGCTACGAGCGGCGTGTCGGGACCAGCTGGGAGGTGCTGCTCACCGAGACCCAGGCTGGTGAGCACGACGCCAGCTGGGGCCCCGTGCTGCCCGGTGCCGTGCTGCCCGTGCGTGGCCCGCAGGGCCGGGGGTTCGCGCTGCCGCGCAGCACCGTCCCGGCCGTCCTGGTCGGGGACGCCCGCGCCGCGGGTCCGCTGGGCTGGCTGGCACGGCTGCTCACCGAGCGTGGGTGCCCGGTCCGGCTGCTGCTGGTGGAGGACGGCGAGCCCCCCGACGTCGCGGCGCTCGGCAGGCAGACCGAGGAGCTGGTGCTGCGGGAATCGGCCGACCCGGGTCAGCTCACCGAGGAGACCGGGCGGCTGCTGGCCGCGGCGCGTGCCCCGGTCGCCTACGCGGCCGGCTCGCCGGCGGTGGTGCGTGCCGTCGCCCGGGCCGCCGCGTCCGGTGGCGCTCACGCCCAGGTGACGGTGTACCGACCCGGGGCGA
>NZ_WIQI01000001.1 GCF_009602535.1 Ornithinicoccus halotolerans | reverse complement strand
TCCCCCACGACCCGGACCCGCGGGTGGCGAGCGCGCTCGGCGACCTCCTCGGCGGCCGGCCGCCGGGCCGGGTCCGCCACCAGGCACTCGGCCAGCAGGTCCCGCAGCTCGCTGCCGGTCCCCGGCCCAGCCGTCTCCGTCTCCCCCGGCCGGTCCCCGCCCAGCCGCGGCGGCCGCCCGTCTAGGCAGGTCCGCGCCAGCACGGCCAGGTCCCAGACGTCGGAGTCCGGCGAGCAGGCGAACCCCTCGGTGAGCTCGGGCGCCGGCACCGGTCCCGGCCGCGGCCGCACCGCCTGCACCGCGAGGTCGGCCACGACGGCCCGGCCCGACTCCGTCAGCCACACCTCTTCGGCGGACAGCCCGCCGTGCACCATGCCGTCCTGGTGCACGCGGGCCAGCAGCTCCCCGAGGCTGGCCAGTAGGCCGGCGACCTCAGCCTCGGTGAGCCGGACCCGCCGGGCCAGCACCCGGGACAGCCGGGCGCGCGCCTGCCAGCCCAGCGCCACCGCCAGCCCGGCGTCGCAGGGCACCGCGTCGTGGACCGGCACCAGCGACCGGTGGCGGACCGCCGCTGCCTCGGCCACCCGGGCCAGCGCCTCCGAGCGCCCCTCAGGCACCGGCACGGTGACCAGCCGGACCTGCTGCTGGTCACCGAGCCGGACCGCCTGCCACTGCCCCTCGCCGGGCCGGGAGGAGCCGGGGACGGGCGCGCGCAGCGCGTACCCCGGAACGGCGGGTGCGGGCGCGGGCCAGGCCATACGCTTACCGTGCCGCACCTGCCGCGAGCACCGCTGCGGTCATCCACAGGCCGGCCTCCGCTGGGCGGGCCGGCGGCATGGTGGGGTCCGTCAGCGTAGACCGGGCGTGTCCACCTGGACCGCGCGTTGCTCGGCGGCCGAGATGCGCGCGGCGTCGATGACCGCGAGCACGTGCACGCTGTCGGCCGGGTCGACCGGCAGCGCGGCCTGCGCCGTGTCCAGCCGGCCCTGCCAGCCACCGGCGAGCGCGGTCGCGACGCCGCGGTAGAAGTCGGCCTCGTCCCCGGCCGCCGCCGGGACCGGACGCCGTCCGCCGTCCCCGTCGTAGCGCCAGCCGCAGTGGCCGGCCTCGTCGTGCAGCTCGGCGAACGGACCGGGGTCCTCGCCGAGCCCGCCGTGCAGGTAGCTGCCGTGGGTGCCCAGCACCCGCCACCGCGGCCCGGGCAGCGCGGTCACCGACGAGACGCCCAGGTGGGAGATCACCCCCGAGACGTGCCGGCAGGACAGGAACGCCTCGTCCTCGGCGATCGTGGTCCGGCTCGCGAGCTCGGCGTAGACCGAGGCCACCGGTCCGAACAGCTGCACCACCGCGTCCACGGTGTGGGCGTGCAGGTCCAGCAGCACGCCGCCGCCCTGCTCGGCCGGGAGCGTCTCCCGCCAGCGCTGCTTGGGCGCCGGCCGCCACCGCTCCCAGCGCATCTCCGCGCGGACCACCTCGCCCAGCTCCCCGCCGGCCACGAGCTGGGCCAGGGTGAGCATGTCCGGGTCGTAACGGCGGTTCTGGAACACCGTCAGCGGCACCTGCCCCCGGGCTGCCTCGACGATCTCGGTCGCCTCGGCCGCGGTGAGCCCCAGCGGCTTGTCGACCACGAGCGCCAGCCCCGACTCGATGACGGCGAGCGCCTGCTCCCGGTGCGCCCCGGTCGGGGAGGCGAGCACGACGGCGTCGGCCGTGACCGCGCCGGAGCGGACCTCCTGCAGCAGCACGTCCAGGTCGGGCAGCACCGCGACCTCGCCGAGGTCGCTGCGTGCCTGCTCGCGCCGGCCGGGGTCCCCGGTGGTGACCGCGGTGACCTGCCAGCCGGCCTGCCGCAGCAGCGGCACGTGGAACTGCCGGCCCGCCATCCCGTAGCCGACGACGGCGGCGCGGAGCCCCTCGACCGGTGCCGCGGGCGCGGCCGTCGCGGTCTGGCTGGCGGGGGTGCTGGCTGCCTGGTCCATGGTCCGACCCTATGGTCACCGGTCGCGGCCGTAGAGTGTCGGTATGCGCGTGGAGCAGCTCGGCCTCGGGCCCGACTACGTCGACTACGAACAGGCGTGGGCGCACCAGCGCCGAGTGCACGCCCAGGTGGTGGCCGGTGAGCTGCCCGACACCCTGCTGCTGCTGGAGCACGCCGCGGTCTACACCGCCGGCAAGCGCACCGAGCCCCACGAGCGGCCGCTGGACGGCACCCCCGTCGTCGACGTCGACCGCGGCGGCAAGATCACCTGGCACGGCCCGGGCCAGCTCGTGGGCTACCCGATCGTGCGGCTGCCTGAGCCGGTCGACGTGGTGGCGCACGTGCGCCGGCTGGAGGACTTGATGATCGCCGTCTGTGAGCGGTTCGGCCTCCCCGGCGAGCGGGTCGAGGGCCGCAGCGGCGTGTGGGTGCGTGCCGACGAGCACGGGCAGCGGCCGGACCGCAAGGTCGGTGCGATCGGGGTGCGGGTCAGCCAGGGCGTGACGATGCACGGGTTCGCGCTCAACGTCGACTGCGACCTGGGCTGGGCCGACGGCATCATCCCGTGCGGGATCAGCGACGCGGGGGTGACCAGCATCGCCGCCGAGACCGGCGAGGCCGTCACCGTGACCGACGTGCTGCCGGTCGTGCTCGAGCTGACCGGCGGGGACGACAACCTCGTCCTCGGCCGCCCCGTCACGGCCACCGCCAGCGCGGGCTGAGCCCGCCCCGCCGCTACCGGGGCGGTGCGTGCCTGCGGGCGCAGGGGCATAGGCTGGAGGGTGCGCGCGTTGCCCCGCGTGCAACCAGTGCCGACCCAGGAGGCCTCGTGACCGTCGCACCCGAGGGGCGCCGAATGCTGCGGGTAGAGGCCCGCAACAGCCAGGTGCCGATCGAGCGCAAGCCGTCGTGGATCCGGACGACCGCGAAGATGGGCCCGGAGTACACGTCGCTGAACAAGCTGGTCAAGGGAGAGGGCCTGCACACGGTGTGTCAGGAGGCCGGCTGTCCCAACATCTTCGAGTGCTGGGAGGACCGGGAGGCCACCTTCCTCATCGGCGGCGAGCAGTGCACCCGGCGCTGCGACTTCTGCCAGATCGACACCGGCCGGCCGGCCGACTTCGACGCCGACGAGCCGCGCCGGGTGGCCGAGTCGGTGGCGCAGATGGAGCTGCGCTACGCGACCGTGACCGGGGTGGCCCGGGACGACCTGGCCGACGGCGGGGCCTGGCTGTACGCCGAGACCATCCGGCAGATCCACCAGCAGAACCCGGGCACCGGCGTCGAGATCCTCATCCCCGACTTCAACGGCGTGCCCGAGCTCGTCGGTCAGGTCATCGACGCCTCCCCCGAGGTGTTCGCCCACAACGTCGAGACGGTGCCGCGGATCTTCCGCCGGATCCGGCCGGCGTTCCGCTACGAGCGGTCGCTGGACGTCATCACCATGGGCCGCGACGCCGGGCTGGTGACCAAGTCCAACCTGATCCTGGGCATGGGCGAGGAGGACCACGAGATCGAGCAGGCGCTGCGGGACCTGCACGAGGCCGGCACCGACCTGATCACCATCACCCAGTACCTGCGGCCCTCCCCCCGGCACCACCCCGTGGAGCGGTGGGTCAAGCCGGAGGAGTTCGTGCACTGGAGCGACCGGGCCGAGGAGATCGGCTTCAAGGGCGTCATGGCCGGCCCGCTGGTGCGCTCCTCCTACCGCGCCGGCCGGCTCTGGGCGCAGGCGATGGTCCGCTCCGGGCGCCCCATCCCCGACGCGCTGTCCCACCTGGCCGACAAGCTCGACTCCCCGGCCCGGCAGGAGGCGGCCGCGCTCGTGGCCCGCGACTCCGCCCACGTATCCTGACCGCTATGGCCAGCACCGACTCCAGCAGCTCCGAGGAGCCCAAGCGCCGCTTCGGCCGCCGCACAAAGAAGCAGCGCGACCCGAACAACCCGGGCCGCCTCGCCCAGATCCGCCAGGTCTTCCAGATGACCCGGCGCAACGACCCGGCGTCGGTGTGGTGGATGGCGCTGGCCTTCTTCGGGATCATCCTGGTCGCGCTGCTGGTCGGGCTGTGGCTGGACCTGGTCATCTACTGCCTGCTCATCGGCATCCCGCTGGCCGTGCTGGCCGCCGTGGCGATCCTGGGCCGGCGGGCCGAACGGGCGGCGTTCACCCAGATCGAGGGCCAGCCGGGTGCGCCCGCAGCCGTGCTGGGCTCGCTGCGGCGCGGCTGGTTCTACGAGCAGGAGCCGGTAGCGGCCGAGTCCGGCGGCAAGGTCCGCGGCATGCGCGACCTGCAGAACGCCGCCATGGTCTACCGCGCCGTCGGGCGCCCCGGCGTCGTGCTCATCACCGAGGGTCCCCGCGGCTCCGCGCAGCGGCTGGCCAAGGCCGAACAGCGCAAGGTGACCCGGGTGGTGGGCCCGGAGGTTCCGGTGCACACCCTGCACGTCGGCAAGGGCGACCAGGACGTGCCGCTGCACAAGCTGACCAAGCGGCTCAAGCGCTTCGACAAGAAGATCAGCAAGCAGGAGGCCATCGTCGTGCACCGGCGTCTGCAGGCGCTGGGCCGCCAGGCCAAGCCGCCGGTGCCAGCCGGGATGGACCCGCGCAAGGCGCGTGTGGACCGGCGGGCGCTCCGCGGCCGCTGACACCGCCGAGCTGGCCGCTGGGCGTGGCTCAGCGCACCATCCCGGCGATGAAGGCTGCATAGCAGACGGCAGCCGCGATGCCGGCTCCGTCACGGACTCGCTTCGGCGCGTCCACCGCGACCAGGACGCCGACGACGGCGAGGAACGCCCAGCAGGCCGGGTGGCCCCAGCGGATGGCGAGCTCCTGTAGCCCGCTTGTCTGCTCGGCCCTGGCGGGCACCACGACGAGCCACAGACCGGTCATGCCGGCTGCTGCTGCCGTCAAAGCCAGTCCCAGGGGCCGGCGATGCCGATGCGTCCATGCGAACGGCGTCGATCGCACGTGGTCTGTCTCGACGTTGGTCTGCGGTGTCTTCATGTGTCCGACTCCTTGCCGGCCTCGCGAACGTCTGCCATCGTCTCGTCGGCCCATGCCAGCCCAGCCTCGGTCATGGCCAGACCGTGTCGGATGGTGGCCAACCAGTAGGGGCGGTCGGGTGATCGCTCGGCGAGCACCGCGCGCTCAAATTCGCGGTACTGCTCGCGGGCCGCGAGCAGTGTGGCGCGGTGTCGCTCGAGATGACCGACGACGACGCCCGGAGGAGCATGACGACCAAAGAACAGCTGCAGGAGCAGCTCGCTGCGGTTGGAGGCCAGCGACTCCGCCTCGGACGCGAGCCAGCTGCGCAAGGCGTCCCATCCCGCGTCGTTGATCGAGTACTCCAACTTGTGCCCGCCCCTGCCCGTGGTGCGGCGGGCCGCGATGAGCCCTTCACGCTCCAGCGCGTGCAGCGTCGGATAGAGCTGCCCGAAGCTCTCCTGCCAGAAGTGCCCGGCCGACGCGGCGATCGTCTCGCGCAGGCGGTACCCCGTCATCGGCTCCATCGTCAGCATGCCGAGGATCGCGAATCGGGTCTTCGAGGGGCGCGCCACGGGGCTAATTTATATCTGTCAGATACCCTTGCCTAGGGGCGGCACCAGGGACCCGGGCACGCGATGTGGCCGGCTCCAGCGTGCCTCGGGCGAGTGGGTCCTTGGTCGCACAGTGCAATTCGAGTCGTCAGCTCCGCTCGTGGTCCTCCGCCTCGCCGACCTGCACCAGTCCGGACTCGTAGGCGAGCACCGCCACCTGGACCCGGTCCCGCAGGCTGAGCTTGGTGAGCAGCCGTGAGACGTAGGTCTTCACGGTGGCCTCGCTGAGGAACATCCGGGTCCCGATCTCTGCGTTGGACAGGCCCCGCGCGACCCACCGCGCCACCTCGCGCTCACGGTCGGTCAGGCCGGCCAGCGCCAGCGGCGCCTCCCCGGCCGGGGGGCGGCGGGCGAACCGCTCCAGCAGGCGCGCGATCACCACCGGCGCGACCATGGACTCGCCCCGGGCCACCACCCGCACCGCGTGCACCAGGTCCTCCGGCGAGACGTCCTTGAGCAGGAAGCCGGAGGCCCCTGCCCGCACCGCCGAGTACACGTACTCGTCGAGGTCGAACGTCGTCAGGGCCAGGACACGGGGGTGCGGTCCCGGTCCGGCCAGGATCCGGCGGGTCGCCTCGATGCCGTCCAGCCGGGGCATGCGGACGTCCATCAGGACGACGTCCGGCCCGGTCTCCTGCACGACGGTCGTGGCCTCGGCCCCGTCGGCCGCCTCCCCGACGACGTCCAGGCCGGCTCGTTCGAGGATGAGGCGGAAGCCGATCCGGACCAGCTCCTGGTCGTCGACGACCACCACGCTGGTGCTCATCGTGACTCCAGGGGCAGGACGGCGCGCACGGCGAACCCGGGGCCGTCGGCGTCGGTCTCCAGCCGCCCGCCGAACAGCGCTACCCGCTCCGCCATCCCGATGAGGCCGTGACCCGGCTCCTGGCCGTTCGGACGCGCGGGCCCGGGGTCGGTCACCTCGATGCACAGCGTGTCGCCGCTGGCGTCCAGCGTGACCTGCGCCCGCCCGGCACCGGAGTGACGCCTCACGTTGGTCAGCGCCTCCTGGATGATGCGGTACGCGGTGAGGTCCAGGCCCGCGGGCAGGTCTGCCGGGGGGCCGGTGACCGTCAGCTCGACCTGCAGCCCCGTGTCCCCCACGGCCTCGACCAACGCCGGCAGCGCCTGGACCCCGGGCTGGGGCGAGAGGTCGGCGGTCTCGGGCGCGCGGAGCATGGTCACCGCACGGCGCATCTCCGCCAGTGCCTCCGTCCCGGTGCCCCGGATCGTGCGCAGCGCGCGGCGCGCGAACTCGGGGTCCTCCTCGACGACCTGCTCGGCCGCCCCGGCCTGCACGATCATGACGCTCACCGAGTGGGCCACGATGTCGTGCAGCTCCCGGGCGATCCTGGCCCGCTCGTCGGCGACGGCAGCCAGCGCCCGCTCCCGGGTGGCGTTCTCGGCCTCCACCGCGCGCCGGGTCGACGCGGTGGCCCGGTCCTCCGAGGCCCGCAGCCCCCGGCCGCTGAGGTAGGCCAGCGTGACCACGCCCCAGTGGAAGATGAGCTCGGTGGGTTCCTGCAGCAGGTCCACGAAGATGTCGGCGAGGATCATCAGCGCCGCGGCCGCCGCTGCTCCCAGCCAGGTGATGCGCCCGACGCCGTGTCGTGCCAGGGAGTAGACGATCACCAGGAACGGCACCAGCTGTCCGAAGAACAGGATCTGCAGCTGCCCCCCGGTCACGACGCCCAGCACCGGCCAGACCGCCATGACCGACAACGCGAGCCAGGGCCTCGTCCTCCGCTGGGTCAGCAGGGCCGCGACGACGAGGATGCCCACCGAGCTCACCCACGGGGAGCCGTCCCCCATGACGGACTCCAGCGGCAGCCACACCTCGGCGAGCCCCACCGCGGCCACCAGCACGGCCAGGCCCGCGTCTTGGGCCCGCTGCGACCACGCGAGACGCTCCACAGCCCACAGGCTAGGGCGCGCGGGCAGCTCGGCGCGTCATCCTCAGGTCGACAGTTTCGTCACCTCTGGTCGCGACCGGCCCCGTCGAGACGCGACGGGCGGCGGGCCAGGGACCCACCACCGGCCGATCCGCCGATGCCGGCACCGTCCCTAGCGTCGGAGCAGCCGGGCCCGAGGGGTCCGCACGACCGGAAGGATGACCATGAAGGACACCGCACCGCTGCTGCGCAGGACCGTCGCCGCGTGCCTGGTGATCTGCGCGGCGATCACCGTGGCCAGCATCGCCCTGATGCCCGAGTTCGCCGGTGACCACACCGACCGGCTGGCCGCCATCGCCGCCGACGGCACGACGGCCGGCGCCTCCGCCGCGCTGTTCGCCCTGGCCCAGCTGCCGTTCGCCGTCGGCCTGCTGGGAGTCGCGCACCTGCTGCGCTCGCGCACGCCGGTGCTGGCCATCCTGGCCGGGACGCTCTGCGCTCTTGGTGGGTTCGGCCACGCCGTCTACGGCGGCCAGAGCCTGGTCATGCTGGAGATGGCTCGGGACCCGCAGCACTACGACGCCTACGCCCGTGTCCTGGGCGGTGTCGAGAGCGGCTGGGGCATTCCGTTCATGGCCATGGGACTGCTCGGCACCGTGCTGGGGATCGTGCTGACGGCCGTGGCCCTGTGGCGTGCCGGCCTCGGTCCCCGCTGGCTGCCACCACTGCTGGCGGCCTTCGTGGTCGTGGAGTTCGGCCTGGCCGGCCTGAGCGTGTGGGCTTCCTACGGGGCGAGCCTGCTCTACGCCGCCGGCCTGCTCGCGATGGGACAGCTGGTCAGCCGCAGTCCGCTCGCCCGGTGGGGCGGCGCCGAGGCGCCCGCGCCCGTCCTGCCTGCTCGAGCCTGACCGCTCCCGGTCAGCGGGAGCGGACGATGACGGTGCCCGCGGCGACGTCATGCAGGCCGCGGCCGTCCCGCAGCCAGACCATCGGCGGGATCGCCAGGCACAGCAGCACGGCCCGCACCGCGCCGCGGAGGAGGCCGGGCGGACCGAGCAGGACCGAGCCGCTACCGGTGCGGTTGAGGAGGTGCACCTGCAACCCGAGCAGCCGGTGACCGACGGTGGTGCCGGCGGTGGAGACGAGCAGCAGGTTCTCCACCGCCAGCACGGCCAGCGGCACGAACGAGGCGGCCCCGGTGGTGCCGAGGCCGACGCCGAAGATGCCGTAGGCGATCAGCCAGCACAGCGCCCAGTCGACGCACAGCGCGACCAGCCGGCGGCCGAAGCCGGCCATGGCGTGCTGACCGTGCTCGGGGAGTCCGAGCTCGGCTCCTCGGAAGTCCCGGCCAGCGGTCACCCCGGCAGCGTAGTCAGCCGTAACATGGCTGAAACATGAGGGTCACGGTCGAGAAACTCCGCTTCCCGTAGGGTCGAACGCGACGTCCGCGACCTGGCTACCCTGAGCTGCGCCGCGGCCCCCCCGCCACGATCAGGAGGACACATGTTCAGCACCCCCGAGGAGGTCCTGGCCTTCATCCGGGACGAGGACGTGCAGTTCGTCGACGTCCGGTTCTGCGACCTGCCGGGCGTGATGCAGCACTTCAACGTGCCTGCCTCGACCGTTGACGAGGAGAGCTTCACCACCGGCCAGATGTTCGACGGCTCCTCGATCCGGGGCTTCCAGGCCATCCACGAGTCGGACATGAAGCTGATCCCGGATCCTCGGACGGCCTACGTCGACCCGTTCCGGACGGCCAAGACGCTGGTGATGAACTTCTCCATCGTTGACCCGTTCACCAACGAGCCCTACGGGCGTGACCCGCGGCAGATCGCCTCGCGCGCCGAGGAGCACCTCCGGTCGACCGGCATCGCCGACACCGCCTTCTTCGGGGCCGAGGCCGAGTTCTACATCTTCGACGACGTGCGCTTCGAGACGAAGCAGAGCGCCGGCTACTACTTCATCGACTCCATCGAGGCCGCCTGGAACACCGGGCGCGCCGAGGAGGGCGGCAACCGGGGCTACAAGCCGCGCTACAAGGGTGGCTACTTCCCGGTCTCCCCCGTGGACCACTTCGCCGACATCCGTGACGGCATCGTCCAGCAGCTGGACTCGGTGGGCATCGACGTCGAGCGCGCCCACCACGAGGTCGGCACCGCGGGGCAGCAGGAGATCAACTACAAGTTCAACACCCTGCTGCACGCCGGCGACGACATGATGAAGTTCAAGTACGTCGTCAAGAACGCCGCCTGGGCGGCCGGCAAGACCGCCACCTTCATGCCGAAGCCGATCTTCGGTGACAACGGCTCGGGGATGCACACCCACCAGAGCCTGTGGAAGGACGGCGAGCCGCTGTTCTACGACGAGTCCGGCTACGGCGGGCTGTCAGACATCGCCCGCTGGTACATCGGCGGGCTGCTGCGGCACGCGCCGTCGCTGCTGGCGTTCACCAACCCGTCGATGAACTCCTACCACCGCCTGGTGCCGGGCTTCGAGGCCCCGGTCAACCTGGTTTACTCGGCCCGCAACCGCTCGGCCTGCGTGCGCATCCCGATCACCGGGACCTCGGCGAAGGCCAAGCGCGTGGAGTTCCGGGTGCCGGACCCGTCGGCGAACCCCTACATGGCGTTCTCGGCCCAGCTGATGGCCGGGCTGGACGGCATCAAGAACCGGATCGAGCCGCCGGAGCCGGTGGACAAGGACCTCTACGAGTTGCCCCCGGCCGAGCTCGCCGGCATCGACCAGGTGCCCGACTCGCTCCCGGCCGTGCTCGACGCCCTGGAGGCCGACCACGCCTTCCTCACCGAGGGCGACGTCTTCTCCGAGGACCTCATCGGCGCCTGGATTGACTACAAGCGCACCAACGAGGTGGACCCGATCCGGCTGCGCCCGCACCCGCACGAGTTCGAGATGTACTTCGACATCTGAGAGAAGCAGCAGGTCAGCGGGCTGTCAGGACGTGTCAGTCCGCAATGAGTCCGCACGGGAAGCCAGCACCGCAGCGATGGCCTCTCGTGCGGACTCGTCTGCGTCCGGCCACAAGTGCCCGTAGGTGTTCAGTGTCGTGGTGGCGTTGCGGTGCCTGAGCCGCCGCTGGACCACCTTCACGTCGAGGCCGTTGCCGATCAGCAGGCTTGCCAGGTAGTGCCGGAGGTTGTGGAACCTAAACTCCCCCGGGAGCCCGTCGACCTTCGCCCGCGCTGAGCGCATCGCTCGTTCTATGGCCCACGGGGTGGTCCCACGGCCAACCTCGTTGGTGACGACCCTCTCCCCGCCGAACCGCTCCACGCTGGACGCCAGGAGCATCGCCAGCTCTCGTGGGATGGGGACGGGAGTGCGCGACTCCTCCGTCTTCAGCGGCTCAGCCGGGTACTGGAGAACCGGGGTCACGACGCCCCGCATGAAGTCGACGTCCTGGACCCGTAGCGCGGCCGCCTCTGCCACCCTGAGCCCCACGAAGGAACCGAGGAGCACCGCGGGCCGTAGGTGCTCGGAGAACTCCTCATACAGGCCCCACACCTGCTCGGTCGTGGCGACGTAGGGGCGCTGCTCTCCCTGCGCTGGCGCTGTCTTACGGGAGCAGGGAGACTTGCGGATCAAGTCGTCATGGACAGCGTCGCCCATGATCTGCGCGAACCGCCGATAGACCGCATAGACGTAGGATGGCGCCCGGTTCTCGGCCGTGAGCCGGGCCGTCCACCGCTTGACGTGAGACGGCTTGACCGCTGAGAGCCGCATCGACCCGAACTCATCACGGATCAGCCGGATATGTGTCTTGGCTGCCCGCACAGTGGTGGGCCGGTGACCCGCGTAGCCCTCCAGCCACTTGTCGCACCACTCCCCCACGGTCAAGCGTCCCAGGGCCGGGTCGACGTAGTCGCCGCGGACGACGCTGGCCGTGACGTCGTCCAGCCATCGCTGGGCGTCGACCTTTCGCGGGAAGTGTCGTGCGTGCTCGTGGCCTGTGGGGTCTCGGTAGCGGGCCCTCCAGCGGCCGTTGGGGCGCTTGGCGATGCTGCCATAAGCGCGTCCTCTCTGTTTGGGCGGGGCGAAACGGGAGGGACCACTTCTCCGCTTACTCGGGCGGCTCCAGGTGCCCGGCGTCTCGAGCCTTCTTCACGTAGAGGGAAGCTGTGGAAGTAGCTAGCCCGAAGTGGTCCTTCACGGCCTTCGTCGGAGTGCCTTGGGGCTTCGCCGCCTGGTAGACGGCCGCCACTTCTTGGAGCAGTTCTGCTGTGATGCGTCGACGTACCGCGGGCGCCAGGGTGGCCGCAGTGCCTGCGCGATCAGCCCACTCGGGGTGAGCGCCCTCGACGACACGGTTGTCGAGCCCCCGGCACAACAACCGCGCCCTGGCCGCAGCCCGGCGTGCCAGGGCGGTGCAGCTGGTCGCCCAGGGGCTGAGCTACCAGCAGGTATGCCAACCGGGGACCGTCTACGCCATCGTCCGCAAGGCGCTGCAGGAGCAGCATGCCCCGCACAGTCGTGGTGCCAGAGGGGTACTAGCGGCACGGCGCGCTCCTGAGAACGACCGCTGGCTGGCGGGTTATGCAGTCCGAATCGCTCGGTCGGCGTAGAGTCCACAGTCACTATGCCTGCCATGTTCATCGACGTCACAGCGTCCTGTAAGGGCGGACTCCCACCTATCTCGTTGGAGGACGCACGGGCGCGGCTAAGGGCGTACTTGACGAGTAGCCGAAGCGGGTACGCAACCTTCGATCTGCCATCGGTCCACGCTCGACGGGCTGGTCTATTCTCAACGGTCTCCCCCTGGTCCGTGCTCTACGCAAACGCTCTCAACGGCCGGGCAGACGCCACGAACGTGGCATCCTTCACGCCTCGACTGCGTAGGGAGTTCGCCTCGCGCGTGGCGCGGGTTCCGGAAGACGTCTCCCTCGAGGAGCTGCCCGCTCGCCAACGAGAGGCCGTCGTCGACCTCGCCCACTTCGGATTTAAGGGCTTCTGGGGTCCGAAGACCACCAAGCTCGCCAGCTTGTACCGACCTCATGCTGTTCCGGTTCTGGACCGCCAGTTGGCCCGCGCCTTCGGGCTGCCCCCGAATGCGTTCTCTGTGGCAGCCGGCCCTCGACGCGCCAACATCGCACGGGTCGTGCACTCCCTGGCGGACTGGCTTGCCGAGGAACAGAACAGAACGCTCATAAGGGGCTTACGACAAAGCGTTCAGGAAGACACCGCCAGTGCGGTGCACCTCACCCCGGTACGGGTACTGGACATCGTCTTGTGGACCACCCAGGACGACCGGTCCTCACGCCGGCGCGGCAAGGTCACCCAGTGGGTAGACATGCAGGCTGGCCCTCCCATTCACGCTGACGCCTACCGCGCTATCGCAGTCGCGGACAAACATCCCACGTGACTGGCACGTCAGCCAGCACCCCCGTCAGCCAGGTCCGAGGCGTCGGTGGGTTCCAGTAGACGGGCCGGGTGAGTCGAATGACGGTCCCCTCGGTGGAGGGGATGATGCAGCACCTGGCGAGGTTGCAGGGGCCGTTGGGATGGGGATGGCCAGAACTGGACAAGGAATCGGTGGTACCCGACGAGGAGACGTTGTGCTCGCCGCCGCACCGGGGCCTGCGAGACGGCGGCTGCTGGTGCGCACCACCGCCCCGACTCCTGGGTCCACTGGATAGCAACGCTGCCTAACGCTGCCGTTTGTCTCCCCCTTGGCTCTAGACCCGTTCCTCGGACTTGTCCAACAGCCCAGCCAGGAGCAGAACCAGGCCCAGCCCGCCCAGCAGCAGCATTACGGGCACGTTGCCGCCGTTAGCGATCCCCAAGATCGCCAGCCCCAGCAGCAGGCCCCCCGGGATCTTCCGATTCCACGTCGATCGCTTCATGACCGCCTTCCCCTCGCGTCGCTCGCCATGTCCTGCCTGCACACTACGGGGAGGAGGAGACAGCCCTCCTACATGCGCGCCTGTCGTCCGGGGCCTGAAGTTCCAGGGCAGCGCCGCTATCTCACCACGGAAGCCAGCGCCGCCGTTGGCCTCGGGCAAGGTCCTCGACGCGGGACCACGGGATCAGGCGGCGGATCGCGGCGCATTGTGAGGCGGCCCTGCCCGGGGCTGCCTGGGTGGCCCGGGCTGCATGCCGTACTACGTCAGAATCCTCCCCGAGTGCCTCGGCGAGCCATAGCAGCCCTGGGGCGCACTGGAAGTGGTTGTAGGCGGCCGTGGCGTCCCCGTTCGTCGCCTGCCGGTTGTAGGCGCCGGGCCCGGAGATCTCACTGAGCCAGCCAACGAGGTGCTCGCGCTGGTCGCGGAAGGGACCTCCGGGCCGAGAGGCACCCATCGGCTGCGTGGACTGGTACGCGTCGGTGATGGGCTGCTCGATCGGAAGCCGGCGGATGATACGGGCGAGTTCTCGTCCCTCCATGACCCCTCCTGAGGCGCGCTTGTCCGTTCGTGCCCGACGAGCCGGAGGCTACCCGGCCCGGGTAGGACAGCGGGCGCTGCGCCCGGTGAGAGGGCGGGGGCGGGTCAGGGCCCGTAGTCGGATTCTCCATCGGTGGCTCTGGATCGCAGCGGCCGGCGGCGCGCGGGTCGTGAACGGGCACAGGTGAGCCTGGTGAGGGCCTATGGGTGGAGTGAGGAGCGCGGGGACGTCTCGGAGGCCAACGTATGCTGACCGCCGGAGCCGAAGTCACCGGGCGACGCTAAGAAGTCTGGTCGCGGCGTGCCACTAGGCTTGCACTGTGCTTGAGCGCCGCGGCAGTGGCTAGGCACCGGGGTACGTCGGCCTACAGCGGGAGGGACCATCTATGGCAGTGCACACCCCTGCAGGGCAGCGCGTGACCCAGCAGCAGCTGGAGTCGGTGCTGTGGTCGGCAGCCAACGCCCTGCGGGGCCCGGTCGACCCGGCCGACTTCAAGTCCTACGTGTTCCCGGTCATGTTCTTCAAGTGGATCTCTGACTCCTTCAACCACGAGAAGGCCCGGGCCGTGGCCGACTTCGGACAGGACCTGACCGCCGAGATCGAGGCCGACTACCACACCTTCACCATTCCGGATAAGTGCCACTGGGCGGATGTGCACTCCACCGCGGTCAATGTCGGGGTGAAGCTGTCCACCACGCTCCAGCGCATCCAGCAGGCCAACCCCAAGACGCTGGCCGGGGTGTTCGGGGACGTCAACTGGGCCAACAAGGACCGGCTGCCCGAGCCGGCGCTGACCGCGCTGCTGGATGCCTTCCACGCGGTGCGGTTGGACCCGGACTCGGTCGACGGGGACGTGCTCGGCGCGGCGTATGAGTACCTGCTGCGGGAGTTTGCTGAAGCTTCTGGTCGCAAGGCCGGGGAGTTCTTCACTCCCCGCCACGTGGTGCATCTCTTGGTCAGGATCCTGGACCCCAGGTCCGGGGACAGCATCGCTGACCCGGCGTGTGGTTCTGGCGGGATGCTGGTGGAGACCGTGGGTGCGGTGCAGGCCGCGGGCGGGGATCCGCGCACGTTGCGGCTGAACGGGCAGGAGATCAACCTGACCACGGCCGCCATCGCCAAGATGAACCTGTACCTGCACGGCCTGGAAGACTTCCGTGTGGTGCGCGGGGACACCTTCCGTGAGCCCAAGCTGCTGACCGGTAGCGGGCTGGAGAAGTTCGACGTGGTCATCGCCAACCCGCCGTTCTCGCTCCAGAACTGGGGCGCCGACGCCTGGGCCAAGGACCCCTACGGCCGGGTGATCTGCGGGCTGCCGCCGGCCAAGAACGGCGACTACGCCTGGATCCAGCACATGGTCTCCACCATGAGGCCCGACACCGGCCGGGTCGGGGTGGTGATGCCGCACGGGGTGCTGTTTCGTGGCGGCAAGGAGGCCGCGATCCGTCAGTGCCTGATCGAAAACGACACCCTGGAGGCGGTGATCGGGTTGCCCTCCAACCTGTTCTACTCCACCTCCATCCCGGTGTGCCTGCTGATCTTCCGGGCCTCCAAGCCGGCCGAGCGGCGCGGGAAGGTGTTGTTCGTCGACGCCAGCGCCCGGTTCGCCGCGGGCAAGAACCAGAACACGATGAGCGATGAGGACATCGAGGTCATCGACGTCGCCTACAAGCGGGGCCAGGACATCGACGGCGAGAACGGGCTGAGCCTGCGGCTAGTGAACCTAGCCGAGATCGCCGACAACGACTTCGATCTCAACATCGGCCGCTACATCAAGGGCGAGACCGTCGCAGAAGCCAACGTTGAAGAAGCCCTACTGGCCTACCGGGAAGCCCGCGAACGCCTGACGGCCGCTGAGGCGGTCCTGGACGAGAAGCTGAAGGCGGCCGGGTTCGATGCGTGAAGGTTGGCGCACCGTGTCGGTGGGGGATGTGGCACAGGTGATGGGAGGCGGCACTCCAAAAAGTTCCGTGGCGGAGTATTGGGGCGGCGAGGTGCAGTGGCTGACGCCTAAAGACCTCTCCCAGCGGCCAGCACGATACACCTCCTCCGGTGAGCGCACGATCACCGAGGAGGGCCTGAAGAACTCAGGGGCACGCCTGCTCCCCCCAGGAGCTGTACTGCTGACCAGCAGGGCCCCCGTTGGCTACGTGTCCGTAGCGTCTGGCCCCATTGCCACCAATCAGGGGTTCAAGAGCCTGGTCCTGAACGACGACCAGCTGCCTGAGTTCTGGTACTACCTCCTGGGCCACTCGACCGAATACTTGCGCGCCAACTCAGGAGGCTCCACGTTCCAGGAGATCAGCGGCGGGGCCTTGAAGGCGCTGCGGTTCACGGTGCCGCCGTTGGACGAGCAGCGGCGCATCGTCGACCTGATCGGCGCCGTGTACGACGCCATGGAAGCAGCCGAGGCCCTGAGTGATTCTCAGGTTCCTGGCGCAGCACTCCCCACGCTCGACGCACAACTGTTGACAGCGCTGCTGCCGAGCTCGGCTCGTGAAGGATGGGCGGAAGTTACCCTCGGAGACATTGCGCGCGTCGACCGAACCTCCGTCTCGCCGAGTAACATGCCCGCAGAAGTTCGGCTTTACTCGATACCCGGGCTTGACGCAGGCAGGATTCCTGAGGATGTCAGGGCGGCGGATATCGGATCCAACAAGTTTCTCATCAAGGAACCGGCGCTTCTGATCTCCATGCTCAATCCGCGGATTCCACGCCACGTAGTCGCGGAGGCTGGTGCTGTTTGCTCCACGGAGTTTGCAGTCCTTGTGCCTGATGAAGCTCACGTGCTCCTCGGCTATCTTCGACTCATAGCAAGGACCGAGCAGTTCCAGCAGTACCTGACATCAAGGGCCAAAGGGACTACCGGGAGTCGCAGCCGCAGCAAAGCTTCGGACGTCCTGAGTTATCAGTGCCCGTTACCCCCATTGGCCGAGCAGCGACACATTGTCGAGGTCATGGACACGGTTGACGATGCCCGAGACAGGTGCCAGCGGCACACATTACAACTCAGGGAGCTGCGATCAGCCCTGCTTGCCGCTTTGCTCTCGGGTGAGCATGAGATCCCGGAGTCGTATGACGAGCTGTTGGAGGGGGTGGCCTGATGGTGGGGTTCAACGAGGCGACCACGGTGCAGGACCCGGTCATCGACCTGTTGAAAGACCGGGGGTGGCGGCACGTGCCGGGGCACCAGCTGGCGCGGGGCACCGAGCAGGTGTTCGTCGAGTCCGCCCTGGTGGATGCCCTGGTGCGGCTCAACCCCGTCATCGCCGAGCGACCCGAGCGGGCCGAGGAGGTGCTGGCGCAGCTGCGGATGCTGGTGCTGTCGGTGGCAGACGAGGGGCTGGTGGAGACCAACCGGGCGTTCGCCTCCTGGCTGCGGGGGATGGCGACCTACCAGTTCACCGGCACCAAGTTCCATGAGCCGATCCGGCTGGTGGACTTCGAGAACCCGGGCGCCAACAGCCTGGTGGTCTCCGATGAGGTGACGATGGGCACGCCGGGGCACTCGGCCAGGTTCGACATCGTGCTGTGGGTCAACGGGCTGCCGCTGGTGGTGGGGGAGGCCAAGACCGCGGTGGACGCCAAGGTGTCCTGGGTCAAGGGCGCCAAGGACATCGCCGGCGTTTACGAGCCGGGCTGGCCGGAGTTCTTCGTGCCGAACCTGCTGTCGTTCTCCACCGAGGGTCGGGAGTTCCACTACGGCGCGGTCAGGCAGGACATCGAGACCTGGCAGATGTGGGGCTCCACCGCCGACCCGGCGACCCTGGCCGGGTGGGAGCGGGTGGCGCGGTGCGTTCAGCTGCTGCTGGACCCGGGCACGGTTCTGAACGTGCTGGCCAACTACACCGTGTACGAGCTGAAGACCCGTCACGGGCAGGCCCCGCGGCTGGTGAAGATCCTGGCCCGCTATCCCCAGTACGAGGCGGTGGAGGCCATCTGCGCCCGCGCCCGGGACGGGATCAAGCGCCAGGGGCTGGTGCACCACACCCAAGGCTCGGGTAAGACGTTGGCGATGGTGTTCGCCGCGGCCCAACTGCTGCGGGACCCCGCGTTGGCGAACCCGACGGTGGTGATGATCGCCGACCGGGTGCAGCTGGTCGCCCAGACCTATGAGCAGTTCCGCACCACCGACATGCCGCGCCTGTCCACGCCCGAGTCGGCGGCTGAGCTGCGGGCCGCGTTGGCGCGGGACCAGCGCGGGCTGGTGTTCACCACGGTGCACAAGTTCGCCGGCGCGGGCCTGCTGAACGAGCGGGACAACATCATCGTGCTGGTCGATGAGGCCCACCGGACCCAGGAGGGCCAGCTGGGCAACCACCTGCGGGCGGCGCTGCCGAACGCCCGGTTCTTCGGGTTCACCGGCACCCCCATCGCTGACCTGGACCGCAACACCTTCGCCCTGTTCGGTGACCCCGACGACCCGGGGCACGCGCTGAACACCTACGACTCGGACCGTTCTATCGCTGACGGGACCACGGTGCCGATCCACGTCCAGCCCCGCCTGGTGGACTTCCACATCGACCGGGAGGGCCTGGAGGCCGCGTTCGAGACGCTGGCCGAGGCCGAGGAGCTGGACGTCGAGCAGCGGGAGTTCCTGACCAAGAAGGTCTCCACGGTCTCCACGTTCTTCTCCAACCCCGAGCGGATCGAGGCGGTGGTGGCCGACATGGTCGCCCACTTCTACGCCACCGTCGACCCGCTCGGGATGAAGGCCCAGGTGGTGGTCAACGACCGGGCGCTGTGCGTGGCCTACGAGGCCGAGCTGACCCGCCAGCTCCTAGCCCGCGCAGGCGAGAGTGAGGCACCGGATGAGGCGGCGGTGGTCATGTCGGTCGGCTCGAAGGATCCGCCGGAGTGGCAGGAGTACAAGCTGTCCGCCCACGCCGAGAACGACCTGCTAGACCGGTTCCGGAAAGTAGGGGAGCCGTTGAAGTTCCTGATCGTCACCTCCAAGCTCGGCACCGGGTTCGACGCACCCATTGAGGGCGTGATGTACCTGGACAAGCCGATGAAGCTGCACACCCTGTACCAGACGATCTCCCGCACCAACCGGCGCTGGAAGCACCCGCACACCGGGCAGGAGAAGCGGTACGGGCTGATCGTGGACTACGTCGGCCTCGGCGACGGGTTCGCACGCGCCATGTCCCCGGCCAACCCAGAAGCCAAGCAGCGCGAGATCGAGCTCGACGCCCTCATCGAAACTTTCACCGACGAGCTGGACGAGGTCCTGGACCGGTTCGCCGGCATCGACCGGACCAGCGCCACGTTCGAGTCCCTTCAGGCAGCCCGGCAGCGCATCCCCGACGGCAAGACCCGGGACCGGTTCGCCGCCCGATTCCAGCTGCTGCAAGGCATCTGGGAGACCTGTTACCCCGACATGCGCCTGGATGCCCACCGGGAGGACTACCGGTGGCTGTCCAAGGTGTATGAGTCCGTGATGCCGGTCGACACCAGCAACGAGCTGCTGTGGCACCGCCTTGGCGCCAAGACCCTGGATCTGGTGCACGGCCACATCGGCCAGGTCACCGTCACCGACTCCTCGGTCACCGCCGTCATCGCCGATGTCGAGACCATCGCCAAGCTCGTCGAGGAGGGCCTGATCGATCCCGACGACGCCGAGGTGAAGACCAAGACCGCCGATGAGGTCATCGACTCTATCGCCGGCCGCATCCGCAAACGCATGGCCGGACCCCACGGTGACCATCCCGCCTACCGCGGCCTCGCGGAACGACTAGAGCAGCTGCGCGACCGCGCCGTGGGTCGGGCCCAGGACTCCCAGGCCCTCCTGCGGGAGATCTTCGAGCTCGCCCGCGACGTCACCGCCGCCGAGCACGCCGAAGACACCGCCGGCACGCGCGGCCTGGACCTGCTGCCCGACCCCAACGTCGGCGCCCTGACCCAGATCTTCGACCAGTACGCCCCACCAGAGACCCCCCACATCATCAGCGACGTCGTCTACGACGTCGACGGCATCGTCAAAGAAGTCCGCTACGACGGCTGGTCTGCCGACCAGGCGGGCGACCGGCTGGTGCGAATCGAAGTTCGCAAGGTCCTGAAGAAGTACGCCCTGCCCCCGGCCGGCGAGCTATTCGACCGGGCCTACGCCTACATCGCCGAGCATTACTGAGGGTGCCAGCCGAACCGAACGCCCAATCGTTCTGAGTGGCGCTGCCCACCAGGGGACTGCCGCGGTAGGGCCACCTCTTGAGGGCAAGGCCAACCTCGGCGGGTGACCTTGAACGACGGACAGTGAGGAGGCGGCATGAGCCTTGAGAATCCCGGTAACCCCCGGGCTCGGGTGTGGCGAGCAGAGTTCACTCTGCAGGTCGGCGGTGAGGAGTACGGTTCTGGCCTGCTTCCGCGGCAGGAGGAGGCTGGCGTCGGGCGTGGACCGACCTGCGCGATCCGGATCCGGAGGCCATGGGCGCCTCGAGACTTGGGGAACTTCCGCGCCGCGCCGGATGGCTGGATCTTCAGGAACAGTCCAAGCGTGCCCGTATCCGCCACGAGCCAGTGGGTCAAGGACGGCCGATTCCAGCCCGGAGCGCTGATCATGCTGCAGCAGGGCACCTGGGTGCTGTCCTGGCCCCTGGATGAGCGCATCACCTTGCGACTGGACATCCAGCGGGTACCGCAAGACCAGGTGGAGACGCTGAAGGTGGTGCACCCTCGTCGTGACGCTGACGCACTGGCACGGATCGGCACCGAGTTCCCGGGTGCCCAGGTGGACCTCAATCCGGTCGAGCGATACCAGTTGGCGCACATGTTCGTCCATCTGATCAACGATCAGCCGGCTCCGGGCAACTTGGTTACCGCGGCAGCGGCCGGAATCGGCGACAACGTGGCCGCGAGTGAGATCAAACAGCGGGCTCACCGGGTGATGCGGCGAGTCAACAAGCACCGTGGTGTTCCGCTCAAGAGCTTGCACGAACTGGGCGAGTACCTGGTATCCGTCAGTGGCGTGCTGACCGCCGCAGACTTGGAAGAACCATTCCCACCGGCGGAGTGATCCCGGGTATTGCCTTCTCCAGCGCAACGACCCGAGAACGAGGAATCTGTCCTCAGGCGGCCTCATAGGGAGGCAGCGACCACGAGGAGCAGATCATGCACCCCAGGACACACGCGGCATCGTGCTCGACCCACCAAGGCCTGGTCCGGACCCGCAATGAGGACGCCTTCCGGATCGGTCCACAGGTGTGGGTGGTGGCCGACGGGATGGGCGGATGCCCGCACGGCGACATCGCCAGCAAGCAGGCCACCCGAAGCGTCACACGCGTCCTTGCCGGGACGGACCAGGGGGTGGAATGGGGGCTCCTCGAGGCGGTGCTGACCGCCCACGCCGACATCGAGCGCAGCGCCCAGCGGTGGCCCGCCCACGCCGGGATGGGCACCACCCTGGTGGCGGCCTACCGCAACGATGACGGCGACGTCGGCATCGCCCACGTCGGTGACAGCCGCGCCTACCTGTACCGGGGCGGCCAGCTCACTCGCCTGACGACCGACGACAACGAGGCCGCCGAACTGGTCGCCCTCGGCGAGATCAACGAGGAGGAAGCCCGGTCCCACGCGGGCCAGTCACTGCTGACCAAGGCGCTCGGACTGGATCAGGAGACGGCACCGTTCCCGAGCATCCAGGTCCTGCCCGAGGCCACCGGGCGGCTGCTGTTGTGCACCGACGGGCTGACCGGTGAGCTGGACGACGCCGCGATCCAAGAGCTGGTGGCGGTCGGGTCCCCGGGCGCGGCCTGCGAGGCGCTGGTCGCCGCAGCCATCGCCGAAGGCGGGCATGACAACATCACCGTCGTGGTGGTGGACCTGTGAGCCGCGCAGCACGGACGCCTGTGGTTCGTGCCAGCGCGTCACCACGGCGAGTTGGGGCTCGAGGGCACGCACGAGCCAGCCGCCGCAACTGGAGGACGGCCGGCCGTGCGTGGCTGAAGGCGAACCCCGGCCGAGGGGCGAAGGCGTTGCGTGATGCACTGCGCGCTCAGGGCTATAGCGAGGTGACCCTGCGGCTGGCCAAGGAACTGACTGGCGGGAACCGACACCGCCCGGAGCCCATGCGGGGTCGGGCCCAGGTGACAGTCACTCCCGGCCTGCCGCCTCGTGTCCCCGTGCACCCTCTGGGGGAGATGTGCCCCAGCTGTGACGTGATGGTCGGACCGATGGGCTGGTGCAAGTGCTGGTGAGGGATGTCGCTGATATGCGTTGTGGTCTCCAGGCCGGCATGAAGTAGGCACGTGGCGGGTCCGGTTCTCACTCCAACACAGTTCAATGCACAGCGCTCCTGACCTGGCAGTTTGCCGAGCACGACGGCACAGCGCACAGCCGTTCCTGTGCGCGAGTACCTCGAGGAAGCTCGGGTCGTCGCTGCTCTGTCCCAGCCACGCGTCGAGGGTGTACCGGCCGACCGTAGTGGTTACCGCTCCCGCGACTTCGCCAAGGCAGCGACATGACCCCAGCGGCGCGCCCTTCCATGCGGCGCCGCGAGCGCCCGGTTGAGTCCGCACAGAGTCCGCAAGACGCTCAGCGGCTACCAACTATGGCCAACGGCGTCGAGGACATCTCCGCACGTGGGAGGGCTACCGTCAACGTTGCCAACGCGTGCCGACGCCGCGGGGATAGTTCGAGATGTACTTCGACATCTAGACACCCAGCCAGGTCCGCGCCGGAACGGCGCCCTAAGCTGCGCAAACGCGAAAGCGGGCCCCTCCGCGGGGCCCGCTTTCGCATGCCTTTCGCATTGCGCTGCCGGCAGGACCCAGGTCAGGCGTGGACACCTGCTGGTGCAGGTTGTCCTCGCTGGCCTGGATGCGCTCTGGCCCGTAGTCCCCCCGGAGGCAGCTGTGCACGAGTGTGCAGAGGATGATGATCGATACCTGCCGCGCGGCCCTGGGGGAGACCCTGTGACCGGCGGCTGCACGCCGGGGATGGGCTACGCCGCCCCGTCCAGGACGCCGCTATACGCCGTAACAGACCCCGTGGTCAGCTAGGCGACCGACACCGGCTCCCCCGCAGCACACGGTGATCCTGACGCTGCCGACGGTGAAGAGGTGCCGCCGCGACCGGAAGGTGTACGAGGAGCTGGGCGCGACCAGCCTCAACGCCTCTACCGACCGGGTCAACCTGCCACAGCGGCAGCCACACCCCCTCCCCCGTGCTGACGGCGATGGTCCTGAAGGACGCCCGTGCGCTGGCGGCCCTTCGTCTCTCGCTCGGGCGCTGGACCACCCCGGCAGGACATCGAGTCCGCGGCCGCCTCGATCGTCGCGGCCGCGGCCACCAGAGGCTGACCTCAGGCGCGGGCCCGCTGCCCGCCGATGTGCCCCAGGTGGGTGTGGGTGAAGTCGTCCGGGTGCTTCAGCCCGTACCCGAGCAGGCGGTCCACGGCGATGTGGAACGCCCACACCGAGGTGACGAACGCTGCCACCGATGAGCCGGTCCCCCACGCCAGGGCGGCCAACGCTGCCGGACCGAGGTAGCTGTGCCCGGCGTTGTAAGTCCAGGCACCGATCCGCGGTGACACCAGGTAGCCCACCATCGACACGTCGACCAGCAGGAACAGCACCAGCAGCCACCACCAGCTGAAGCCGAGCTGGACGAAGGCGACGAGGACGGCGAGGGCGATGACGGCGCTCTCGGCCCGCTGGAACCAGACGGTCACGGACGTGACGCTAGCCGTCGCGAGGCGGCGCGCCCCTCCCTGATGCCGAATCGTTACCACCGCCCTACAGCGCAATGACCTGCAGGGACATATGCTCGACAGGTCCGGGCGTGGGATTCCGGGCACTCACCTGGGGTAGCTCCGCCGGAGCCCTCCCTTCCTGCCCGGAGGCTGCCGTGCCCGTCCCTTCCTCAGCGTCCCGCGCCCTGCCACGCGCGACGGTCGGCGCGTTGCTCGTCGCCCTGCTGGTGATGTTCCTGGGGCCGGTGGGCACCGCCGGCGCGGCGGAGACCCGCCTGCGGGACGCGGTCGAGCGGCTGCCGGTCGCGGCCGAGGCCAACAGTGGCTACGACCGCACGCTGTTCCGCCACTGGGTGGACGCCGACGGCGACTGCCAGAACACCCGGCACGAGGTGCTGCGCCAGGAGTCGACCGTGGCGGTGACCGGTGGCTGCACCGTGAAGTCCGGCCGGTGGGTCTCCTACTACGACAAGGTCGTCCACACCGCACCCGGCAACCTCGACGTCGACCACATGGTGGCGCTGGCCGAGGCGTGGGGGTCGGGTGCCCGACGGTGGGACGGCGCAACGCGGCAGCGGTTCGCCAACGACCTCGGCGACAAGCGGGCGCTGGTGGCGGTGACCGCCTCCGTCAACCGCTCCAAGGCCGACCGCGACCCGGCACAGTGGCTGCCGAAGTACAACCGCTGCCGCTACGTGCGGGAGTGGACGGTGGTCAAGCTGCGCTGGAAGCTGGCCGTCGACGGTGCGGAGAAACGGCGGCTGCGGGAGCTGGCCGCGGGCTGCAGGAACGTGACCGTCGCCTGGACCCCGGCCCCGGTGACGACGACGAGCGGCACAGGCTCACCCGTCAAGGGGGTGCGCCTCGCCTCGATCACCTACAACCCCTCCGGCAGCGACACCAGCAGCAACGTCAACGGCGAGAAGGTCGTCATCGCCAACCGCAGTGCCTACGGCCGCAAGCTCACCGGATGGACGCTGCAGGACGCGGCCGGTCACCGGTTCACGTTCCCGACCTTCACACTGAAGTCCGGGGCCTCCGTCACCGTCCACTCCGGCAAGGGCTCACCGACCGCCGGGCACCTCTACGCCGGGTGGGGCCACATCTGGAACAACACCGGCGACAAGGCGGTGCTGCGCAACGAGGCCGGCACGCTGGCCCACAGCTGCGCCTACTCCGGCGGAGGAAGCACCGCCACCTGCGGCTGAGCAGCGACCCAAAGGCGTCCAACGCGGTGCTGGGTAGCTGCTGACGCAGACGACCCGGCCCAGCAGCTCACCGAGCTCATAGCGGCCGCCCAGCACCACCGCGTCTTCCTCGAGCACCGAACACGTCCTTGACGTCCCACGACCGCCAGGGCAGGGCCTGGCGCAGCTCGGGGCGCAACAAGCGGCAGTCCCCGGCCGCCGCGGCGCGACTGCCCGACCAGCCGGACCCGGCACCGTGCCAGCCATGACCGACCTGTCCGCCTCGCCACCGTCCACCTCACCTCCCACAAGCACGCCCACAACCGCTACCGCGCGCTGACCTCTCTGCCCAGCCGTGCGGCCTCGCCATCTGCGGGATGCACCCCACCCACCGGTGGACCCGAGACGACGGCACGCCCGCGCACTGCCCCGGCGACCCCCAATGACCCCGCCCTCTGGGAGCCAGCCCGCCCAGCCCTAGTCACCGCCCTGACCTACGCTCCTGCACAGGCCCGGCCCGGGTCGCACCACCCAGGGGGAACACCGCACCGATGACCCACTACCGCATCGCCTGGCACGGCCGGAACGTCGTGCTGCCTCCGGCCGGCGGCCACACCCTGCTGGGCTTCAGCACCTTCGGCGACGAGCCCCAGGCCACCCTCGAGCGGTTCGTCGCCGGCTGCCGCGGCCACACCAGCGTCCAGGTCGAGCTCATCCACCACTTCGACAACACGGACAACCGCAACGCGATCTCGGTCGCGGCGCCCGCCTCGTTCGGCGGGTCACCCGACGAGCGCCACCTGGGCTACCTGTACGACGACGACCTGGAACAGATCGGCATGACCACCCTGGCCGGCCTCGCCGACTACGCCCGAGCCGCCCTCCCCCGGTCTGCAGTGACCTGCACCGCCATCGTCTCTGACTACTGGTACGGGAGCCTCGGGCTTGACCTGCCGGGGCTTCCCGATCTCGGCGCTGCGATCGAGGAGTTCCTCACCGTCCATGACCCGCCGGGCCCGCACTGGCACCGCAACCCCGGCGAGCGCCGCCCCCACCGGCCGCACACCCTCCCCATGCCCGAGGCCAGCGAGGCGCTCCAGCAGCTGCAGCAGCTGCCCCCGCCGCCACCACCGGTCCAGGGCCTCACCATCACCCTGACCGGTGTCCCCGGCCGGACCCGCACGCTGCAGCTGTACGACAAGGAGGCCCCGCCGGCACATCGGCGTCCTCACCCACGGGCACCTGGTGCTGACCGACGAACGCGACCGCGACCAGGCCCTGGCCATGCTGGCCGACGCCGACATCCCAGTCGCACAGCCCCTCGCCCCGGCGTCCGACCCCAACTGGCCGGCCGGGACCATCCCGAACCTGCACACGCGCTGGACCCAGGACCTCATCCGCGTCGGGGCATCCGTCCCGGACCGGTCCCGGCGCTACCGGTGGCTGGCCTACTACGTCCCGAGCCGCCGGGCGTTGTACGTCCAGGACAGCCGGCTGCTTGGACCCGTCCGGGCCTACCTCGCGCGGCTCGGGTTCGAGGCCGCCGACACCTGGCTGCCCCGCACCCCGTGGGCGTTACGTAACGAGCTCGATATCCCCTACTCGATCGAGAAGGACCCAACAAACGAGCCCCTGCCCACCGGCCGCGTCGAGTTGCTCGCCTCGACCCGCCGGCTGCTGCCGACCGGCCCGTTTCCCCCGACCACAACCTGGCTGCCGCAGTCCGAGCCGTCGCCGGTTGAACCGCCAGAGGCGTTCCGCACTACCGAACGGTACGTCCGGCAGCGTCAGGCCCTCTTCGGCAGCCACACCCTGACCCGCACCATCGCGCCCTGCCGGCTGTGCGGCCGCGCCAGCCTCGCGTTCACCACGCCGGTCTGCACCGAGCCGCTCGGCTACTGCCACGGATGCCTGGCCACCGCCGCCGAAGGCGTCCAGTGCGACCGCAAGACCACAGCCCGGGCCGTCGGGATGCTCGGCCCTCTCGAGTTCGACGGCGCCCCCATGCTCGAGACTCAGCTCGACACCCTCCACGTCAACCCCGCCGAGCCGGTCACACCCACCACCATCGACCAGCTGCTCCTCCTGCGGTTCTGCATCCGCCGCGGCGAACACCCGTGGACCCACCTGCTGGTCGCCTCTGGCCTGGCCACCGACGGCATCCGCACCGGCCGCGGCACCACCATCGCCGCCCGCGACGGCCACACCTGCCTGTCCCTCGGCGAGAAGACCATCTGCGACTTCCTCCACCAGCACGGCATCGACCACGACCGCGAACCGCGCTACCCGACCGACACCGAGCTCAACCCGACCGGTCAGCGCCGCGGGGACTGGCTACTGCCCGACGGCACCTACGTCGAGCTGTGGGGCATGCCCGACAACCCCACCTACGCCGCCCGGATGGACGTCAAACGACGCCTCGCCGCCCGCCACAACCTGACCGTCCTCGAGCTCACCCACGCCGACCTGCCCCGACTACCGGACCTGTTCGCGCCCTGGCTGCCGCCCGGGACCGCCGGCGCCACCACGTGGACGTGGTCACCCACCCGGCCCCGCCCAGCCAAGCCCGTCCGGGAGCCTCGGGGCAACAACCGCGGCCGCAACGACTTCAACACCGCCACCCGCGACGAGCGCCTCACCCGCTGCACCGAAGCGGTCCGCCTCCAGCAGGCCGGCCTCACCCGTGCCCAGATCGCCGACCGTCTCGACGCCAGCCTGGACACCACCAAGCAGCTGCTACGCGACGGCAAGTTCTACGCCGACCCAGGCACCGACCCCGACCGCGCCGCGCTCGCCCAGATCGCCGCCCAAGAACAGGCAGCCGGGACCACGCAAGCCCAGTTCCGCACCAAGCACAGCCTCAGCGCCCTGAAGACACAACGCGCCTGGCGGGACGCGACCCTCCTTCACGACACCACCGCAGCAGCTGACGGCCCACAGGAACACCCGGCCGACCCAGCCCGACCCGCCCAGACGACCTAACTTCACCTAACCACCCGACGACCGGCCCCACCGCCCCAGTCAGAACAAGCCCGGCTGCACCGCCACAGGCGCCGAGACGAACCCACCCAGCCGCACCCGCCGGATCCACAGCCCCGCCAAGTCGACCACCATGCCCGGACCCAACCCACCAACCCGCACCAACGCAACCTGCCCCGCCACGCCCTCCACGACCCAGCCATGGTCACCCCCCGACAACGACACCGGATACGCCACCCGCGGCCCCCACTCCCGCAACCCCGACGCCACCCAGCGCTCCATCGACAGAACCTCCCCGGCCAACCCCCCAACGACCTCCCGCACAGCAGCCACCACCCGCTCATGCACCCCAGCGACAACGTCCACCGGAGACGGCCGAACCCACCCAGCCGCCTTCACCGACGCACGGACCGCCTGCCCCACGCCACCCCGACTCGATAACCACGGTCAGCCACCAGCTGACCACCTGCACCCTTGACCGGCGAGGGCTGAGCACCCCCGCCCTGCCCCTCACCGACTGCCCCGGGTGACCCGCACCCGCTGTCGGTGCCGGCCGCTACCGTGCCTGCACCGCCGGCGGCAAGGGGCCGCCACCGGCACCAAGGGGGATCGCCATGATCACGGACACCGAACCGCCGCGGCCGCGCCGCAAGCAGCTGCCGTGCGCGGTGACCGACGGCCCTGCAGGCACCGCCTGGCTGCTGATGCCGGGTGACCACGACCAGGCCGTCGCGCTCGGCGCCCGCCACGACCTGTTCCGGTGCTCCACTGCCGCCGGTGGCTGCGGTGGCCAACTGGTCGCCAAGCCCGGCAAGGTCAACCGGCCCCACTTCGCCCACCAGGCCGGCCGGGCCCGTCAGTGCCCGCTGACCCGACACGGGGTCGACCCGCTCGACCGGTACCTGCACCTGGCCGCCCAGCACGCCCTGGCCGCCTGGCTCACCACCCACGGCCACCCGGTGCGACTGGAGGCCCGGCTGGACAACGGCACCCGCGCCGACGTCCACGTCACACTGCCCCGGGCCGCGCAGTCCCTGGAGGTCCAGCTCTCCGGGCTGCCGGTGCAGACCTGGGCCGAACGGGACAGCCGCTACCGGGAGGAGGTGACCCGCACCAGCTGGCTGTTCGGCCCGGACACCGGCGACCAGCTGCATCGGCTGCATCAGCAGGCCTACGGCTACTGGCTGGGCATCACCCTGGCCGTGCCCGACCCGCACCCCGACGCCGACCTCACCGACCCGGGCAACCTGCCGGTGCCCGGCGACCCCGCCACCGTGACCATCACCACCCACCTGCTCGGAGCCGACCCGGTCCACCACCCGCTGACCGCCTGCCACCTGCACCCCGACCGCGGGCTGCTCACCCCCGCCCTGGCGGACCTGCGCCTGCGTGACCCCCACGACCCGCTGCAGCTGCTGCCCCGCCCCGGCACCCCGCAACCCCGCCAGCACGGCGAGGGACCCGGCGCCACCGGTGGGTTCGGGCTTCCCTCGGGCAACCGCCGGCCCGCGCCCGACCGCTGGCCCGGCGAGGCTCCGGTCGGACCGGACACGACCCGGCCGGTACAGGACACCCTGGACCTCACCCCTCGCCGTCCGGTTCGGCCACGCCATCCCGACGCCGGCCAGTACACCCTGCCGCCGGCCGCGCCGCGCCGCGCGCTGTCCCAGCACGCGGACCCCCCGCCCGGGTGGGCACCACCGACCGGCTGGGACTTCCTGACCGCCCTGCCGCCCGAGCTGCACCGAGCCGGTGCCGTGCTCGCCCACCTCGTCTGCACCTGCGACGCCGCCGGCGCCACCGCCCACCTGCGGTTCGCTGACGTCGACGACAACGGCGCACTGGCCCGGGCGCTCACCCAAGCTGGCCTCATCGAGGCCACCGGCCCGGACACCTGGCGCCGCACCCCGGCCGCCACCGGCCGCTAGCCCCCGGCGGCCCCGGTCGCGGCGACTGCCCCACCGACCCGGCCCAGCACACTCCCGGCCATGACCACGCCCAAGCCCGGCCCGTACACCCGTGACCAGGTCCAGCGGGTCCTCAACCGTGCCTGCGACGACGTCCGCGACGCCATCAACGCCACCGAGGACCAAGTCGACCTGATCAACCTGCTCGCCAACGTGGACCGGCTGCTACCTGGACGGCGTCGCCGACTCGGTCACCGACGCCATCGAGGCCAGCTACGACGCCCCGCTAAGCAGGTCCTGGACTGGTCCCGCCGCTGACCGTGCGCGGTTGCTCCGGCCGCCAGCACGCGCACGGTCGACCCGGCCAGACCACCGCTTCGGGCCCGCCCCGTGGCGCCTGCCAACCGAAACGAGACCCCATGACCTGCGCATCCCCGCCTACACGGCCCCGACCGTGGCCGCGGCGGCGTTCCTGTGGCTGGTGGAGCGAAAGCTGCTCAACGCCCTGCTGCTCTTCGGCCAGTGGTCCTTCCCGTGTTGGGGACCCCTGCTGGCCTGCGCCGTCCTGGCGATCATCTTCGCCGCCGGCCGCCAGCCGCCGGCCCCCGGTGCCAGGCACACGGCACGACGTGAGCTGTGCTGCTCGTCCCGCAGACAACCTGACACCAGCCACGAGAACCGTGCCGGAGGCTGAACCGCCACCGCCTACTCCCGACTGCGCCGTTAGGACCCGCCGCTGGGCAATACCCCGATGATCGGGGTGGGCGAGATGTGAGCCGTGCCTGCGCCCGTGGTTACAGGAGGGCACATCCCCCGGGGGACGAGTAAGCAATACCGTGTGCGGACAGAGACGCCCGGACGGAGGCCGCCGTCGGCCACCCCGACGTGTACGGGCGCATGGTCTGGAGCGCCGGGGGTCGACCCGGCCCGGTTCGACGGCAGCGACCGGTACCGGGAGCTCCTGGACCGGGCTACAGGGTTGACTGCCCGGATTACGTCTCACGGAGCGGGGAGCGGAGCTTCGGCCTCCAGGGCGATGCCCTCTGCAGCGAGCATGGCCGCGACCTGGACGGCCTCCACCCGGCCACTCACCCCGAGCTTGCGGTAGATGTGCTCCAGGTGCTTGCGGGCCGTGCCGGGAGCCATCCCGAGCCGGTGGGCGATCGCCGTGGTAGTCAGCCCCTGCGCGGCCAGCGCCAGGACCGCGGCTTCCCGCCCGGTCAGCCCGGCCCGCCGGAGTTCCTCCACGCTCACCATCGACATCGCACCCAGCACTCGCACCTGCGCGTGCACCGCCTGGAACAGCCGCTGCAGCCGCCCGGCCAACACCAGGTCGGAATCGGTGAAATCGTCGACGGATCGCGCCAGCACAAACGCCCGGTGGGTTCCGGGCTGCAGCACGTACGGCACCGACAGCTGCTGCTCGGTACCGACGGGGGCAAGGAGCTCTGCGATGGCGGCCTTGTCCCGGTCGGGACTGATTTGTGCCGGCACCCGCCCGACCGTCTGCGGCCTGGGATCCCCAGTAGCACCGAACCACTGGATGAGCGGATGCCGGTAGTAGGCAAACCGGTGCTCGAGCGGCACGAGCCCCGGACCCCAGCCCCCGACCGGAGGGTCGAGGTGGAAACCTAGCGTGGATCCGTCTGCCCAGTTCCAGGAGACCGTGCGCACCTCGAAGGTGGCCCGCAGCTCGCGCTGTACCAGCTCGTGCGGGAACCGTGTCAGTGGCCGCTGCAGCAGCTCGGCAGTGACGTCCAGCCAATGGTCGGCGGCCACGGCGCCGTCCATCCCACCAGGGTGCTCCCGGCCGGTGCCGACCGCTACCCCCGAGCGCCAAGAGGCGAGCCCCACCGGCGGCCGCAGTGTCCCGCACGCGAGTGTGCGTGTACCTCGGTGTGCCGCGGTTGGGGATCTACAGCGCCACCGTCAGGATTCCGTGACACACGCACATGTCACACAGTCGAGACAAACGGGACGGCTGGCGGCCCGCCCATGAGGGTGCCCGTCGCGAGCGCTACCAGTCGAAGGACTCGAAGTGGCGCGGCCACTGCACGTGCCCGCCGGAGCGGACGAACCGCGTCAGCATCGTGCTCGTGCCCCGCCCCGGCTCCCGCCAGAACGACCCGTCGACGAACTCACGCCCAGACCCGTCGCGCCGGGGTCTCCCTGCACCACTGGAGCAACCGCCTCGGCAGACTGCACCCCACCGCCGTCGCCCTCATCCGCCGAACCGATTACTCCCCCAGCACTGACCTGCGCCACCTCCTCGAAGCCCGGCTGGCCCGCAAGCTCGCCACCGGCGGCTGGACCCTCCTCAACACCAGAACCTCAGCGCCCACCGCCAACCGGCGCTGCCCCCGCCCCCAACGGCTCTGGGCCGCCCACACCGGCGACCGCATCGCCGACAAGATCCTCGGCGAGCTCTTCCACGGCCACCAGCCCTCCTACCGCGGCGGCAACACCCGCGAACAGCTCATTCGCGCCCTACTCCGTCAGCGCCCACCCCGAGCCATCGACACCCACGAAGCCCTCCACCTGGCCGCGGCCAACGGCATCCGCATCGGCGGCGCCACCCCCCACCAGAGCGCCCGGCGCGACCTAAGCGGCCGAGAGACCGACACCACCGGCCGGCCCCGCATCTACACCACCCGCGTCCACGGCAGAGCTGTCTTCTACGACCCCGCCCACTTCACCGCCGCGACCGCCCGCGCCCACTACCGCACCCGCCACCCCGTCGCCTGCCACCGACCACCAGCCACCCGGCCCTCCGCGCCCGGGCACGACCCGGCGAACGTGATTGCTCGTCACGACTGACACCGGCACCCTGCGCCGCCGGACACCACAACGGAGCAACGCCTGTGAGGAGCCCCTATGAAACTGACCATGGCAAGCGCACGCGAACCGGCGCTAATCTGAAGATGCAGGGAGAGGGAGGACCGCCATGGTCGTGCAGCCACCGGAGCCGGAACGTGGCGCTAGCGCTTCCGATCAAGGACTAGGACGAATGGGCAGCTCGGCAGGCAGCGTGCTGCCGGTGACGGACCAGGTGCGCGGCCAAGTGCGCGTGAAGCTGGGGTTGGAACCCTCCCTCGACTGGACCCTGTCTCGCATGATGCCCCGGGCCGAGCGGCTCTGGCAGCACGTCGAGGCGTCGGTGGAGGGCGGGCTGCCGGCGGTGCCCGTGCCCACAGGGCTGGCGGTGCGGATACCAGAGCCGACCGCGGCGGCGGCTGGGAACATGCTGCTGGCCCTGCACGAACGGTGGATTCTCGCCCAGGCATTGGCGGTCCTCAACGAGCCGCCCGACCCGGACGTACCCGACGACCCCGACACTGAGCTCTACCAAGCCCTCCAGGACCGCCGCGTTCGCGCGATGCCGCTCAGCGCGGCACTGCGAGAGCTCACTCCGGTCGCGTACGGGCTGGAGGTGGAGAGCGCCAGCCACGGTTCCGAGCTGAGAGCCCTGCTTGGCATCCAGGTCAACGTCCACACCGACAGCGCGGGCCATGCCCCGCCGAGTCATCCGGCGAAGCCGCCGGGGCGGGTACGAAAGGCATTGGTCGCCCTCGCCAGCGTGGCAGGTTTGTGGCTCGGGGACTTCTCCGCCGGTGTCGCAGCAGACGCCGTGCACGACTGGCGCCAGCAGCAGACGTCCCAGCAGCAGGAGACGTCCCAGGAGCAGGACATCGTGCCCAAGGAGGCCCAGAAGGGAATGCACCAAGTACCCGATGGGACCAGCTGCGAACCCCGGTATGACGAGGGGCCGCGGTCCGCGCCCGCCTGACCTTCCCGCTGCAAGGAGACCGCTATCCGGTCGCGGCTGACGCGGACCGTCGGCGGCACCGGAACGGAGAAGGCTCGCGACCACGTCGAGCGCATCGCCAACCGCACACGACGCCGGTCACCGACTTCCCAGAGCCGGTGGCTCAGTCGGAGCCCGCAGACCGGGCCCCCGCTCTCGAGACGACAGGCGACGACCCCGACCGGCCAGAAGCGACCCCGACGCCCCTCACCTGCTCGCCCAGTTGCTGCGGGAGCCGCCGGCGACGGCGAGCAGGATCCGCCTGCCCTGGTCCGGCCGGTGCCGTCGCCGCGCCGCGGGAATATCCCGGCCCGGACATCGCCCGCTTCGTCATCAAGGGGCGACGTACAGGATCTCCTCGCTGTAACGACTAGCAGCTGCATCACACGCCCCACGACCTGCGTGGGGAACTTCGGACGCGGAGCCCAATATTGCGCCAACCTCGACCGCTGGTTACCACCCTAACCAGCGGTCGAGGTTGGCGCTGTTCACGTGTCATCGCAGGTCAGACCCTCACACCGCGGGTCGGCCACCCGCAACTAAGGTCACCCCCCAGCGCGTGAGCTGCCGGCCACGAAGACGCAGACCGGCCCGCCAGGCACCAGGCGTACCGGCGCGTGCGCGACGCCGGAACTTCCGGGGCTGCCTCACCCGGGGTGGCTCCTTGCCAGTAGCCCGCCGTACGCGTGGTGCGTGTCGGGATCACGGGCGTGGCCGACGCGCTGTGCCTAGGCCGCCCCTACCGGTCCCGCGCAGGCACCCGGCCCCGGCAGCCACCGGCAGCCCCTCGCCAGCCACGACCACCCACCCGCGCGCACGGGCGACCTCTGCGGGGCCCAACGCGCTGCTCCCCTTCGTCGACGTCAACAAGACGGCGCCCCAGACCAGGCCATCCTGCAAACCGGGCACATCGAACCCAAGACCGACAACACCTGACAGCACCCCCCTGGCCGCTCGCCACGACTCACCACATCTCCACCGAGTGCGTGCTGGCCGCAAGCCCCGGCGACATGCAGGTGAGTGCACCACCGACCACAGCACGCACTGTCCCCCGGCGACACGTCCCCTACCCAGGAGCTCTGCCGTGGCACAGCCCTCCCAGCCGACCCCCTCAGCTCCACTACCGTTCGGTCCCCCACCCTCCCAGCCAGTCACGGCCGCCGACCGCGGACGCGGCCGGCACCTGCAGGTCGTCCCGACCCCCGACCCGATCGCCGAACTCACCGAGGAGATCCGGGCAGCCTGCCTAGCCGACGAGACAAGACGGTCCTACCGACACCACCAGGCGGGCTGGCAAAGTGGTGCGCCTCCGTCGGCCTGTCCAGGCTGCCCGCCACGCGCTGACTTTGCTACCCGACCCGGAGGACGACCGGTCGCTGTACGTGATGCTGTTCACCAACCAGGACGCCTACGACCAGGTCCTGCAGGCCACCGACGGCATCATCGAGTACTCCTACACCAACGCCACCGATGCGCAGGCCCTCGAGCTGGGCGATGACGGCTGGCGAGAACGAGGCGAGACCTGGCGACGGATCCTGCCCACCGGCGTGCCAGCCGACAGCGGCCTGTCCTGGCGACTGCCCGCCGGCGCGATGCGCGTGGACCTGCGCCAGGACGCCGAAGAGTTGCTCCAGCTCGCACCGACGCTGAAGCAGCGGGCTCGGGGGCGGCCGTCGAGCAGGTCCCGTTCGTGACCGGCTCACCCAGCGACTGGCGGCTACGACCCGCTTCTGGTCGCACTCATCGGCTTCACAGCCTCGGTGCAACAGGCCCCCCAAACCCGACTCTCGCAGTACCGCCGTGGACCCGGAGCGGCTTGACCACGCGGGGCTGGCGCGGGAACGCGCCGCGGCAAGGGAGCTCCACGCGCCGGTGCGGCTGCGTACCGGCGCCGTCCGTCCCCGGTCACCTGCCGTGCCGCTGCCGTTAGAACTCCGCCCGCCAGAGCCAGTCCCGGCAGGTCACGCCGGGCTGAGCAGCCGCACTGCCTGGGCCCCCCGTGGCGATCCGTGAGCGACGTGCGGACCTCTGCCATGCTGTCGCGGATGAGCCAGTCCCCCTCGGTGAACCTGCCCGTCCCGCCCGACTTGGTCACGGCGCTCGCCTCCACCAGCCGGCACGCCCACGTTCACGAGCACTGGGTTCCCGTCGATCCCCGCTGGTGGGACTCCCGGTTGACCGAGCATGGGCTGCCGGGAGGACCGCTGCAGACCCCCGCCGGACGCGACGGGCGGCCAGGCATCACCCGCGGCCAGCTGTTCGCGCTCGCCGAGGACACCGCCACCGGCGACACCGAGGCGGTACTCCGGCTGCTGTGGCACGTCCTGGCGTGGGGCACCGGGAGCGGGTACCGCAACCAGCGCGCCCGGGTCGGGGCCGTGGCTGCCCTGGGATCCGTCGAGGCCGCCACCCGGCTTCACGGCGCGGGCAAACTGGCCGCGACCGACCCGGTGGCCGCCTACCAGAGCATGAAGCCCCGCGGCGACCACCGCATCCGTGAGCTCGGCCCGGCGTTCTTCACCAAATACCTGTACTTCGCCGGTGCCGGCGATGCCGAGCACCGGGCCGTCATCATGGACACCGTCGTCGCGACCGTCCTGCGCGACCGCTACCGGTGGACAACCCTGAGCACGCTGCCGCAGTGGCGGGCCAGCACGTACCGGTCCTACGTCGAGCTGGTGGACCGGTGGGCACGCGAGGCCGCCCAGCGCATCGGTCGCCGCGTCAGCCCTGACGAGGTCGAGGTCTGGCTGTACCGGCAGTAGCCCCTGCTCCCCCGTTGGGAGCGCCTTCACCGCGGTTCCCGCCGCGGTCGCCCGGCTGTGCCGCCGGGGGCGGGGATGCTCCGAGAGCTCTGCACCGAGCACGGCGTCGACATGACGATCGGCGCCGACGTCGCACCCGTTAGAGACAGGTCCGCGTTCCTGGGCGTCTGGCGGCTGTGCTCCGACACCGGCGACGCCGCCGGACCGCTGGTCATCGCGGCCGGCGCCGCGCTGGGATCACCGGCCGTCGTCCCGGCCTGGGACCGGTCAGGAGCACTTCTCGTCGTAGTAGGCACTGGCTACGTCCCGCTCGATGACGCCCCGGGCGGCCTCGATCGTGGCGTCGAGGATCAGCTCGCGAACGTCACCGTCCATCGCCCAAGACGCGCAGAAGGCTTCACGTTCGGCGTCCGTGACGCTTTCCCATCCGATGTCCAGCGACATCCGCTGCAGCTCGGGCCTCTGGGCCAGCTCTTCAGCGACGGCGTCAGCGTCCACGGACCCTGGTTCCCTCGACTGGGCCTGGGCGGCCTTGGTCTTCGCTTCCTCGGCCCTCTTCTCGGCCTGACGCGCCCGCTCCTCAGCCCGCTCAGCCCTCTTCTCGGCCTGCTTGGCCCGGTTCTCGGTCGCCGCGTCGCTCTCCTGCTCCCGGCCCTCGTCGGCCTCGCGCTCGGAGTGCGTCTCCTGGTCGGCCGCGTCCGCCTCGACAACCTGCCCCTCGCCGCCCACACCACATCCAGCCAGCAGCAGTCCCGCTGCCGCTGCCACCACCGTGAACCGCCGCCCAGCCATGTGCGCCCCCCCACGTCTGGACTGCACCAGACGATTCCTTGACCTATTCGTGACCTAAGCGTGCTCTTCAGGAGAGGGATGCACAAGGCTTCGTTACCGTAATGCAACCAAGCGCCGCCCGGTCCATGCGCGGTCCGCCGACCTGGCGGCCTTCCACCGCATCTACCAGTTCGCCACCCGGTGGCGCACCCCGATCGAGCAGGCGTCGTACCGGATCAGCCGGTACCGGTGGAGCGCGCCGTCGCCGTTCCACACCCTGTTCGAGGGGCTGCGCCGCCTCGAGGAGGGCGCGGCGCCGCAGCGCTCGCACTGACCGGCACTCCCCGGCCGGGCCGCCCCCCGGGGGCGAGCCGCTGCTTCCGGCGTCGCGGCCGGCGCCCAGGAGTACACCGCGAACCGCCTGCAACCGCACACGCGCTTGCCTGCGGTAGTGCGCCCGCGGGAGGGGCGCAGGCTCGGGTGATTTTTGGGCCCGGGGAGAGGTGCTCAAGTCCTCCGGCTAGGGACGGTGACGGCGAGAACGCCGAGCAGGATCGTGACGCCCAGACGGATCCAGTCGTAGGCAGGATCGATGAAGACCGCGGTGGTGTTGAACGAGGCGTGCAGGAGGCCGATCGTCAACAGGCTGCGACCGCTCCAGACATCCAGGCGGGCGATCAGCAGGCGCAGGCCGATGCCGGTCCCGAGCAGGACGGCGACACCCAGACCGACATCGCCGGCGCCGGAGGCACCGTCGAAGGCCAGCGGCAGGTGGATGGCCGCGAACAGCAGGCCGGTGACAACACTGCCGATGAGGAGACCCCACCGCGCCATGGCCCGCCGCTGCACGAACCCGGTCCAGGCCATCTCCTCCCAGATGTTGATGATCAGCGCGGCACTCACGAACAGGACTCCCGCCTCGATCAGCAACGAGGCGGTCAGCGGTTGTGCACCGCCGAAGAGTGAGGCCGTGCCCCACACGAGGACCGGCAGGACCAGCACGGCCAGCGGGGTCCACCAGAGCGGCCGAGACGGCCTGACCGCATCTTTCAGGAGCGCGTATACGCCTGCGCGACCGCGCTGCCGGTAGGTGAGTGCGAGCGCGGGAGTGACCAGCCCGAGAAAGGTGGCCCCGAGGACGAATAGCTCCTGCGGCAGGTCAAGGATCTGGTAGAGGGAGAGCAGGAGCCAGCCCACCGGGAGGGCGACGGCCGCGAACACCAGCAAGGGTCGCAGGGATCGGTCATCCGGCCCGGCGGACAGGGGCCGGAGCTGGGAGGTAGCGCCTCGCGGGGAGTGGTAGGTGGCGGTCATGAGGTTCTCCTGGTGAGTGCTCGCTGTCTGTGGTGTGCCAGGCCAGCCGCTGGTGGATGACAGGGGTGGTCGGTGTTGGTCATGTGTCCCGCATCTCGATGACGGCGGCGGCGAGGGCGAGGGCGAGCAGCGCGTAGGCCGCGAAGAGCCCGAAGCCGGTCCACGGTGTCAGCAGGCCGGAGCTCTCCAGCTGCATGACGGCCACCCCGGCGTTGTTGGGCAGGTACGGGATCACGTGCTCGCCCACGGAGCGGGGAAGGAGGATGCTGATGATCGGCAGGACGTACAGGAGTCCGACGATGGCGGTGAGCACCCCCGCGGTCGACCGCAACAGCCACCCGAGTGCCACCCCGATCACACCGACGAGCGCGAGGAACAGCGCCGACCCGACCAGGGCACGCGCGGCGCCAGGTGCCCCGAGCGCCAGGGACATTCCGCGGTTGCCCAGGATCAGGGCGGCTGCGCCCAGTGTCAGGGCTAGCGAGGCGAGGACGACCAGGAACGTCGCGGCCGCGACCGCGACGGCCTTGGCCAGGACCACCTCCCAGCGTCGGGGCACGGCGCTGAATGTGGTGCGCACCATGCGGTTGATGTACTCACCCGTGACGAAGAGCCCGCCGAGCGTGCCCACGACCACCGCAGCCGAGCTGATTCCGCCCAGCGTCCCGCCCAATGGGTCGTAGGTGGCCAGGCCCATGTCCTCCTGCACGGTCTGGCCGATGGCGCCGTAGACGCCGAAGCCCACGATCACGACGGAGGTCGTCGCGAGGAACCAGATGCTCGAGGGCAGGCTGCCCAGCTTGACCAGCTCGGCGAGGATGACGCGTCGCGGCAGGGAGCGGCGGCCGTTCACTGTGTCCCCTCCCGCTGCCGGGGCTCGGTCCCGCCGACGGGGTACTCCACATCGCCCTGCGTCAAGGAGAGATAGGCGTCCTCCAGGGAGGTCTCGGCGGTCCTGAGCTCCTCGACGAGGAAGCCGTGGTCGAGGGCGACCTTCGCGATCTGGAACCCTGGCACTCCGACGACCGAGAGCTCGTTGGCGCCGGTCATGGTCACCGCCGCCTGGTCTCGCGCCAGGACCTCCCGCAGAGCCGCCGCGTGAGGGGAGTGCACGACCACCCGCGGTCCCGAGCCGCCGTGCATCACCTCGATCGGCACATCGGCCAGCAGGCGCCCCTTGCCCAGCACCACGAGATGGTCGGCGATGAGCTCCATCTCGCTCATGAGGTGGGAGGAGACGAAGACGGTGCGGCCTTCCCCGGCCAGCCGGCGGAGCAGTCCCCTCATCCACCGGATGCCGTCAAGGTCCAGGCCGTTGACCGGCTCGTCCAGCAGGATGACCTCCGGATCGCCGAGCAGGGCTGCCGCAATGCCCGCTCGTTGCCGCATGCCCAGGCTGTAGGTACGGACCCGCCGGCGGGCCACGTCCGTGAGGCCGACCATGGCGAGCACCTCCTCCACCCGTTGCCGGGGGATCGCATTGGTCAGCCCGAGCGCCAGCAGGTGGTGGTAGGCGCTGCGGCTGCTGTGCATGGCCCCCGGGTCCAGCAGGGCGCCGACGACCCGCAGCGGTCGGGGGTAGTCGCGGAGGGCTTGGCCTCCGATGGTCACCTGGCCATCCGTGGGACGGTCGAGTCCCATGATGAGGCGCATGGTCGTCGACTTGCCCGCGCCGTTCGGCCCGAGGAAGCCAGTGACCCGTCCCGGACTGACGGCGAACGACAGATCGGTGACGGCCCTGGTGCGGCCGTAGGTCTTGGTCAACTGCCGCGCCTCGATCATGGTGTCTCCGGGGCGATGCCGACCACGGCAGCCGGGACGGTGGGCTGCTCCGCCTGGGGGTCGCGGAAGGCGCGGCTTGGTGCCGGCAACCGGTGGACCTCGTGGACCGGAGCGGCCGTCAGACCGGCGGCGTCGCAGGCGAGCGCGACCGAGGCCTGGTCGGAGGACTGCACTAGGCAGAGGCACCGGGCATCACCCGGGAGTAGGAACGCGTCCGCCTGGCCGATGTCCACACCGCCGTACTGCAGCTTGGTGATCGCTGCGTACAGGGACCCCCGCATGGCGTTGAGGTCGGTGGGCACGCCGATGGCTGCCCGCAGCTCCACGAGGAAGAGGAGCGGCTCAGGGTCCCGGTCGGTGCCCTGTTCCTGTTGTCTGCTCACGCCCCAAGCGTGGGCGACGCGGCGCCACCGGGCATCGGTAGTTCTCCGGATTCCTGTACGGGCGTGCCGGGCTGGAGTACGTTGACGCGATGAGGGTCCCGCACGCTGTGGCGCGACCGGAACGCACCTCCTTCGTCGGCCGACGGCAGGAGCTTTCGGACGTGCGCCGCCTGTTGCCGGCCTCCCGGCTGCTGACCCTCGTCGGGCCCGGCGGCGTCGGCAAGACCAGGCTCGCGCTGCGGGCCGCTAGCGATCTCGCGGACAGGTACCCGGACGGCACTTTCCTGGTGGACCTGACGGCCGTGCAGACGGCCGACCTGGTCCCGCAGCAGGTCGCGGCCGCGCTGGGGGTGCGGGACCCCTCGGCCGACGTGCTCACCGACTACGTGACCCAGGTCATCGGGGACCAGCGCGTGCTGGTCGTGCTCGACAACTGCGAGCACGTGCGCGATGCCGCCGCTGTCGTGGTGCACGCTCTCCTCGGCGCGTGCCCCCAGCTGTCGGTGCTGGCTACGAGCCGGTTGCCGCTGGACGTGGACGGGGAGTCCCTGCTCGTCGTGCCCCCGCTGGGCGTCTCTCGTGAGGCGGTGGCGGGCCAGGGCCGGCCCGGCGAGGCCGTGCAGCTGCTGCAGGAGCGGGCGCAGGCGGCCGCGCCGGCGCTGCGGCTCGCCCCCGCCGACGGCCCGCAGCTGCTGGAGATCTGCCGCCGACTGGACGGGCTGCCGCTGGCGATCGAGCTGGCGGCCGTGCGGCTGCGCACCCTGAGCCCCGCGGAGGTCCTCCACCGTCTCGACGACAGGTTCACCTTGCTGCGGCGGTCGGGGGCGACCGTCCCCGAGCGGCACCGGACGCTGCTGGCGACCATGCAGTGGAGCCACGACCTGCTGGAGGAGCCCCAGCGACTGCTGTGGCGGCGGGCCTCGGTCTTCGCGGGCGGCTTCGACGTGGAGGCCGCGGAGGCGGTCTGCTCCGACGACGCCCTGCCGGCGCACCGGCTCCTGGACGCGCTGACCGGGCTCGTCGACGCCTCCCTCCTGGAGGTCACCGTCCAGGGCCGCGCGCAGTTCCGGATGCTGGACACCGTCCGCGCCTTCGGCCGCGACCGGCTCGCCGCGTCCGAGGAAACCGACCGGCTCCAGCAGCGGCACCAGCGGTGGTGCTCCGCGATGACCGCCTCGGCCGCCCAGCAGTTCCTCGGCCCCGACCAGGTGGCCGCCTTCGACCAGCTGGGCCGGCACCACCACGAGATCAGCGCCGCCCTGGACTACTGCGCCGCAACCCCGGGCGAGGAGCCCGCCGGACTGGCGATCGCCAGCGACCTTTGGCTCTACTGGGAGGCCCGCGGACGGCTCGCCGAGGGCCGGCACCGACTCGACATGCTCTTGGCAGCGTGCCCCGACCACCCGGACAGGGCCAGGGCGCTGGCCGTCGCCGGCTACCTGGCCCTCGCGGGCACCGACCCGGCGGTAGCGGCGCCGCTCCTCACCGAGGCCCGGGATCTGGCCGAGGCCAGTGGCGATCCGACCGTGGTGGCGATGTCGACCCAGTATCTTGGGCAGGCCGCCCTCTTCGGCGGTGACCTCGACGCCGCCGAGGCCCTGCTGCGCGAGGCGGCCGCCCTGTACGTGCGCATCGATAACCGGCTCGCCGCCTTCTGCTGGGCCGATATCGGGGTGGTCACGCTGCTCCAGCGGCGCCTCGACGACGCCAACGAGGCTTTCCTCCGCAGCCTGGCCCTGAACGAGCACGGGAACCCATGGACCCAGTCGCACGCCCTCTGGGGGCTCGGCCTGGTCCAGCTGCGCTGCGGCGACGCCCGGCAGGCGCTCGAGCTGGAGCAGGAGGCGCTGGTGCTGATGCAGGCCGTGGACGACAGCAGCGGCAGCGCGCTGTGCATCGGGGCGCTCGCCTGTGCCGCATCCGCGCAGCAGCAGTGGAGCCACGCCGCCCGCCTCAGCGGCGCCGAGGACGCCCTGTGGCGCTCCATCCCCGCCGAGGCACCCGCCCCGGTCGTCGCGCTGCAGCACGACTACCTGGAGGCGGCCCGCCAGGCTCTAGGGCCGCACCGGTGGTCGGCCCGGTACGGCGAGGGCAGCGCCCTGGATCGGCCCGCGGCGCTCGCCCTCGCGCTGGGCGGCCCGTCGGCCGGCCCCCCAGTCCTCCGGGCGGCGGACCGGTCTGGCGCCGGGCCGTTGACCGCCCGCCAGGTGGAGGTGGCCAACCTGGTGGCGCTGGGCCTCACTGACCGGGAGATAGCCACCCGACTGGTCATCTCACCGCGCACGGCCGAGTCCCACGTGGAGCACATCCGCACCCGCTTGGGCCTGCGCAACCGCGCAGAGATCGCCGCCTGGGCGGCCCGGGCGGGCACTGCTTGAGCACGCAGCCTCGTTTGCCCGATTCGTCGGGCCAGCGAAAGGCTCCTGCCCAGGACTGCAAAGGCTGCTCACCGGTCACGGCCTTGTCGGTGGCAAGCAACGGAACAGAGGCCGCCGACAACGGCTGAAGCGCGCCTGGCATCTTTGAGTGCACCGCCGTAGTCGCGAGCCTCAGCTTGCGAACAGATGCCACAGAAGAAAGCCGTCGAGCCCCACGCGCGGTCCGCACGCGACGGCGTCGCGGCGTGTGTGCAGCGTACTTCGGAGTCGAGGCCAAGCTCAGTCAGTCCTGAACACTGCGGGTTGGCTGAGGCGACCCGACAGCAGCCCAGGCCGCCGGTGCCTCGCCTCCGACCCCGGCTATCACCTGGCGCGGCCGACGCGGACGGCTCGTCGTCCGATGGCCGGCAGGGAGCCGACAACGGTGGCCAAAAGGAGGCTGAGGCCGAACAGCGCTGGGGGTCGCCACTGCCACCCGTTGCCCGCGAGAGTGAGGTGCTCGGTGGGGTAGTCGAGTCGTTTGGCGCTGGAGGCGGCGATGTTGCGGTCGGCGTGTCGCGCGAGGTCTTCCAGTGCGGCGTCGAAGTGGCCGTTGCCGGCGCTGCTCAGGGGCGTCACTTCTGCTTCGTGGGCTGCTGCCCAGTGGCGCATCGCGGGCGCAACCTGGTCGGGGTGGGCTGCTCCGGGCACGAGGAGTCGGGTCGGCGTGGTGGTGGCCGCGCTCTGCGGGGTGGGCAGCAGGACGAGGCCGTGACGGGTGGTGATCGCACCGTCGTCGGGGGTGACTGCCAGGGTGCGGGCGGCGGCGGAGACGTCGTAGACCTCGAAGGCGGCGGCGATGTCGAGCTCGCTCATGCCGTCGGCCAGTGCGACGGCGTAGGTGGGCCGGAACCACGGCAGGCCCCTGGCCAGCATCATCGGCACGTCGGAGAGGGTGAACCGGTGGCCGGGGATGGTGGTGGAGTCCGGTGTCCAGCCGGGGTAGTCGACCAGGTCAGCGACTCGGCGGGCTTCGGTTTCGCCGGCGAAGTCCTGCACCAGTTTCAGTGCCGCTGGGATCCCAGAGGTGACTCCGGCGGTGGTGGTCACCGGTCCGTCCTGGACGTAGCGGCGGCCGCGGATCCAGTCGGTCTGCGGGTAGTCGGCCTCCTGGCGGGTGATGGTGTCCCAGTGCGAGGTGGCCTGCCGGCCATCCAGCAGTCCGGCGGCGCCCAGCACCCGGGACCCGGCGCATACCCCCAGCACGTGGGCGCCGCGGTCGGCCTGCCGTCGGGCCCATCGGCGCAGCTGTGCTTCCTGGGGGCCGGCGGGGTCCCCGACGGCGGGGATGACGATGATGTCGGGCTCGGGCGCCGTGCCGCGGTCGGCGTCGCCGAAGGTGTGCACCGGCAGGGCCGCCGGTCCGCCTGCCAGGTGGGTGGCGCCGCGGGTCTGGGCGATGGTGTACACCTGGAACCGCGGTGAGCTCGCGAACACCTCGTATGGGGCCAGAGCGTCACTGGCCACCGTGCCGCTCTGGCCGAGGGCGACCGCGACCACGATGGGGCCATCGGAGGAGGGGACAGGCTCGGGCCACGGGTGCTGGGGGTCTGCGACCGGCAGCGCCGGGGTGCGCATCAGGGTGCTCATCCCTGCCGCGGCCACCCCGAACAGGGTTGCCAGGCCGACGCAGAGGCCGAGCACGCTGTAGGTGATGCGTCGTGGTGTGAACATCGGGTCTCCCTTCTGGGGTGGTGGTCGGTGGCCGCGGGTGCGTGCGCCGGTGGCCGGCTAGAAGTCGGGGCGTGTGTGCTTCTCAGCGGGTGAGAGGGACCGGCTGTGGGCGCCTGGCAGACCGGTGCTCGCCGGTCGCGGTGTCGGCTCCCGGCTTCCTGGTTGCTGAGGTGAGCGCGGTCGCGGCCAGCACCGTGCGCAGCACCGCCCAGCTGAGGGCCAGGTAGGCGCTCACGGTCAGTCCCCACCCGGCGTCGGGGTAGAAGTGGCGCGCCGATGCCAGCGGCACCGTGGTCAGGATCACTGCGCCCAGGGCCAGGTAGGCCGCGGCGGGCAGGGCCACCAGCCGTGCCCAGACGCGTCGGCTGGCCTGGACGGTTCCGGCGTAGCGGCGGCGGGTGACCAGCAGGAACCGCGCGGCGGCAACCGTCAGCAGCACCGGCAGCGCCCAGCAGGCCACAGGCACCACGACGGTCATCAGCGGGCTGGCCGTCGTCGGCTCGGGGTCCTGGTCCAGCAGCATCCGGGTCAGCCCCAGGCTCAGGTCGTACTGCCCCTCGTGCCCGGATGCGACGAAGGCGCTCGCGTTGGACAGCACCGCCACGCCGAGGTCATCGGCCCCGGGGGCCATCACCAGGTGGGCGGTGAAGTGGCCCAGGGAGCCCGAGTGGCTGACCACGGGTTCGCCGCCGAGGTCGTCGACGAACCAGCCCAGCCCGTAGCCGCCCTCTAGCGGGAAGTCCCAGCCGGTGTCGGCCACCGGACCGGCGGCCATCTCGGCTGCCGTGGCTGGGATGACGCCGGGCCCGTCGTGGTGGCCCAGGTGAGCCTGGAGGAAGCGAGCCAGGTCGTGGGCCGAAGAGCCGATGTAGCCCATCGCCACGCCGGCGTTGTCGTACGGCAGGCCCGAGGCTCGCCACTGGCCGAACCAGGACCAGTGCCCGGTGGCCAGGGCCTCGGCTCGGGGATCCTCCTCGGAGGCGAAGCTGTCGCTCATCTGCAGCGGGTCGAAGACCCGGCCGCGCAGCTGGTCAGCGAACCGTTCCCCGGTGACCTGCTCCACCACCGCCGCCAGGAGCATGGCCCCGGCGTTGCTGTACTCCCACTCCTGGCCCGGTTCCCGGGCTAGCGGCTGGTCCAGCAGCTCGGCCACCCGGCGGTCCAGGGCGTCCTCACCCTCGTGGACCTCCACCGTGCCTGCCAGCCCCACCTCCATGCCCAGCCCGCCAGTGTGGTTGAGCAGCTGGCCGACGGTGACGTCCTCGAACCCGGCAGGCATCTCCTCGACCAGCCCGCTCAGGTAGGGCTCGACCCGGTCCTGCAGCGACAGCTCTCCTTCCTGGACCAGCTGCCGCACCACCATCGCGGTGAACGGCTTGCTGGCCGAGCCGATGACGAAAGGCGTGTGCGGCGTCACCGGCGTGCCCTCAGGGTCGGCGACCCCGTACCCGGCCAGGTGCACCACCTCACCACCGCGCACCACCGCCACCGCAGCACCCGGGATCCCGTGGGCGCCCATCCGGTCCTGCATCCACTCATCGATCCGCTCACCGTCCACCTCGACGCCCTCCTCCACCACGCCCACCGCGTCCACCGCACCGGCGGCCGGCGCGGCCAGCGCCGCTCCGACCGCCAGCGCCGCGCCGGCCGCGGCCTTCCACATCCGTCGCATGTCGCTCTCCTCAGAGTCATAGATAACGTTCTTTATCTAGAGAACCATGGAGCACCACGTGATGTCAACGTAAAGAACGTTCTGTGTGTGAGACGCTGGGCTCATGACAACTGAGGACGAGACGAAGCGCGCCTCCGGGCGCGGCACCGGACGGGAGCGCATCCTGCGCGCCGCGGCCGAGGTGTTCGCCGAGCGTGGCTACGAGGGCGCCCGGGTGCAAGAGATCGCCAAGCGGGCCGGGATGACTACCGGCGCGATTTACGCCCACTTCGCCGGCCGGCACGAGCTGCTGCTGGCCGCGACCGGACTGCAAGAGCGCACCACCGCCCTGGAGCAGCTGGAGGCGCTCGGGGATCTAGATGCCCGTCAGATCATCGCCACAATCGGGCCGGCACTGGCCTCCGACCCCGACCTGGGAATGCGGCCGATGGCGATGGAAGCCCTGGTCGCTGCGCGCCGCGAGCCCCGGCTCCATGAGGTGATGAGGCAGCGGGTGGAGGCTTCCAACGAGGAGCTGGCCGCGCTGATAGCCCGCGGTCAGCGCGAGGGCAGCCTCACCGAGGATCTGGACCCTGCGACTGTCGCGAAGTTCTTCAACGCGCTCCTGGTCGGCGTCGCCGCACTCGCACCGGTCTGGGACGAGCCGCTGTCAGAAGACGGCTGGCGTCTGCTCCTGGAGCGACTCCTGGAGGGAATGGCACCCGAGCTGGACTGAAGGGAAGCGCCCGTGGGTGGCGAGGGCTAGATCCGCGCCCGGGCTGCTTGAGCGGGTTCTCATTGCCATAGCTTTCGCATAGTGGGGTGCTTACTAAACGCCGATCACCTACCTAGGGAGGCACCGGTACGATGGGATCCTCGCAGGTCACGGCCCTGCGCAACACTCGGTGAGAATGGAGTTCAGGTGTTACTTCGACATCTGATCGGCGCTCCACCAGAGGCCGAGCAGGCCGTCAACCGACCAGCGTGGCCAGCAGACGGGGCCCCGGAGCACCTCCTGATCGGCTCCTTGGGGATCGCCCTCGGTCCTCATCCCGACCGGAGTCGGCCGGACTGGTGCGGTGGATCAGGTCTACTCGTCGCGCGCGACAACCTTCGGTTCACCGATCTCCACGCCCGGGACCGACAGACCCTTGAGCGCCTTGGAGACGCCTGCCACCAGGGTGGCAGTGGCGCGGTCCTCCTCGCGGATGTCCTGCGGGGACAGCGAGTCCCCGGGCGTCTCGGACTGGACGGACTCGACAAGGGCGGCCTCGTCGGTGATCTCTGCGTCCAGGCTGATCGTCAGCGTGTGCTTGGCCATGAGGGAAAGACTTGCTCACGGAGCCGAGGTAGGCCACTCGGGCGGGTCTGAGCTGTCGCCGGCCGTTCCTGGGCCCGACGGGTCATCCACGGGGATGGCGGCCATGCTCCGGCGTGTCGGTGGCCCTCGGAGGAGGCCACCGAGGAGACGGCCCCGTGGCCGGGCGGCCATGAACCCGATGATCGCGGCAAAGGGACGCCAGCCCCAGGAGGTGGGCCAGGGGAAGCGGCTTCGTGCTCAGTATCGAGCGCCGAGGAGGCCGACTGCACGTCGCCGTACCACTCCTGCGCCAGCGGACTCCCGGTCGGGTTGACCTGCCTCAGCAGGAGGGCGGTCGCACACGAGACCAGCCCACTGGCGGCCGACCACGACCACCACGACCACAACGGCCAGGGCGCCCCAGGCGGCCCCGCCGGCGCTCACCCGATCGGTCCGCGCACCCCCGGCACCGGCGTCAGCAGCGCCCGGGAGGCCATGCCGACGGTGTCACTGAGCGTGGCCACACAGCGCTCGTAGAGCCGCCGCAGCGCCCGCAGCGCCCACAGCATCTCCACGGTGACCCACGCGACATCACGGGCCTTGTCGATGTTCCAGGCGCTGACCAGGTGCACCACCGAGCCGACCTCCTGGTCGACCCCCCTGCCGACCCAGGTCAGGAACGAGCGGCGGATCTCTGACTCCACCCCCGCCAGCACCGCGTTAACCCGCTCGTAGTCCTCCCGGACCGCCGGGCCGGGATCCAGGCTGCGGGCACGACAGGTGGCCACCACCGCCAGCGGAAGGTCGTGCTCGATGTGGGCGTTCATCCCCGCCAGCGCGAACTGGACCGGCAGCACCCCTGCCGCTGCCCGTGTCTCGAACAGCGGTCGCCAGGCCGACGTCGGCTGGTCGCCGGCCGCGACAGCGTCGTAGGCAGCCAGCCACAGGTTCGCGAACCGGACGTCCAGCTCAGCCATGAACCCGGCGTCGGTGAACTCGGCGCGCTCGATCGCCTCGGCCACCCGTTCGGTGACCGTTAGGTACATCCGGTTGAACACCGCCGCACCGTCACCAGAGGGCAGCGAGCCGTCGATGGCCCGTAGCCGCGTCAGCACGCCCTCGATCGTGGTCGGGAGTGAGGCTGCCATGGCGGTCAGGCCCGTCCCAGGCCGGCCTCGGCCGGCGCGGTCCCCTCGCCGTGACGGTCTCGCACCGTCAGCCGAACCGCGGCCTGCTCGCCCAGGAACTCCCGGGCATGCGCGGGCAAGCCGATGCGCTTGACCCACCGCCCGGGCGCGGTGTCCTCATCGGACAGCGGCGGCCCGGTCGGCGCATAGTCACGCAGCGGCACGCTCAGCTCCGACTGCCACACCGCCCACGCCACCAGCTGACCGTCCCGGTCGCCGATGTCGACCACGAGCGTGCCGGTGAAGTCAGGCGTCTGCTCCAGGTGGTCGCCGAAGTCGAACACGCTGCGGCGCTGCCGCAGCGACAGCAGCCGCACGTCCAGCTTGTACCGGGCGGTCTGGGCCGACGGCGGCCGCAGTCCCGGGTCGGTGATCAGGAACGTGGTCACCAGTGGCTGCGGCCGGTCGCTGTCGTCGGCCGGCAGCTCCAGGATCACCGGACAGTGATGCGCGGCCACCTGCTGGTGCAGCAGCACCGGCAGCCCCCGGACCGCCAGCTCGACCTCGGCCTGCCACACCACCTCCTCCCCGTCCTCCGGCAGCCGCACACCGACCAGGTCGGCGGTGACCTCCAGGTCGCCCAGCAGGAACCGGCGCAGGTTCTGGTACCCCTCCTCGGAGTTCACGATCCCGTAGCGGCCGGAGTGGCTGCGGTGCACGTAGGCGAACCGGGCCTGCGGGACGTAGGCGTTCTCGATCTGCACCAGCCCGTCGCTCTTGACCCCCACGGCGCGGGAGGACAACCCCCGGGCCACGTCGTAGTCCTCCGGGTTCGTCCCGACCAACGTGAAGATCCGCTCCGGTGGGAAGAGGTGCGCAGGCACCTGCCGCGGGTCCCAGTCCCCGGGTCGCGGGCCGGGGTCCCCCGGGTTGAGGTAGGACCACATCCGGTCCGGGCCGAAGATGTCCGCCCCGTGGACCCCCAGCAGGTCGCGGACCTTCTCGATCAGCCCGAACCCGATGTCGAACTCGATGCCGCCGTGCGGCGTGGCGTAGGTGAACAGCCGGTCGACGTAGTCGACGGCGGCGCCCTCGCCGTGCCGCTCGGGGATCACCTTCTGCAGCAGGCACCGGCAGATCAGGCCCCCCATCGAGTGCGCCACCAGGAACACCCGCGGCGCGCCGGTCCTGTCCCGCACCAGCTCGATCAGCTCCAGCAGGCTCTCGGCGGCCGCCTCCAGGCTGTACTCCTGCGGCGCCTGCCCGAAGGTGGAGGCCGAGACGTCATAGAACCGGTGGATCCAGATGGTCGCCGCCGGAACCGAGCCCTCCGGCTGGGCGGTGAGCCAGGCCAGCTGGCCGCCGTGCACCTTCAGCTCGTAGCCGTGGTCCAGCATCAGCCGAAGCAGCGGGCTCTCGAACTGGTAGAACGTGGGCGTGCCGTGCGCCCCGACGCGCACGTGGGTCGAGCCGACGTTGAACCCGTAGAACGGATCGTCGGTCGAGGCGTCGATCCCCGACTGGCCGCCGGAGAACCCACGCACGTAGATGATCGGCAACCGCTGCCCCACGGGCACCTCCCTGGCCATCCCGCCGACCCGCATGCCGACTGGTGCGGCCCAGCATGGCAGCGCCGCCGCTGCCGGGGAAGGGGCGCAGCGCGAGCGGTCGAGCGGCCCGCGCTCGAGCGGGTCAGCGCACCGAGTCGGCCGGCGCGAGGCCGGGCTGCAACACCTCAGTCACCAGCGACCAGCACCCGCCACTCGCCGGACTTGGTGATTCCGACGCGCCAGCCGTTGTAGTAACCGTGCCGCTGCATGTCCTCCAGCAGGCCGGGGTCCATGACCCCCGCCTCGCGCAGGTCTTGCCAGTCCTCCTCGGAAGCCGTCTCCGTATCGGCGACGGCGGGCCAGGCGTAGAAGGGCTCCTGGGTGCCCAGCTGCAGGAGCGTCCAGTCGGTCTGTGTCAGCAGCGCCGCCATCACCAGGTATTGCGGGTCCTCCTGTGGGATGGACAGCGCCTCCTGGGCGGTGACCTCGCCCACGGACAGCCACGTGTCGTCCCGTGCGGCGCGCTCGACCAGCGCCTGCTCATCACAGCGCATCGCGTCGCGGACGAGCGCGACCGCGGTGCGAGCGACCTCCTCGGGCAACCCCTCAGTCTGCGCCGACCCGGCAGTGTAGGCACTGGTGGAGCACTCGGCCAATGGCTCTCCCCACTCGCTGTCCCCACCCGCAGAGTCGGTGGGCGTCCCGGGCTGCTCGCTGTCGTCGGTAGCGGCCGGGTCGTCGGTGCCGGTATTCGGCTCCGGTGTCCCGTCGGTCTCCGACGGCGGCGCGGTCGTCTCCTCCGGCTCCTCCGTCTCCGTCGGCGGGGCAGTCGTCACCTCAGGGGTGGGGGTCGGCTGCTCCGTCTGCTCCGGGTGGGCTGGTGACGTGCTCGGGGCGGGCACGGTCGCGGACGCCTCACCAGGACCGGCGTCCGCCGCGTCCCTTCCCCATTCACCGCCCATCGCCAGGACCGCGACTGCGAACCCCGCGGCCAACACCAACACCAGCGCCCCGGCACCCCACGCCATGCGGGCTCGACGCCCGCGGTGCTCCTCTTCTTGCGGCAACCACTCACTCACCAGCTCCCCCTCCTTCTACGGAGCACGGCACCGGATGCGGGGACTGCGCCCCGGTCCACTGCGACGTCCGTGGTCCACGTGCCACTGACTCGGATCGCCCCCGGAAACACGTCCAAACCCACCCCGATCACTCCCTCTTCTCCCCCTCGACCCCGACAGCGGCACCTGCCAGGTGTGAAGGCATGGTCTCCTCCGCCGACCCCACCGTCAAGAAGGCGCACGTGCGAGGCGACCGGTGAGAGCAGGGGACGATGTGCCTGCACCGTAGGCCCGGAGAACCGCCACGGTCGCGGCGGTCCAGGTCCCGGCGCCGCCAGGACCGGCCCGCGGTCGCCGGCAGGGGTAACGTCGGACCGTGGACGTCGAGGCCGTGTCTGAACTGCTGCCCGAGGCAGCACGGGAGGCGCTGAGCCTGCGCGGCGTCGACGTCGAGGATCCAGAGCAGCTGGGCTGGGCCGCCGCGGTCGGGGCGGTGACGCACCTGCTGCGCAACAGCGTCTGGGAGGACTGGCACTCCGCGCCCGGCGGCCTGGACGGCCCCGACATGATGCGCGACACCGCCGCGCTCACCCGGCAGTTGCGGGAGGTGCTGGTTGTCGAGGAGCCGCCGGACTGGCACCGGGTAGCGGCGCTGCTCACCGCTCCGCACCGGCTGCTGCCGGACGGGCGCACGCTGAGCGCCTACGCCCGCAGCGAGCGCGGACTGCAGGAGCTGACCAGACATGCCGTCGGCGTGGCCGACGTGCTCACCGAGATGGCCGCCCGCGACCCCCGGCTAGCGCGGCTGTACGTGGCGATGCAGACCTGCCGCTGCAGCAGCGAGCAGTGGTGGGGCATGCCGGCCTGGCCCCGCCGAGTCCAGCTGTTCCTCGCGGCGCTGCCGCGCACCGTCCACTTCCCGGACGGCGTGGCCGGCCACGAGCAGCTGCGCCGGCTCCTGCTCGCCGGCCCAGACCGGCTGAGCCGCGAGACCGCCTCCTGGTGCCTGAGCCACGGCCTGGACGGCACCGTCGTCCCGCTGCCCATTCCCCTCACCGCCGACTGGATGCCCGACCGGTAGCGGCGTGCCAGCGGCCCTCCGGCGCCTCACCCCGAGCCCCGCACGAACTGCACCTGCACGCCCGGGTCCTCCGTAGGCAGCACGAGCACCACGCCGTGCTCGCGGCTCCACCCGTCCGAGACGAGGAAGTAGCGGCCGCCGGAGTGGTCCAGGAGCCGCAGCCCTCCGTACCGGTAAGCCGGCTCCTCCCCCGCCTCATCGCCGACCCGTTGCTCGGTGACCCCGGGCCCCTCCAAATGCAGCGGCCGGTCGCTGTGCAGCACCACCCCAGGCAGGTCGGACACGTCCTCATCGACCGCTCGTGCCAGCTGCACCCCCTCCAGGTAGGCGTAGTTGGCGGCGGTCCAGAACATGCACACCCCGGCAATCAGTGCCCCGCTCGCCCGCAGCACCTGCACCCGGCGGGGCGCGTGCGCGTCACCGGCAGCGTCCACCCCGCGCAGGTGAGCGGCATACAGCAGCAGCAGCACCCCGACGCCGATCGCGGCCGGGAAGAGGACGTACGCCACCGCCCGCCACACGAAACCCAGCAGGAACACCGCGGTCGGCAGTACCAGCCATGCCCAGGTCAGCAGCCGCAGTACCCAGGCGGTGAGCGGCCGGGCAGGGTCACCGCCGTGACGCCGCCCGGAGCGCTGCGGCAGGCGGCGCACCAGCCACCGGTCGAGGAGGACCCAGAGCACGCCGGCCACCGCGACACCGATGAGCAGGACCAGCACCGGTCGGACGCTGCGCAGCAGGTAGTCCTGGGTCGTGATCCCGAAGACCGTCTCCGACAACCCGAGCTGCTGGGCGTGCACGGAGCTGCGCCGCCACCCGAAGTAGACGAGCAGGGCGGTGACGACCGCGACGTTCGCCAACAGCGAGATGGCCGGACGGAGCACGGTCGCCAGTCCCTCCACCACGGGCGGCTGCCGGGTGAACGGGTGGGGTGGGTCGTTACCGGGCGCGCGGTCCACCGGGCCTACCCGTCCCCGGGCGCGGCAGTGTCGGTAGCGGCGTCGTCGCCCGGGCCGGTGCCGGTGTCCGTGGTGCCGGTGTCCGTGGTGCCGGTGTCCGTGGTGCCGGTGTCCGTGGTGCCGGTGTCCGTGGCGCCGCTGTCGGTCGCCGTCCCGGTGTCGTCACCCGTCGCCGTGGTCGCCGGACCGGCGGTGCCGAGGCGTGGGTCCACGCCCGGCTGCGACCACGGGGGCGCCTCCCCGTCGGGACAGCTCACCGAGTCCCTCGGCACCCTGGCCAGCACGTGGACGAGGGAGCGGTACAGCTCGCAGTCGTAACGGAAGGTGCCCGTCTGCACACCGGCGTCGTTGACCACCGGCACCTCCCGCCCGACGCCCGACCAGCCGAGCTCGCCGGCGCGGGCGAGCCAGTCGCGGGCAGCGGCCTCGTCGCCGAGGCACAGGCTGATCCCCGCCTGGTAGAGCAGCACCGTGCGGGGGGACTCGAAGTCCTCCCACCGCAGGTCCAGGTCCGTCTGGGCCTGCGCGCAGCGGCCCGCCGCGAGCGGGATGTAGACGTCGTCGACCGGGATGCCCGCGATGCTGCTGGGGCCCTCCGGGAGCCCGAACGAGAACAGCTCTCCGTCGTCATCACCGGCGTCGCCGGTACCACCACCGGCACCTGGGGTGTGACGGGTGCCGGTGGCGCCGCCGGTGCCCGCCGAGCCGGTGGTCTCCGCGCCGCTGCTCTGCTGGCTGGTGGCTGCCGGCGGGTCGTCGGCCTGCCCCGGCGGCCTGAGCGCACCGCTTCCGCACCCGCCGATGAGCACCAGCGCGGCCGCCGCCACGGCGACCCGCCGACCAGCACCGACTGGCGCCATCACGACCTCTGCGGGGAGTAGGGAGACCGCCTCAGTCTCGGTATACGCCGGTGCCCACGGGGCGTCAACCTCCACCACCGCGGTCCGGACGCCGTGGGTGACGGCATGCTCGGCTCCTGCAGCGTCCGCTATAGTTGAATGCACAACGACCGTCTGAGCCGCGTGCTTGCTGGCTCACGTCCCGAGGAGCATTCCCATCGCCGTCTCCCCCACCCGTCTCAACCACGCGGTCCTCTTCGTGGCCGACCTGAGCCGGTCCCTGCGGTTCTACACCGAGGTGTTCGGCATGGAGCTGGTCACTCGTGTGGATGCGCTCGACGCCGCGTTCCTGCGGCTGCCGCGGTCCGGCAACCACCACGACCTCGGCCTGTTCGGCATCGACGCACCTGAGGGTCCACGCGGCCGTGGCGTGGGCCTCTACCACCTGGCCTGGCAGCTCGACACCATCGGGGAGCTCGTCGAGTTCCGCACCCAGCTGCGCGAAGCCGGCGCCTACGCAGGCGAGTCCAGCCACGGGGCGACCAAGAGCGTCTACGGCACCGACCCTGATGGCAACGAGTTCGAGATCATGTGGCTGCTGCCGCGCGAGGCGTGGGGCGAGTACGCGGATGCCGCCGTCGTCGAGCAGCTGGATCTGGACGCCGAGGTAGCGACCTGGTCGGACGTGCGCACCGCCGGCTGACCTCGTCGTCGCGGCCGGCGCGGGATACCATCCGGGAGTCGGTGCGTTGCCACGGCATGGACCCACAGCGCATCTCCGACGAGCACCACGACTTCCTCGCCGCCCGGTCCCAGGGCACGCTGGTCACCATCCGGCGCAACGGCCGCCCGCAGCTGTCCAACGTCCTGTACGAGTACCACCGCGATGCCGGCACCGCCCGGGTCTCGGTGACCGCCGACCGGGCCAAGACCCACAACGCCGCCCGGGAGCCCTGGGTCGCGCTGCACGTGAGCACCGAGGACTTCTGGGGATACCTGGTCGCCGAGGGCCGGGCCGAGCTCAGCGCGGTGGCGGCCGACCCGCACGACGAGGTGGTCGACCAGCTGGTCGACTACTACCGGAGGCTGTCCGGCGAGCACCCGGACTGGGATGAGTACCGGCAGGCGCAGGTCGACCAAGGTCGCCTCGTCATGACCGTGACCGTCGAGCGCACCTACGGGGCGCCGCGGGTCTGAGTCGCGGCCTCCTCCCGCGCCTCCGGCAGCCGCCGGCCGAGGACGGCGCCCAGCAGGCCCAACCCGCTGAGGAAGCCCAGCGCCGCCTCTGCCCCGAGCACCGCCAGCCCCCCGGAGACCGCGCCGGCCACCAGCAGCAGCACGCCCATCGCGGTGTTCGAGACCGCCACGTAGTCGGTGCGCCGGTCCCCCTCGGCGATGTCCACCACGTAGGTCTTGCGGGCCACCCGCACGCCGGTATGGGCGAGGGCGAGGAGCAGGTAGGCAGCGGGGTAGAGCAGCATCGCGTCCCTCGCCGCCGGGACGGCCAGCAGCGCGAGGAACGCGAGCACCACCAGTGCGGCCGCGCCCGCGCCGGCCGCCATCAGCGTCCGGGATGAGCGGTCGGCGAGCCGGCCGAAGAGCCGGCCACCGATGAGCGCCGCAACCCCCTGGGCGATCACGAAGGACCCCAGCCCCGCGAGCGCACTGCCCTCCCGCTCGGCGGCGAGGGCCACCACGAACGGCGGACTCAGCGCCGACACCAGCAGCAGCGACCGCACCACCACGAAGTGCCGGAGCACCGGGTCCTGCCGCAGCAGCCGCCAGCTGCGGGCGAGACCGCCCTCCTGGCCCTCGCCTCTCGCCGGCTGCTCATCGCCGCGCGCCGCGCCCCGCGCGGACACCTCCTCGACCGGCTCCTCGATCCGCCGGTAGACCAGCAGCGCCGCCACCCACGCCACGGCCGCACCCGCGAGCAGCGCCGCGAGCGGGGCCACGGCGCCCACGTCACCGAGCCCCCGGACCACGAGCCCCAGCGTGATGGCGACGGCGCCCCCGGCCACGGTGACCAGTCCGTTGATCTGCCCGCGCTGCCCTCCGGGCACGGTCCGGCCGAGGACGTCCTTGCCGGCCAGCGAGCACAGCGCCCGGGCCAGCGAGAACAGCGCCAGGCACAGCACCAGGACCAGCCCCGCGGCCACCCCTGTCATGGTGGCGGCGGCGAGCCCCATCCCCGCCGCGGCCAGCGCCTGCCCCGCGGCACCAAGCACCCACAGCGGCGCCCGGCGCGCCCGGCGCTCCACGACCGGCGCCAGCCAGGCCTGCGGCAGCATCGACCCCGACTCGCGGACCGGCACCAGCAGCGCGATCAACGCCCCTGGCGCCCCGAGCGCCGACAGCAGCCACGGCAGCACGGTGCGGGCGTTGACGACCTGGTCCCCGACGGCCTGCAGGCCGTTGGCCGCCAGGTGCCGCAGCCCGTTGCGGGCGACCTGCTGCTGCTCGGGCTTGCTCTGGCCGCTACGGTCGGCGCGCACCAGCCGCCGGTAGAGGCCCTGGCTGCTCACCGCTCCAGGTCCGGCCGCCATGGCCAGCACTGTAGCGGCGGGGCTGGCCGCCTCCGCCGCCAGGCGCGACGCCCGCGTAACGCCGGCGTGACGCCGGGGCAGCGCGCCCCGATCAGCCGGGCTGCGGGTCCGCCCGGTACTCCTCGTCGGTGACGTGCTCGCCCCACTCGGTTTCGGGGACACCGGCGTCCGGGCCGGGAGACTCCCACATCGCCAGGTGCGTCATGTGGTGCTCAGGGTCGGCGCCGTGCCAGTGCCACTCCCCCGCGGGGGTGTGCACGGTGTCCCCGGCCCGCATCCGCTCGACGTCCTCGCCGCGGGACTGCACCAGCCCAAGCCCGTCGGTCACGTGCAGCGTCTGTCCGACCGCGTGCCGGTGCCAGGCCGTGCGGGCTCCGGGCGTAAACCGCACCGCGTTGACCCGGATCCGCGAGGGCTCCTCCCCCTTGGCGATGACGTCCAGGTAGACGTCACCGGTGAACCACTCCTCCCGTCCCTTCTGCGTCGGCGGCTTCGGCAGGAACTGCATCTCTCCTCCTCGAGGTGGTCGGTCAGGTCCAAGTGTGCCGGGTCGGTCGTAGCCTGGCCGGGTGGCTGCCGAGGCACGCGAGCTGCTGGCGGGGTACCTCTCCCGCCACGCCCGAGCACTCCTCGATCTCGCGGGGTCGCTCGACGAGGAGGGTGTCCACGACAGCCGCACCTCCGCGCGCCGGGTGCGGGCGACCACCCGCGTCTCCCGGCCGTACCTGGAGCGGTCCGAGGCCGAGCGGCTGCGGGCCGGGCTGCGGGAGTACGCGGCCGGGCTGGGTGAGCTGCGGGACGTCACCGAGGCCGGTGGCCTGCTCCTCGCGGAGGTCGCCGTCCTTCCCCGGGACCAGCGCGTCGGCCCGGTGACTACCCGGGTGCGCCGGGAGCTACGGCGCCGTGAGCGGGAGGCGCGGCGCAGGCTGCGGTCCGGCCCGCCGATGCCGCCGGTGCTGCAGGCGCAGCTCACCCGGTGGGCCGAGGCGGTGCCGCTGCGCGAGGACACGACGGTGACGGTCGACGACCTGCTCGACCGGACGCGCTGGGCGCGCCGACGCGCCAACCGCGCCGCCAGTGAGGTCGAGGCACTCGGCCCCGCGGTCGGCCTGGCGCGGCGCAGCGCCGGCTGGCACGAGGTGCGCAAGCAGGCCAAGGCGGCCCGGTTCGCCTGCGAGGTGCTGCGACCGGAGCTGGGCAAGCCCGCTCGCCGCGGTGCCCGTGCCTGGCACGACCTCACCGACGTCCTCGGGGAGGCGCAGGACCTGCGGGTGGCCCGCGAGCTGCTACGCGAGTGCGCCGAGGCCGCTCGTGCGGACGGGCAGGACGCGTTCAGCTACGGCGTGCTGGACGAGCGCACCCGTGCCGGGATCGAGGAGCGGCTCGGCGCGGCCCCCACGCGGCTCCGGAGGGCGCTGCACCGCACGCCGCAGCGGTCCTGACACCGGGCCCTGCGGTAGGCGGTGAGCAACTCACCACTCGCACGGGTCCATCACGACCCACCGGCCCGGGCGCGTGAGCAACGCAGCACTCGCACGGGTTGGTCACCGGCCGCCGCTCGCCGCTACTGCCCCTCGACGTAGCGGTCCAGTGCGGCCTGGATCTGCTCCGGTGGCGTCGTCAGCGGCGTGCCGACGAGCCACTCGTGCCCGAACGGATCCCGCACCCGGCCCTGCCGGGGCCCGTAGGGCTGCTGGGTGACCGGGAAGAGCACCTCGCCACCGGCCTGCTCCATCCGGGCGGCGACGGCGTCCGGGTCGTCGGTGACCACGTCGAGCAGCACGCCGGGACGGCCCAGGGTCCGCGGTGAGGGGTCGTGCTCGTCCTCGTCCTTGAGCTGGACCGCCGTCCCGAGCATGCGCAGCTCGGCGAAGACGACCTGGTCGCCGGCGGTGTAGCGCTGTTCCAGCTCGGCGCCGAAGACGGCCTGGTAGCAGCCGATCGCGGCGTCGGCGTCGTGGACGACGAGCTTGGCGTGCAGGGCGGTTTCCTCGTGGTGCGTCATGGGCCCCAGGCTGGCACGGCCCACCGGCGCGCGGCTTGAACGTTTGGGAACTCAGCCGGTCAGCCGGTCCTCCAGGTCCCGCCAGCGCTGCTGCGTCCCGGCCGGCTGGTAGCGCACGAGCGGCTCGGTCGCGCGGATCAGCGCCCGCATGGCGGCCAGGTCGGGCAGGTCGGCCCCGAGCGCCCGGGCCTGCACGAGGACGTTGCCCAGCGCGGTGCCCTCGACCGGCCCGGCCACCACCGGGAGCCCGCAGGCGTCGGCGGTGAGCTGGCACAGCAGCCGGTTGCGGGAGCCACCCCCGACGACGTGCACCACCTCGACCGGCCGGCCGGCCAGCGCCGCGGCCTCCCGCACCGTGCGCCGGTAGGCCAGCGCCAGGCTCTCCAGCACCGCCCGCACCGTGGTGACCAGGTCCTCCGGCGGCGCCTGCCCGGTCCGGCGGCACTGCTCGGCGATCCTCGGCGCCATGTCACCTGGAGGGAGGAACTCGGGGGCGTCGACGTCGACCACCGGCACCGGACCCTCGACCGTCGCCGCCCGCTGCAGCAGCTCAGCGAGCTCCTCCTGCTGGCCGGCGGCGCGGAGCAGCTCGTCCAGCACCCACAGCCCGGAGACGTTGCGCAGGAACCGCACGGTGCCGTCCACGCCGCCCTCGTTGGTGAAGTTGGCGCGCCGCGCGGCGTCGGTCAGCACCGGCTCGGGCAGCTCCAGCCCCACCAGGGACCAGGTGCCCGAGGAGATGTACGCGGCCGGCTGCCCTGGGGTGAGCGGCACGCCCACCACGGCGGAGGCCGTGTCGTGGGAGCCGACCGCGGTGACCGGCGTGGTTGCCGGCAGCCCGGTCGCGTCGGCAACCTCGGGGAGCAGCGTGCCCACGCGGTCACCGGGCCGGCGCAGCGGCGGCAGGATCCGGTGCGGCACGCCGACCTTCTCCGCCAGCGGGCGGGCCCACGTGCGGGTCCGCACGTCGAGCAGCTGGGTGGTGGAGGCGTTGGTGACCTCCGCGCCGACCTGCCCGGTGAGCTGGTACCCCAGCAGGTCCGGGAGCAGCAGCAGCCGCGCCGCCTGCGCCAGCCGGGCCGGCGCCTGCCGCTGCTCGACAACCAGTTGGAAGACGGTGTTGAACGGCAGGAACTGCAACCCGGTGGTGGCGTAGAAGTCCTCGGCGGGGACCCGCTCGAGCACCTGCTCCATCACCCCGTCGGTGCGCGAGTCCCGGTAGCTCACCGGGGGCCCGAGCAGTGCGCCGTGCCCGTCGAGCAGACCGTAGTCGACCGCCCAGGAGTCGATCCCGACCGAGTCCACCCGCCCGACCCGGGCCGCCGCCCGCAGCCCGGCGAGGACCTGCGCGCGCAGGTCCTCCGCGTCCCAGCACAGCAGCCCCTCGTGCTGCAGGGTGCGGGTCGGGAACCGGTGCACCTCCTCCACGGCGAGCTCGTCACCGGCCGCGGTCACCTCGGCGACCACGACCCGGCCGCTACCGGCGCCGAGGTCGACGCCGACGACGCGGACCGGGTCGCCCACCTCGCGGGCTCCGCTGCAGGCTGTCACGGCTCAGCGCAGGAACGCGGCGGCCACGCCCGCGTCGACCGGCACGTGCAGCCCGGTGGTCTGGCTCAGCTCGCCGCCGGCCAGGGCGAACACCGCGGCGGCGACGTGCTCGGGCAGCACCTCCTTCTTGAGCAGGGTGCGCTGGGCGTAGAACTGCCCCAGCTCCTCCTCGGGCACGCCGTAGACCTTGGCCCGCTGGGCGCCCCAGCCGCCGGCGAAGATGCCCGAGCCGCGCACCACCCCGTCGGGGTTGACACCGTTGACCCGGATGCCGTGCTCGCCGAGCTCGGCGGCCAGCAGCCGCACCTGGTGGGCCTGGTCGGCCTTGGCGGCGCCGTAGGCGACGTTGTTGGGGCCGGCGAAGACGGAGTTCTTGGAGGAGATGTAGACGATGTCCCCGCCCAGCTTCTGGTCGATCAACACCCGGGCGGCGGCCTGGCTGACCAGGAACGAGCCCTTGGCCATCACGTCGTGCTGCAGGTCCCAGTCGGCCTCGCTGGTCTCCAGCAGCGGCTTGGAGATGGACAGCCCGGCGTTGTTGACCACCAGGTCCACCCCGCCGAAGGCCAGCACCGCCGCGTCCACCGCTGCCGCCACCGCCGCCGGGTCGGTCACGTCGGCCTCGACCGCGACCGCCCGGTCGGTGGTGCCGATGGCCTCGGCCACCTCCTGCCCGGCCGCCAGGTCACGGTCGGCCACGACCAGGCAGGCGCCCTCGGCAGCCAGTCGCTCGGCGGTCGCGCGGCCGATGCCGGAACCGCCACCGGTGACCAGCGCGATGCGCCCGGCCAGCGGCTTGGGCTGCGGCATCCGCTGCAGCTTGGCCTCCTCCAACGCCCAGTACTCGATGCGGAACTTCTCGCTCTCCTCGATCGGCGTGTACGTCGAGACCGCCTCGGCCCCGCGCATCACGTTGATCGCGTTGACGTAGAACTCACCGGCGACCCGGGCGGTCTGCTTGTCCTTGCCGAAGGAGAACATTCCGACGCCCGGCACCAGCACGACCGCCGGGTCGGCGCCGCGCATCGGCGGGCTGTCCTCGGTGGCGTGCCGCTGGTAGTAGCTCGCGTAGTCGGCCCGGTAGGCCGCGTGCAGCTCCTGCAGCCGCTCGACCACCTGCTCCACCGGCGCGGCCGCCGGCAGGTCCAGCACCAGCGGCCGCACCTTGGTGCGCAGGAAGTGGTCAGGGCAGGAGGTGCCGCGGGCGGCCAGCTCCTCCAGCTTCTCCCGGGACAGGAAGTCCAGCACCACCTCAGCGTCGGTGTAGTGGCCCACCTGCCGCTGGTCGGTCGAGGCCAGCCCGCGGATGACCGGCGCCAGCCGGGCCGCCCGCGCCCGCCGCTCGGCTTCCGGCAGCGCCTCGTAGCCGGGCTTGACCGGCCCGAACGGCTCGGCCCGGCCCTTCTGGGCCAGGAACGCCTCAGCGGTGCGGACGAGGTGCAGGCTGTTGCGCTCGCACTCCTCGGCGGTCTCCCCCCAGGCGGTGATCCCGTGGCCGCCCAGCACGACACCGACGGCCTGCGGGTTGGCCGCCTTGACCTCGGCGATGTCCAGGCCCAGCTGGAAGCCGGGCCGGCGCCACGGCACCCACACCACGGTGTCGCCGAAGCACTCCTTGGTCAGCGCCTCACCGTCCGCGGCGGTCGCCAGCGCAATACCGGAGTCGGGGTGCAGGTGGTCCACGTGCGGGGACTCGACCAGCCCGTGCATCGCGGTGTCGATCGAGGGGGCCGCACCACCCTTGCCGTGCAGGCAGTAGTCGAACGCGGCGACCATCTCGTCCTCGCGCTCCACTCCGGGGTAGACGTCCACCAGCGCGCGCAGCCGGTCCAGCCGGAGCGTGGCCAGCCCCTCCGGCCGCAGCGTGCCCAGGTCGCCACCGGAGCCCTTCACCCACAGCAGCTCGACCGGCGTCCCGGTCACCGGATCGGTGTCGGTGCCCTTGGCGGAGGTGTTGCCCCCGGCGTAGTTGGTGTTGCGCGGGTCGGCTCCCAGCCGGTTGGAGCGGGCGATGAGGGCCTGGACCGTCTCCGCTGCCGTGCTCGTGGTCTGCTCGGCCATCAGTTCCATCCTGCCTGGGTGCCACCGACCCGGTCGTTCTCGATCCGCTGCTGGTAGCCGCTCTCCCGGTAGGCCCGCATCGGGTCCGCCGGCAGCCCCCGCTGCTCCCGCCAGCCGGCCAGGTCGGGCCGGACGTCGGTGTAGAAGGCGTCCATGAAGATCTCGTTGGCCGTCAGCACGTCACCCTCGCGGCGGGCCTGGTCCAGCGCCTGGGTGTCCAGCAGCAGCGCGCGGGCCAGCATCTCCTGCACGTTCAGCACCGAGCGGATCTGCCCGGGCACCTTGGCCTCGATGTTGTGGCACTGGTCAAGCATCAGCGCCACGCCGCTCCCTGGGTCGTAGCCACCACCGCGGAGCACCTCGACCAGGATGCGGAACAGCTGGAACGGGTCGGCCGCCCCGACGATGAGGTCGTCGTCGGCGTAGAAGCGGCTGTTGAAGTCGAATGACCCGAGCCGGCCCAGCCGCAGCAGCTGGGCCACGATGAACTCCACGTTGGTGCCCGGGGCGTGGTGGCCGGTGTCCAGGCAGACGACCGCCCGGTCGCCGAGCGCGGTGACGTGGGCCAACGCCGTGCCCCAGTCGGGCACGTCGGTGTGGTAGAAGGCCGGCTCGAAGAACTTGTACTCCAGCACCAGCCGCTGGTCACCGGCCAGCCGGGCATAGATCTCGGCGAGCGACTCGGCGAGCCGGTCCTGCCGGGCCCGCATGTCGTCCTGCCCCGGGTAGTTGGTGCCGTCGGCGAGCCAGATCTTCAGGTCCCGCGACCCGGTCTGGTTCATCACCTCGATGCACTCCAGGTTGTGGTCGATCGCCTTGCGCCGCACGCCCGGGTCGGGGTGGGCCAGGCTGCCGAGCTTGTAGTCCTCGTCCTGGAAGGTGTTGCTGTTGATGGTGCCCAGCCCGACGCCCTGCTCCTGCGCGTAGCGGCGCAGCTCCCCGAAGTCGTCCACCCTGTCCCAGGGGATGTGCAGCGCGACAACGGGCGCCAGCCCGGTGTAGCGGTGCACAGTGGCGGCGTCGCTGATCTTCTCGTGCACGGTGCGGGGGGTCCCGGGGGTGCTGAACACCTTGAACCGGGTACCGGAGTTGCCGTAGGCCCAGCTCGGCACCTCGATCTCCAGCCGCGCCAGGTCCTCGCTGATCTCCGCGAACGGTCGTGTCATGAGTCGGTCCTCTTCTCGTCCATCATCGTGGCCGGCTCATCGAGGTGGAAGACCTCCTCGAGCCGAAGGAAGCCGGTGTCGGGCGTCGCCCCGTCGAGGTCCTCGAAGAACGCTGCCATCTCGGCCTGCCAGCGCGCGTTGACCTCGCGCGCGGCCATCCCCGCCACCGCGTCCGGGAGCGAGGGAGTCTCGAAGTAGCCGATGAGCAGACCGTCCTCACGCAGGAACAGCGAGTAGTTGTGCCACCCGGTCTCCCGGAGGGCCTGCTGCATCTCCGGCCACACCTGGCGGTGCCGCTCCTTGTACTCCTCGATGCGGTCGGGCCTGACCTGCAGCTGGAAGCACACCCGCTCTCTCGGGGAGCCCTCTCCGGGGCCGCTGTCGCGGGACGAGGTGAAAGGTTTCACAACGCGCACGCTACTTTCGCCCTCAGCGTCCGTCAAGGTGGAGAGCCCTGCGCGGCCCCCGCGCAGGTGAGCCGTGTCGACCTGAGGTCTTTGCCGCCGGTCTCGGCGGTCCCTTCGGCAGCCGGGGCGCCCGCTGCCATAGCCAGCACGGCCCGGGTTCGGGATAGAATCCAGCGCGACCATGGTGTTGGTACGTTTCAGCGAACTGCGTCGGAAGGAGGCGGTGACATGGGCACCACACCGCCGACGCGCCCGGTGAGCGTCAAGGACGTCGCCGCCGCTGCGGGGGTCTCGCTGGGCACCGTCTCCAACGTGCTCAACCGCCCCGAGAAGGTCGCCGAGAGCACCCGCACCAGGGTCGCCCGAGTGATGTCCGAGCTCGGCTTCGTGCGCAACGAGTCGGCTCGGCAGCTGCGGGCCGGCAAGAGCCGGGTGCTGGCGTACGTGATGCTGGACGCGAGCAACCCGTTCTTCCACGACGTCGCCCGCGGGGTGGAGGACGTGGCCGAGCCCGAGGACCTGGTGGTCTTCAGCTGCCACTCCGACCAGGACGCGCTGCGGGAACGGACCTACCTGGACCGGCTGGCGCAGCAGCGGGTCCAGGGAGTGCTGGTGACGCCCGTGGACCCCGACTCCGCCGCCCTGGTCGAGCTGTCCGAGCGCGGCACGCCCGTCGTGGTGGTGGACCGGGTCAGCGCCCCGGGGCGGCTCTGCTCCGTCGCGGTCGACGACGTCCGGGGCGGCAGGATCGCCGTCGAGCACCTGCTGGAGCGGGGGCACCGCCGCATCGCCTACATCGGCGGGCCCGAGCGCATCGGCCAGATCCGGGACCGCCGTACCGGTGCCCGGCTGGCGCTGGAGCAGGCCGGCCTGCCCCCCGACTCGCTGGTGGAGCTGGCGACCGAGTCGCTGACCGTCGCCGAGGGGATCGAGGCGGGGTCGCGGATCGCCGGCCTGTCCGGTGACTCCCGACCGACGGCCGCGTTCTGCGCGAACGACCTCGTGGCGCTGGGCCTGCTGCAGCAGTGCGTGGCGCTGGGCGTCTCGGTGCCCGGCGACCTGGCCATCGTCGGCTACGACGACATCGACTTCGCCGCCGCGGCCGCCGTGCCGCTGACGTCGGTGCGGCAGCCGCGGCGGGAGCTCGGCCGGCGCGCCACCCAGCTGCTGCTGGACGAGGCCACCAACCCGGACCACGTGCACGACCAGGTCACCTTCGTGCCCGAGCTCGTCGCCCGCGCGTCGACGTCCCACAGCTAGCCGAGCGCCCCGAGGGCCCACAGCACGGACCTCACGGCTCATCCCTTGACGGCGCCCGCCGTCATGCCCGCGACGATCTTCTTGTTGAAGAAGATGAACATCAGCAGCGGCGGGATGGTGATCAGCAGGATGTCGGCGAACAGCAGGTTGTACTGCGCCTCGAACTGCGACTGAAAGTTGTACAGCGTCAGCTGCACGGTGGCGTTCTCGTCCCCGGGCAGGAAGTACAGCGGGTGCACGAAGTCGTTGAAGACCTGCACCGACTGCACCACGATCACCGTGACCGCCACCGATCGCATCAACGGGAAGACCACCTGGAAGAAGGTGCGGATCGGTCCCGCCCCATCGATGACCGCCGCCTCGTCCAGCTGCCGCGGGATCGTCGACATGAACGCCCGGAACAGCAGCACGCTGAACGACAGACCGAAGGCCACCTCGATGAAGATCAGGCCGGTGAGGGTCCGGAACAGGCCGAGTCCCTGCAGCACCCAGATGGTGGGCACCACCGCCGGCGGGATGATCAGCCCCGCCAGCACCAGGAAGTTGATGAAGCCGGTCCACCGCGTCAGCCGCCGCTGCAGCACGTAGCCCACCATGGCCGCGAACACGACCATCAGCGTGACGCTGGCCACCGTCAGGATGGTGCTGTTGATGAAGGCGGTCACCAGCATGTAGTCCCGCGCCTGGAACACCTGGACGATGTTGTCCCAGAGCACGACCTCGGTCGGCAGCGAGAACTGCAGCAGCGCGGCCTCCTGCCGGGTCTTCATCGCCTGCAGCAGCACGAACACGAAGGGCAGCACGAAGATCGCGGTGAAGACGACCAGCGTCAGCGCGCTCAGCAGGTAGCGCCGCATCGGGCTTCCGGTGACCATCAGTACTCCACCTGCCTACGGTTCAGCCACCAGGCGAGCGGCACCACGATGGCCGACACGATGACGAAGAGCACGACGTTGCCGGCGGTCGACAGACCGTAGAACCCCGCCTGGTACTGCTTGTAGATGACGGAGGCGATGACGTCGGAGGTGAACCCCGGACCGCCTCGGGTCATCGCCCAGATGAGGTCGAACGTCCGCAGCCCGCCGATGAGGGACAGGATGATGACGGTGTTGGTGGCCGGCCTGACCAACGGCACCGTGACGTGCCAGAACCGCTGCCACGCCGAGGCGCCGTCGACGGCAGCGGCCTCGATGTACTCCCGCGGGATCGAGACCAGTCCGGCGATGTAGATCACCGTGGCCAGCCCGACCCCCTTCCAGACGTCCACCAGGGCTACCGAGTACAGCGCCAGGTCCGGGTTGGTCAGCCAGCCTGGCCCGTTGATGCCCACCACTCCCAGCATCCGGTTGATCGCCCCGTCACGGGGGTCCATCAACGCCTGGAACATGATCCCGACGCCGATGGTGCTGACCAGAACCGGGAAGAACACGACCGAGCGCAGCCAGCCCCGGCCCTGGATCTGCGAGGTCAGCAGCAGCGCCAGCAGCAGACCCAGCACGACCTTGGCGACCGAGGTGATCGGCCCGTAGATCAGGGTGTTGGTCAGCCCGGTGACGAGGGCCGGCTCCTGGAAGAACTGGACGAAGTTGCCGAAGCCGATGAACTCCTGGTCGAACAGCGACCATCGAGTGAGGCTGAAGTAGAACGACGCAAAGGTCGGGGCGATGAACAGCACCCCGTAGACGACCGCCGCGGGCAGGTAGAACCAGGCGGGATACGCCATCGCGGCGTAGTTGCTCCGGTCCCGGCGGCGACGGCGCCACCACCCCCGGGGAGGGCGCCCTGGCGCGCCCTCCCCGGAGCCGGCGGCCCCGCCCGTGCCGTCACGGGCGAGAGGGGCCTCCAACGAGGTCACCAGCGGTCACCAGCCCTCGAGGCCCAGCTGCTGTGCCTGCTTGCGGACGTCCTCGTCGTAGAGCGCCGCGCCGTCCTCGGCGCTGCGGATGCCGGAGCCGACCTCGACGGTGATCTGCTCCAGGGCCGGGCCCTTGACGGGCGACAGGAACTCGAGCGCCGGGCTGGTGCGGCCCTCGTCGAAGTAGATCTGCATGTCCTTGACCGCCTGCGGCACGTCGTCGGGGAGGGTGCACCCCTCGACGGCGAACGGGCCGGACGGCTGACCCAGGGCCTCGGTCTGCGCCTCGCAGCCGGCTGGGCTGGCGACGAAGTCCATGAACATCAGCGCGGCGTCGCGGTCTGCCCCCTCCGTGGACTGCGGGAGGTAGACCGCGTGCGGCGACCAGACGGTCAGGCCGTTGCTGTCGGGATCGTCACCGGGCTGGGCGAAGAAGCCGACGTCATTGGCCTGCTCGGGGTGGTTGGCCGTGATCTCCCCGATGGCCTGGGTGATCATCGGGTAGTGGACGCCCTCACCGGTCGCCACCATCCGCACGCCGTCCGCGTAGCCGGCGGAGGCGAAGTCCTCGTTCTGAAGACCCTCCTCGTGGACCTGCTCCAGGTGCTCGAAGCCGCGGATGGCGGCGTCGGACGTCGCGTACTTGGCCTCGTTGGCCGTGTACTGCTCGGCGAAGTCGGGCTCCTCGGCCAGCACGTTGTGGAAGTCGGCCAGCACGAACAGCTGCGAGGTCCAGGTCTCCTCGTAGGTCTGGATGACCGGCGCCTTGTCGGTCTCCTCGGCGATCACCCGGTTGTTCTCCATGAACTCCTCCCAGGTGAGGGGGATCTCCAGGCCCAGCTCCTCGTAGGTGGGAATGTGGTAGAGGATCCCGCCGCCCATGGCGGTGCGCCACGGCACGCCGTAGAGGTTGTCGCCGGAGCTGGCCGACTGCACGAACGCGTCGTCCAGGCGGCCGGCGAACTCCTGGTCGCCCAACGGCGTCAACGTCTGCTCCGGGTTGAGCGCCTGCAGCAGCGACCCGGAGTTGTACAGGAAGATGTCGGTCATGTCGCCGGTGGCGAGCCGGGTCTTGACGATGTTGTCGCCCTCGCTCCCGCCGGGACGGGTCTCGATCGTCACCGTGATGTTGGGGTGCTCCTCGTTGAACGCCTCGGCCAGGGCCTCGGCGGTCTGCACCTCGCTCTCGCTGTTGCTCACGAGGAAGCTGACGTCGACCTCCTCGGTCACCTCCTCACCGGAGCCGGCGCCCTCTGGGTCGGAGTCGCCGCCGCACCCGGCGAGGACGACGAGTGGGGTCAGGGCCGCGACGGCGAGGAGCCGGTGGCCGGTGGTGGGACGGAGCGTCATTGGTCCTCCTAGGGTGTGTGTCCCGGAGTGGGACTGGCCCGACGGCGGGGCCGTGGTCAGGGGTCAGGCGATGGCCTCTCGGACTCGCTGCTGCAGGGCCGCTGGACTGGCCTCACCAATACGGCGGTTCATGACCTCCGGGATGCAGTCGGCCGGGTGGTCCAGCCACCGGGCGAGCCGTTCGGCCGCCTGGCCAGGGGTCTGCGTGAGCTGCTCGTCGACGAGCACCTCGGTGAGGGCCTGCCACCGCTGCGGGTCTGCAAGCACCTCCCGGACAGTGACGGGTGTCGGACGGCCATCGACCGAGGGCACGGGGTCGGGGACGTCCCACCGGTGCCGACCGTGGCCCACGACCTCGGGCTGGGTGCTGCCGGGGACACGCACCTCGGCGGTGGCACCGACGGGCACGGACACCTCCAGGTGGAGGCTTCCGTCCGCCCGCCGCCACGCGACCCGGGCCTCCCCGTAGGGGGTGACGTGCGCCGCCTCCGCGTGCTCGAGCCATGCGGTCGGCAACGGGTCCACGAGCAGGCTCCGGTAGCCGGGCTCGGCCGGGGCCAGCCCGGCCACCCTCCGGTGGAGCCAGTCGGCCATGGCACCGAGGGCGTAGTGGTTGAAGGAGGTCATCTGGCCGGGGTTGATCGTCCCGTCGGGGAGCATGCTGTCCCAGCGCTCCCAGACGGTCGTCGCACCCATCGCGACCGAGTACAGCCAGGAGGGGCACTCGGTCTGCAGCAGCAGCCGGTGGGCCACCTCCACGTGCCCGGTGTCGGTCAACGCGTCCATGATCAGCGGTGTCCCCACGAAGCCGGTCGCGATGCGGTAGCCGGCACCTCGCACCAGGTCTGCGAGTCGCTCACCGGCCGTCGTCCGCGTCGCGGCGTCCGGGAGCAGGTCCCAGACGATCCCGAGCGCGTAGACCGTGGGGGCGTCGGAGAGGATCCGGCCCGCGGGCGTGACGAAGGCCGCCTGGAAGGCGGTGCGGGCATCGGCCGCCAGCTGCCCGTACTCGTCGGCCAGCTGCTGCTCGCCGACGATCGCTGCGGCCCGCGCCACCAGCTCGGCGGACCGCACCAGGTGCGCGGTCGCGACCACGTCCGGGTCGGCCTTGGCCGCGAACGGGTTGTCCGGCGGGGCCGTCGGGTCGAGCCAGTCACCGAACTGGAAGCCTCCGCTCCAGATCAGGTCCTCGCCGGCCAGCGCCCGGATCCGGTCCACCCAGGCGCGCATGCTCGGCAGCTGGCGACGCAGCACCTCTGCGTCGCCGAAGCGCTGGTGCAGCACGGACGGCACCACCGTGGCGGCGTCACCCCACGCCGCACCGGTCGGGTCCTGGTTGGCCAGGATGTCGGGGATGACGTAGGGCACCGCCCCGTTCGGTTTCTGGTCCAGGGCCAGGTCCGCCAGCCACGAGCTGAGGAACCCCGCGCAGTCGAACAGGAACGAGGCGGTGGGCGCGAAGATCTGGATGTCGCCGGTCCACCCCAGTCGCTCGTCGCGCTGCGGGCAGTCCGTCGGCACGTCGAGGAAGTTGCCCCGCATGCCCCAGACGACGTTCTCGTGGAACCGGTTGAGCAGCGCGTGAGAGCTGTCGAACCACCCGGTCCGGACCAGGTCGCTGCTGAGCACGACCGCCTCCAGGTCGGAGGCCTCGAGCTCACCGGCACCCCTGACCTCGGCGTAGCGGAACCCGTGGAAGGTGAGCGAGGGCTCCAGGATCTCCTCGGCCGCACCGGAGCACAGGTAGCTGTCGGTCGCCTTGGCGGACCGCAGCGGCCGGACCCCCAGCTCGCCGTGCTCGAGCACCTCCGCGTGCTGGATGACGACCTCCTCGCCCGCGGACCGGCCGCGCACCCGCAGCCGCACCCAGCCGACGACGTTTTGGCCGAAGTCGACCAGGAGGCGGTCCTTCCCGGCCGGCGACACCGACACCGCGGGAAGCGTGTCGACGATGCGCACCGGCGGTCCGTCCGGGCCCACCAGGCGCTCCAGCGGCGCCTCGGCCTCGTCCAGCACTCGGACCGGAACGTGCTCGTCCTGGCCGGTGCCCAGCGCGGGGAGCCGCAGGTCGGTCGACTGGCCGTCGTACAGGTCGTTGGCCAGCACGTTGCTCGAGCGGGCCTGCCAGCTGGCGTCGCTGGCCACAACCTGGCGGGTTCCGTCCGCCAGCCACAGCTCCAGCTGCAGCAGCAGCGCCGGGCGCTCGCCGTAGAGGCCGCGCTCGCCATGGAAGCCGAGCCGCCCGCAGTACCAGCCCTCCCCCAGCAGCACGGCGACCTCGTGGCGTCCGGGGGTGAGCAGGTCGGTCACGTCGTGGGTGCGGTAGCGCAGCCGCTTCGCGTAGCTGGTCCACCCGGGGGCGAGCTGCTCGTCACCGACTCGCTGCCCGTCGATGTGGGTGGCGTAGAGGCCGTGCGCCGTGGCGTAGGCGCGGGCGGCGACCACCCCCTCGGGGACCTCCACCTGGGTCACCAGCACCGGCGCCGCCTCCTCGACCCCGTGGCCGGTGGAGCTGATGAACCGCGCGGTCCAGTCCTCAGCCGCCAGCAGGCCGGCCTCGACGGTGACCGGATCGCTCCAGCCGCTCCAGCCCCCCTCCTCGCCGCGTACCCGGACTCGGAGGGTGGCGGCCTCCCGAGAGGCCAGCGGCTCGTCCGGCCACGGCACCAGCACCTGCTCGGCCGACTGCTCCTCGAGGCGTCGGGCGTCTCCGCCGCGCTCGACCTCCACCTGGTAGGCGGCCTGCCGGTAGCCGTCCGGCGCCTCGGGTACCACCCACGACAACCGGGGCGACGGCGTCTCCACCCCGAGCACCAGGCCGGACGCCGGGTGGTGCTCGACCCGAAGGGCCTGCGGAGCGGCGGGGGCCAAGTGGCCGGACGGTCCCGTCATCGTGCGAGCTCCCTTGCGTCGACGCGATAAAATCGTTTCATATCGTGTGCCCGCCGCCGCGGCCGCGTCAAGACCCTCGGTGAACTTGAAATCCACACGAAGCAGGCAGATCCCGCATGTCAGCGTGGGCAAGCGCTTACCCGGCTGCTCAGGTCACCACTAGGTGAATCAATTCAGTCATGCCACGTCCGTGAGGGTGCCGCACCGACGCCTCACCGGCGGTGACGCCAGCGGTGGCACCATGCGGTGCCATGCAGCGAGTGGAACGGTGGGAGCGACGGACCGGCCCGGTGATGATGGCCCTGGCGGTCCTGTTCCTGGTGGCGTACGCGTGGCCGATCGTCCAGCCGGAGGCGCCCCGGGCGTTCCGGCATGGGCTGATGCGGGTCCAGGACGCGGTGTGGGTGATCTTCGCGGCCGACTACGCGGTCCGGCTCCTGCTCGCCGAGCACCGATGGCGGTTCGTGCGCACCAGACCGCTGGACCTGCTGGCGGTGCTGCTGCCGGCGCTGCGGCCGCTACGTCTCGTCGCCGCGCTGGTGCTGGTCAACCGGCAGGCCGGCCCGCGGCTGCGCGGGCACGTCACCCAGTTCGTCACCGTCGCCACTGCCCTGGTGCTGCTGATCTCGGCGCTGTCCGTGCTCAACGTGGAGCGCGACGTCGACGGGGCCACCATCACCTCGTTCCCGGAGGCGCTGTGGTGGGCCTTCGTGACCATCACCACGGTGGGCTACGGCGACCTCGCGCCCGTGACCGGTGAGGGGCGGCTCTACGCGACCGGGCTGATGCTGTGCGGCATCGCGCTGCTCGGCATCGTCACCGCCACGCTGGCGTCCTGGCTGGTCGAGAAGGTCGGTGACGTCGGTGAGGACCAGCAGCAGGCGACTCGGGCCGATGTCCGGCAGCTGCAGCGCGAGGTCGCCGCGCTGCGGGAGGAGCTGGCCCGGCAGCGTGCCGCCGGAGGTCAGTAGCGCAGCACGGCCGCGACCAGCGCCTCGTCCGGGAGCTGGTCGATCACCCGGACCTGGCCGCTGGTGACGAGCGTCCCGCTCACGGCCTCCTCGACCTGCTCGCACGGGTCGCTGCCGTCCAGCAGCACGACCGGCTCGCTGTTGCCCTCGCCGTGCCCGGACCAGCAGGCCTCGCGGGCCACCAGCAGGGTGTCGACCCGTCCCTCCCGCGCGGCCCGCAGCACCTCGGGCAGATCGGTGCTGCCGCGACCGGTGCCGAGCCGCTCCCGGAGCCGCTCGACCTGCTGCTCGTCGTCGCGGGCGACCCGCTCGCGCACCAGGGGCCACAGCAGCTCGTGCAGCCCCTGCTCGTCCAGCTCGTCGGGGTTGCGCTCCAGCGCCAGCCGCGCGATGTGGGGGTAGCGGCTCACCTCCCGGTAGGCCGCGACCCACTCCGGCAGGCCCGCCAGCACCAGCGGCTCGTGCCGCGCGCGCAGCACCTCGAAGGCGCCGTTGTCGACCTCCCGGAAGAACTCGGCCATCTCCTGCTTCTTCTCGGTGCCGTCCGGCCCACCGGTGCCGTAGTAGACCGAGGGACCGGCCCGGCCGGCGGAGACGGGACGCCCGATCGCGTCTGAACGCGGATGGTCCTGGTCGAAGACGTCCTCGAACCGGCCCGGCATGTTCGGGGCCTCCAGCTGCTCCAGCCCGGCCTGGTTGCCGCGCAGCAGCCGGGTGCGCTTGTGGCTCAGCGTCAGCGTCAGGAAGTGCTCGTCGCCCAGCGCCGGCAGCGCCGGCGAGATGACGTACCGCTCCCCCACCGTGACCAGCTCGGGCACGGGGAAGGGCAGCCGCGCCGTGCGCACCGCCTCCCCCTCACGCAGGAACAGCGCGAGCCCCTCGGCGTTGTACCGCCAGAACATCCCGTCCCCGTGCAGCTCCCAGGCGGGAGCCAGCAGGTGGTGCACCTCGTCGTTGCCGACGCCCTGCTCGACGAGCGTGTGCTCGAGGGCGTTGAGCAGGCTCTTCAGCCGCAGCCGGTCGCCCTCGGTCTCCCGTCCCGCCCGGTGTGTGGGCAGGTACATCGAGACGTGTCGTCCCGGGCCGTCGCTCGCCAGCTGCTCGAGATCGGTCCGGGTCAGCAGGTCGTCCATCGCATCCTCCTCGACGGCGGTGACGAAGTGGTCTGCCCCGAGCCTAGGATCTCCCGCCCCGCTCTGCGCGGTGGGTCCGCGGACGGGACCGGGATCCGCGGTCTGCGGTCACGGTTCCTCGGGGGCGCCCCCGGCCAGCTCCTCGACCACCCGGTAGAGCACCGAGTGGTCCTCCTCGCCCCAGCCGCGGGCCACCGCGGAGGCCACCAGGTCCGCGGCGACGGCTCCCAGCGGGGTGACTACGTCCGCGTCCCGGGCGGCGCGCAGCGCGTTGCCCAGGTCCTTGTGGTGCAGCGCGATCCGGCCGCCCGGCTCGAACGACCGGGCCAGCATGTGGTCGGCCTTCTGCCGGAGCACCTCCGAGCCGGCCAGCCCGCCGCCGAGCACCGCCACGGCAGCGTCCTCGTCGACCCCGTGGGCGCGCAGGAAGACGATCGCCTCGGCCAGCAGCCCCAGATGGCCCGCGACCACCAGCTGGTTGGCGCACTTGACGGTCTGGCCGGCCCCGGGAGGGCCCACCGGGATGACCGTTCGCCCCACTGCCTCCAGCAGCGGCCGGGCCCGGGCCACGTGCTCGGGCTCCCCGCCCGCCATGACCGACAGCCGCGCCTCCCGCGCCCCGAGCTCACCGCCGGAGACCGGCGCGTCCACGAACCCGATGCCGCGCTCGGCCCCGAGGGCGTGGTGCTCCCTGGCCGCCTCCGGGGCGATCGAGGAGAAGTCGACCACGACGACGCCGGACCGGGCGTGGCCGAGCACACCGTCACCGAGCATCTCGGCCGGGACGCCGGCCTCCCCCGCGTCCCCCGTCAGCAGCGCCCGCACGTCCGGGGCGTCGGAGACCATGACCGCCACCAGGTCGGCGTCGGCGACCGCCTCGGGCACCGAGCGCACCTCGCGGCCACCGGCCTCCAGCAGCGGACCCGCCTTGCCGGGGCTCCGGTTGAACCCGGTCACCACGAGCCCGGCGCGCTGGGCATGGGCGGCCATCGGCGCGCCCATCCGCCCCAGGCCGAGGAAGGCGACCCGCGGCCGCTGCCGCTCCTCCGGCTGTGCCGCTGTGGCTGCGGCGGTGTGGTCGGTCACGTCAGTCCACCTCCCGGTGCGAGGCCTCCGGGTCACGCCGCAGCACCAGGATGAGCACCCGGAGGCTGAGGACGACGGAGGCGATGAGCAGACCGTAGCCGATCAGGTCGTGCAGGCTCACCGTCTCGGTCACCAGCGGACCGCCCTGGCTCCGGAGCAGCAGCGCCGCCATCAGTCCGGACGCGGCGGCGAGGACGGTCAGCAGCACCTGGTGCAGCAGGCCGGTGACGATCTCGCGCTCGCCCGGGTCGTTCAGCAGCCGGACGTTGACCGAGAGCCGGCCGTGCTCGATGGTGTCGGCGAGTCGGTCCACCCGACGCGGCAGCCGCCGGATCAGCGGCACCAGCGTGCTCACCTCATCCTCGATGACCGTCTTGACCCGGCGTGGGTCGACCTGCTCGCGCAGCCGCTCCTGGCCGACCTCACGGGCCCGCTGGGCCAGGTTGTAGTCGGGGGCGATGACGGTCAGCGTGCCCTCGAGCGTGGCCAGCGAGCGGAACACCGCCGCTACCTCCGGAGGGACGCCCAGCCGGTGGGCGGTGACCAGCCGGAACATCGCCGAGAACGCCGCGATGCCAGAGCTCGAGCCGGCGGAGGTGTACCGCAGGATCAGCGAGCCGAGGGCGCGCTCCAGCTCCCGCTCGTCGACGACGTCGGGGCGCTCGACGAGCTCGAGGAGGGCGTGCGCGGCGGCGCGGGAGTCGCCCCGGCCCAGGGCGTTCAGCAGCTGGCTGATGCCGTCACGGGTGCTGCGGTCCAGCCGGCCGACCGAGCCCATGTCCAGCAGCCCCATCCGGCCGTCGTGGTCCACCAGCACGTTGCCGGGGTGCAGGTCGACGTGGAAGACGCCGGTGAGCAGGATCTGGTCGAGCACCGCGTCCAGCAGCGCCGAGGCCATCTCGGTGCGCCGCTCCGGGGTGAGCCCGGTCAGCACCGCGCCGGCCTGGCCGAGCGGGGTGCCGGCCATCCGCTCCATGACCAGCAGCCGCGGGGTACACCTGCCGGTCACCGGTTCGGGCACCCGGAGCAGCTCGCGCACCGCGGGCCGTCCGGATGCGGCCAGGTCGGCGGCGACGGTGCGGGTGTTCTCGCACTCGATGGTGAAGTCCAGCTCCTCCTGCAACGCCGCCCCGAACCCCTCGGCCAGCGAGCGCGCCCGCACCGCGCGGGCCCACCGGGTGCGCCGCTCCAGCGTCCGGGCCAGCCGGTTGAGGATGTCCAGGTCCCGCTCGACGGTCTGGACGATCCCGGGACGGCGGACCTTCAACACGACCGGCTCGCCGCTGCGCAGGACGGCGGCGTGCACCTGCGCGATCGAGGCGGCCGCGAGCGGCTCCGGCTCCACGGCCGTGAACACCTGCTCCAACGGCTCCCCCAGGTCCTCCTCGAGCTGCCGGCGCACCAGCTCCCACGGCACCGGCGCGGCGCGGTCCTGCAGCGTCGCCAGCTCGGCGGCGATCTCCGGCCCGACCAGCTCCCGCCTGGTGGACAGCTGCTGGCCCAGCTTGACGTAGGTCACGCCCGCCTCGCTCAGCGCCTGCCGCAGCGAGACCGCCAGGGCGCGGCGGTCAGCGGGCCCGGCGACCTTGCTGGCCGCACCGGCCTGCATGAACCGCGCCAGCCCGTGGCGCCCGGCGATGCGCAGGATCTGCACGTAGCGGCGGCTGCGGTCCCAGCGCTGCCGCCAGCCGCGGGTGAGCTCGAGCGGTCCGGGGACGGTCCCGCTGGGCACCAGGATCTCGGCGATGACCAGCAGCAGCATCGCCAGCACGCTGCTGATGGCGACGGTCAGCCCCGCATAGACCAGGAACGTCGGCTGCGGCACCTGCTCGGCGCCGGACTCCAGCAGCTGCAGCTCCTGGCCGACCATGGCCTCGAGCACCGGCCGGCCCACGCCGAGCGCGACCAGCGCGGCCAGCATCGTCCGCCACAGGCTGAGCCGGACGCCGAGCAGCCGCTGCACCACGGCGGCGAAGACCGCCACGGTGACCAGCGAGGCGAGGGCGAAGATCACCAGGTCCACGCCGTCATCCTGTCAGCCGGTGTTCAGCACGGTGCGCAGCTGTTCGGCGTAGCGGCTCATCTCCCCCTCGGCGTAGCGGGTCCGCGGCCAGAAGAACCCACGCAGCCCGTCACCGCGGGTGCGCGGCACCACGTGCACGTGCAGGTGCGCCACCGACTGGCTGACGGTGTTGTTCATCGCCACGAAGCTGCCCTGCGCGCCGTAGGCCTCCTTGACCGCGGCCGCGAGCACCCGCGCGGCACCGAACACCGGCTCGACCAGCTCGTCGGGCAGCTCGGGCAGCGTCACCACGTGCCGCACCGGCACCAGCAGCAGGTGGCCCTTGAAGACCGGCCGGTGGTCCAGGAAGGCGGCGACCTGCTCGGTGCGCAGCACCACCTCGCCGTCGTCGTCGCCCGCGACGATGCGGCAGAACCGGCAGCGATCCATGCCGCCACACTCTGCCACGGCCCGCCCGGCGCTTGCCCGGCCGAGGCGGGAGGGGCAGGGTGGCCGGGTGACCTTCGACCTGCTGCTGGTGCCGCGCTCCCCCGGCCAGCCCTGGGACGAGGCGGTCGCCGCCGCGCGCGCCGGGGACGGCCAGGGGCTGGACCCGGTGCAGCGGGCACAGCGCACCGAGCAGTTCGAGCGGGTCATCGCCCGGCTGCGGGACCTGCTCGGCGAGGTGCTGGCGGGCACCGACGACGACGCCGACGACGACAGTCCCGCCCGCGTCGACGAGCGCGACGGGCTGCCGTCCTTCTACGGGGAGGCGCACGACCCGGACACCGGGCTGGTGCTGTGCATGTACGAGACCTCCGCCACGCTGTCGATCCCGCTGGAGGAGCAGCAGGAGGACCCGCAGACGTTCGCGGCACTGGCGCGGCAGGTCGTGGCGGCGGTGGCGCAGGAGACCGGCTGGGCGGTCTTCGACCCCCAGACCGGGGACGGCTTCGACGGGCGCGTGCCCGTCCCCGGCGCGGAGCTGGCCCCCGACCAGGACCTGGCGGCGCCGGCCGTCCCGGTGCCGGACCCCCGCGAGCCGCTGGCCGGGCTGACCGGCGAGTGGCCGGGCCGGGTGGAGGCCGCGGCTGCGGCGCGGGAGGCGGAGGCGCAGCGCCGGCGAGCACGCCGCTACCTGCTGGTCGGGGCGGTCGTGGCGCCGCTGGGGCTGTGGCTGGTGCTGAGCGGATCCGGGTTCTTCGCCTGGCTGGCGCTGGCGATCGGGCTGGTGGACCTGGTGGTCGGCTACCGCGCCTGGCAGGCGTCCCGCGCGTAGCGACGCCCGCGCGGTTTCCGCCTACAATGCTGAACATGCGTTCAGCCCCCGGTGCGGAGAACGAGGCCGCGACGCCCGACCCGGCACGCGACCGCATCCTGCGCGCGGGGCTGGAGCAGTTCGCCGAGCACGGCTTCCGCGGCGCGAGCGTGCGCGCGATCGCCGCCGCGGCCGAGGTCTCCCCCGCCCTGGTGCTGCACCACTACGGCTCCAAGGACGGACTGCGCCGGGCCTGCGACGAGCGGCTGATGGAGTTCGCCGACGAGAAGGAGTCGATGCTCGCCTCGGACAACCTGCAGACGGCGGCGCAGTACATCGCCGACCACCCGGAGACGGTGGAGGTGATGGCCTACCTGCGCCGGACGATGGTCGACGGCGGCGAGATCGCCTCCCGGCTGTTCGAGCAGATGTGTGCCCGCACCGAGCACATGCTCCGGGTCGGGATCGAGGCGGGCACGGTGCGCCCGGTCCCCGACGTCGAGGGCGTCGCGGTGACCGTCACCGCCTGGTCGCTCGGTGCGCTGCTGATCGCCCCCGACGTCGCCCGGCTGCTCGGCGACGGCGAGAGCAACATGTTCGCCCCGCACGTGCTGGAGCGCTACAGCGACGCCGGCATCCAGGTCCACACCCGGGGCCTGCTCACCGAGGCCGCCCACGTGCCCGGGATGAGCGGGGCGGACGGCGGGGCGGCGGCCGAGCCGAAGCCCGCCGCCGCGCCCGCCGACCGAGCCGAGGACGAGAAGGCCGGCTGAGCCGCTACAGCCGCTCTCCGGAGGCGCTGCCGACCCCGAGCTGGTCGAGCACGAACGCGGTCTCGAACGCCGCTTCGCGCCAGGCGTCGTAACGGCCGGTGCGTCCGCCGTGGCCGGCCACCATCTCGGTCTTGAGCAGGATCGGGCGCTTGGCCGGGTCGTTGCTCACCGTCTCGCGCAGCCGGGCCACCCACTTGGCCGGCTCCACGTAGTAGACGCGGGTGTCGTTGAGCCCGGTGGTGGCCAGGATGGCCGGGTACTCGGTGGCCCGGACGTTCTCGTAGGGACTGTAGGAGCGCATCAGCCGGTAGATCTGCTCGGACTCCAGCGGGTTGCCCCACTCCTCCCACTCCCCCACCGTCAGCGGCAGGTTGGGGTCCAGGATCGTGGTGAGCGCGTCCACGAACGGCACCCCGGCGTGCACGACGCGGAACCGTTCCGGCGCCAGGTTGACGACCGCGCCCATGAGCAGCCCGCCGGCCGAGCGGCCCTCGGCGGCCAGCCGGTCGGGGGCCACCCAGCCGGTCTCGACCAGGTGCTCGGCACAGGCGACGAAGTCGGTGAAGGAGTTCGCCTTGTGCTCCATCCGGCCCTGCTCGTACCAGCTGCGGCCCAGCTCGCCGCCGCCGCGCACGTGGGCGACCGCCCAGACGACGCCGCGGTCGAGGTAGGACAGCCGCGGCACCGAGAACGCCGGGTCGATCGACATCTCATAGGAGCCGTAGCCGTAGAGCAGTCCGGGCGCGGTCCCGTCCGCGCGCACGTCGTTGCGCGCGACCAGCGAGATCGGGATGCGGGTGCCGTCCCCGGCGGTGGCCCACAGCCGGTGCTGCACGTAGTCCTGGGGGTCGTAGCCGCCGAGCACCGGCTGCTGCTTCAGCAGCGTCTTCTCCCCGGTCGCCAGGTCCATGTCGTAGACGGTGCGCGGCGTGACCAGCGAGCCGATCACCACCTGCAGGGTGGCGGTCTCGAACTCCGGGTTCGCGCCGGTGCGGACGGTGTAGACCTCCTCCTCGACCGGCACGTCGTAGCCCTCGCCGACGCCCGGGCCGCTACCGGGCTCCAGCGGCAGCACCTGCACCTGGGCGAGCCCGTCGCGTCGCAGCGACACCGCCAGGTGACCGGCGAAGGCGTCCACGCCCTGGATCCGGACCCCGTCGCGGCCGGGCAGCACCGGCTCCCACTCCTCGGCACTGGTGGCCGTCAGCGGCGCGCGGGCCAGCTCGTAGTCGCGGTGGTGGCGGTTGTGGACGACCCACAGCGTGTCGCCGGCCGGCTCGATGTCGTAGTCCAGCCCCTCCTCCCGCGGCGCGACGACCCGGAACTCGCCGGTGGGGTCGTCGGCCGGGAGCGTCCGGAACTCGGTGGTGTTGGTGGAGCCGGCGCCGATGACGACCCAGCACTCGTCGCGGGAGGTGTCCACGCCCACCCCGAACCGGGCGTCGTCCTCCTGGTAGAGGAGCACGTCCTGCTCGGCCGGCGCGCCGACCTGGTGGCGCCACACCTGGTAGGGCCGCCAGGCCTCGTCGACACGGGTGTAGAACAGGTGCTCGCCGTCGGCGGACCACGCGGTGCCGTAGCCGATGCCGCGCACCGCCTCGTCGATCCGCTCGCCGGTGGTCAGGTTGGTCACGACCAGGTCGAACCGCTCGTCGCCGGTCAGGTCGACGGCGTGTGCGAGACGGTCACCGGCGGGGCTGACGTCGAAGGCGCCCAGGGCGAAGAACTCCTGACCCTCCGCCTCGGCGTTGCCGTCGAGCAGCACCTCCTCACCGGCGGGCACGCCCCCGCCCTCCAGCTGAGGACGCTGCGGGCTAACCTCGACCGGCACCCGGGCGTGGATGGCGTACTGCTGGCCCTCGACAGTGCGCGAGTAGTACCACCAGTCCTTGTGCCGGACCGGCACCGACAGGTCGGTCTCCTGCACCCGCGCCTTGATCTCGCCGAAGACCCGGTCGACGAGGGGCGCCAGGTGGCCGGTCATCGCCTCGGTGTAGGCGTTCTCCGCCTCCAGGTGGGCGATGACCTCGGGGGCCTCCTTGTCGCGCAGCCACTCATAGGGGTCGGTCACGGTCTCGCCGTGGTGGGTGCGCGCGTGGTCGCGGCGCGCGGCGACGGGCGGCGTCGGGGTGTTCTGCTCGTTCACCGGCTCACGGTACCTGGCGAGGTCCCGGGCGGCTCCGCCCGGACCGGTGGCGTGGACAACTCCGCACTCGCCCGCCTTGGTCACGCGCAGCGGCCGCGACGGCGTCAACAACGCCACACTCACCCGCCTCGTTCACACGGCGGTGGCGACGGCGTCAACAACCCCACACCCACCCGCCTTCGGGTAGCGGCCGCTGCCGGCTCAGGCGGTCGCGTGCCGGTCCTCGTCGTGGCCGCCGCGCAGCCGCTGGACCAGGTGGACGAGCGCGACGACGACGGCCCCGATGAGCAGGCCGAGCACCGCCGAGGCGGCGGTGTTCACCAGCCACGCCATCGCACCGCCGACGGCGGGCAGGGCGTGGGCGACCGCCTCCTCGGCGTGGTGGACCAGCTCGTAGAGGGTGTGCCAGCCCAGCTCGTCGATGCCCACCAGCAGGATGTGTCCGCCCACCCAGAGCATGGCCACGATCCCGACCAGCGAGAGCGCAGTCAGCAGCTTCGGCATGGTCGCCACCAGGGCGGTCCCCACCCGGCCGGCGAACCCGGTGGAGCTCTCGGCCAGGTGCAGGCCGATGTCGTCCATCTTCACGATGAGCGCGACCACCCCGTAGACGAGCAGGGTGATGCCGATCGCCACCACGACGAGGATGATCGCGCGCGACACGAAGGTCTCGGTCGCCACCTCGTTGAGTGAGATGACCATGATCTCGGCCGAGAGGATGAAGTCGGTGCGGATCGCCCCGCGCACCATCGCGTCCTCGTGCTCCTTGCCGCGGGCCGCGGCCGGCTCGGCGGTCTCCTCCTTGTGGTGGCCGGTGATCAGCTCGTAGACCTTCTCGGCGCCCTCGAAGCACAGGTAGGTCCCGCCGAGCATGAGGATGGGCGTGAGCAGCCACGGCAGGAACTGGCTGAGCAGGAGGAGCATCGGGAGGATGACGAGCAGCTTGTTGCGCAGCGAGCCGACCGCGATCCGCTTGATGATCGGCAGCTCGCGCTTGGCGGCGAAGCCGTGCACGTAGCGGGGGGTGACCGCGGTGTCGTCGACGACGACACCGGCGGCCTTGGCGCTGGCGCGGCCCGCGGCCGCGCCGACGTCGTCGACCGAGGCGGCCGCCAGCCGGGCCAGCGCGGCGACGTCGTCCAGGAGTGCGACCAGCCCGCCGCTCACCGCTGGATCCTCTGGTAGGTGCTCACGCGGAGAACAGTAGCCGCGCATCCTGCCGCCGCACGCCGAGGAGCGGCAGGATGTCGTCATGGTGCCCGCGACCGAGCCGCTGCCGCCGCGCCCGTCGCGCCCGCCCGACCTCGAGGAGGACTTCACCGGCGCCGCGCTGCGGGCCGACCGGTGGGTGGACCACTACCTGCCGCACTGGACCACACCGGAGCGGTCCCGCGCTCGCTATGACCTGGGCCAGGGCGGGCTGCGGCTGCGGATCGACGCCGACCAGCCCGACTGGAGGGACGAGGACGCCCCGTTGCGGGTGTCCAACCTGCAGACCGGGGTGTTCTCCGGGCCGGTGGGGTCGGACCGGGGCACCCACCCGCACCGAGCGGGCCTGCTGGTCCGCACCGAGACGCCACCGCGGCTGCTGTGGGCACCGTCGGCCGGCCGCGTGGAGGTGACGGTCTCGGCCAGCGGTGACGAGGGCTGCATGCTGGCGGTCTGGCTGGTCGGAACGGAGCACCGCTCGCACCGGGAGAGCGGTGAGGTGTGCGTGTTCGAGATCGACGCCGACGCGGTGGCGCACGGGCGAACCCGGGCTCGCTGCGGGGTGAAGGCGCACCGGGACGACCGGCTCGAGACCGACATGGCGGAGGTGGTCGTCCCGGTGACCGCCTCCGAGCCGCATACCTGGACGGCCGTCTGGGGGCCGGACGGCACCGTGATCGGGTGCGCCGGCCAGGTGGTCCGCCGCCTGCCGCAGGCGCCCTGTTACCCGCTGCTGCTCATGGTCGACCTGTTCGAGATCGGCCCGCCCTCGGCACTCGAGGGTACCCGAAGACGGCGCGCGTCCACCGGGTTCGCGGCTGGGAGGTGCCGCTCGAGCCTGCGCCCGGCCGCTCCGGAGCCGGGTGACAGCTCAGTTGCTGACCGCGGCCGGCCCCAGCAGCGCCTTGAGGTCCCCGAACAGCTCCGGGGAGGCGGTCACCCGCAGCGAGTCGTCCAGCCGCATCAGCACCGAGCGGCCCGGCTGGGTGAGCTTCATGTGCACCTCGGTGGCACCGGGGTGGGTGGCCAGCACGCTCCGGAGCTGGGAGGCCAGCCCGTCGGTGACTCGCACCAGCGGCAGCGAGACGACGACGGGGCCGCGCGGGCCCTCCTTGATCTCGGGCAGGGTGAGGTCCTGGGCCAGGATCTCGGTGACGTCCTCGCTCTTCTTCAGCCGCCCCTTGACCACGCAGACGGTGTCGGGGGCCAGCATCGTCGAGACCGTCATGTACGTCTTCGGGAAGAACACGCACTCGATGGAGCCGTCCATGTCCTCGACGGTGGCGCGGGCGTAGGCGTCACCGTTCTTGGTGCGCTTGTGCTGCAGGCTCGTGATCAGCCCGGCGATGGTGACGTACTCCCCGTCGCTGCGGCCCTCCTCGTTGACCAGCGAGGCGATCGAGCTGTCCGCGTGCTGGGAGAGAATGTGCTCGATGCCGTTGAGCGGGTGGTCCGAGACGTAGAGCCCGAGCATCTCGCGCTCGAACGCCAGCAGGATCTGCTTCTCCCACTCCAGCTCAGGGATCGGCGGCAGCGCGACCAGCTGCACGCCCTCATCCTCGCCGGTGGGCAGCCCGCCGAACAGGCTGTCCTGCCCGATGGCCTCGTGCTTCTTCTCGTCCGCGAGCGCGTCGACGTAGCGCTCGTGCACGGTGGCCAGACCCTGCCGGGTGTGGCCGAGGGAGTCGAAGGCGCCAGCCTTGACCAGCGACTCCACGGTGCGCTTGTTGCAGACCACCGCGGGGCACTTGCGCAGGAAGTCCTCGAAGGAGGTGAAGGCACCCTTCTCCTCCCGGGCCTGACAGACCGCCTCGACGACGTTGCGCCCCACGTTGCGGACCGCGGCCAGCCCGAAGCGGATGTCCTCCCCCACGGCGGCGAAGTTGGCGACCGACTCGTTGACGTCCGGCGGCAGCACCGAGATCCGCATCCGCCGGCACTCGTTGAGGTAGAGGGCGGTCTTGTCCTTGTCGTCGCGGACGCTGGTGAGCAGCGCGGCCATGTACTCGGCCGGGTAGTGCGCCTTGAAGTAGGCGGTCCAGTACGCGACCAGCCCGTAGGCGGCGGTGTGGGCCTTGTTGAACGCGTAGTCCGAGAACGGCAGCAGGATGCTCCACAGCTTGTCGATGGCCTGCTTGGAGTAGCCGTTGTTGAGCATCCCCTGCTCGAAGTTGACGAACTCGGCGTCCAGCACCTCCTTCTTCTTCTTGCCCATCGCCCGCCGGAGCAGGTCAGCGTTGCCGAGCGTGTAGCCGGCAAGCTTCTGGGCGATCTCCATCACCTGTTCCTGGTAGATGATCAGGCCGTGCGTGGTGCCCAGGATCGGCGTGAGCGCCTCCGCGAGCTCGGGATGGATGTAGTCGACCGGCTGCTTGCCGTTCTTGCGTAGCGCGAAGTTGGTGTGGGCGTTGGCACCCATCGGGCCGGGCCGGTACAGCGCGAGCGCCGCGGAGATGTCCTCGAAGTTGTCCGGCTGCATCAGCCGGAGCAGCTGGCGCATGCCGCCGCCGTCCAGCTGGAAGACGCCGAGGGTGTCGCCGCTGGAGAGCAGCTCGTAGGTCTTGCTGTCGGTGAGGTCCTTGGACAGCTCCTCCAGCACGACCTCCTGGCCGCGGTTCATCCGTACGTTGGCGATCGCGTCGTCCAGGATGGTCAGGTTGCGCAGCCCCAGGAAGTCCATCTTGACCAGCCCGAGCGTCTCGCACGTCGGGTAGTCGAACTGCGTGATGATCGCCCCGTCGGCCTCCCGCTTCATCAGCGGGATGATGTCGATGAGCGGTTCGCTGGACATGATGACGCCGGCGGCGTGCACGCCCCACTGCCGCTTCAGCCCCTCCAGCCCCTGGGCGGTCTCGAAGACCTCCTTGGCCTGCGGGTCGGTCTGCAGCAGCTCGCGGAACTCCGCCGCCTCGGGGTAGCGGGGGTGGTCGGGGTCGAGAACCCCCGTCAGCGGGATGTCCTTGCCCATCACCGCCGGAGGCATCGCCTTGGTGAGCCGCTCCCCCATCGAGAACGGGTGGCCCATCACCCGCGCGGAGTCCTTCAGCGCCGCCTTCGCCTTCAGGGTGCCGTAGGTGACGATCATCGCGACCCGGTCGTCACCGTACTTGTCGGAGACGTAGCGGATGACCTCCGAGCGGCGCCGGTCGTCGAAGTCGACGTCGAAGTCGGGCATCGACTTGCGCTCCGGGTTGAGGAACCGCTCGAAGATCAGCCCGTGCGGGATGGGGTCCAGGTCGGTGATCCCCATCGCGTAGGCGCACATCGACCCCGCACCGGAGCCACGCCCCGGGCCGACCTTGATGCCGTTGTCCTTGGCCCAGTTGATGAAGTCGGCGACGACCAGGAAGTAGGACGCGTAGCCCTTGCCGATGATGACTTCCTGCTCGTACTCGGCCTGCGAGCGGGCGTACTCGGGCACCCCCTCGGGGTAGCGACGGTGCAGCCCGCGCTCGACCTCCTTGATGAACCAGCTGGTCTCATCCTCGCCCTGCGGGACCGGGAAGCGCGGCATGTAGCGGCCCTCACCCTCGGTGAAGGAGACCTCGCAGCGCTCCGCGACCAGCAGCGTGTTGTCGCACGCCTCGGGGAGCTCCCGGAACAGCTCGCGCATCTCCTGCGCCGACTTCAGGTAGTAGCCGTCCCCGTCGAACTTGAAGCGGTTCGGGTCCTGCAGGGTCGAGGCGGACTGCACGCACAGCAGGGCGGAGTGCGCCTGGGCGTCCTCGCGGTTGGTGTAGTGCAGGTCGTTGGTGGCCAGCAGCGGCAGCCCGAGGTCCTTGGCGAGCTTGAGGAGGTCGGCGCGGGTGCGGCGCTCGATCTCGTTGCCGTGGTCCATCAGCTCGCAGTAGTAGTTCTCCGCGCCGAAGATGTCGCGGAACTCCGCCGCCGCCTCGCGGGCCTCCTGGTACTGCCCCAGCCGCAGCCGGGTCTGGATCTCCCCCGAGGGGCAGCCGGTAGTGGCGATGATGCCCTCGCCGTAGGTCTGCAGCAGCTCGCGGTCCATGCGGGGCTTGAAGTAGTACCCCTCCATGGAGGCCAGGGACGCCATTCGGAAGAGGTTGTGCATCCCGTTGTTGTTACGGGCCAGCATCGTCATGTGGGTGTAGGCGCCGCCGCCGGAGACGTCGTCGCGGCCGCCGTCGCCGAACTTCACCCGGGTCTTGTCGGTCCGGTGGGTGCCCGGCGTGACGTAGGCCTCCAGGCCGATGATCGGCTTGACGTCGTACTTGCGGGCGGTGGACCAGAACTCGTGCGCACCGAAGATGAAGCCGTGGTCGGTCGTGGCGATGGCTGGCATCCCCATCTGCGCGGCCGTGGCGAACATGTCCTCGATCCGGGCTGCACCGTCGAGCATCGAGTACTCGGTGTGGTTGTGCAGGTGGACGAAGTTCTTCTCGGGGGGCGGGGTGGGGGTGCTCATCTCGCCACCGATCCTAAGCCGCCGCACTGACGTCGCAGCCGACCATCGGGAGCCGGCCGCGCGAGCGCAGGCCAGCGGCTCACCGGCGTGTCGCCTGCTGTGTTGCAGAGGGTCGACGGGAGCGTCACGCCTCGCCGCCTTGGCGACCACCGGCTCGAGGTGCTGACTCGGGAATTACGCCCTGCACTCGGTTTCAAATTCGGTGAGGATTGCCTTACCTTGGTGCCGCGAGCCCTTGCGCCAGCCGCGACCGGCCGGCCCCGACGACGACGGAGCGTGCATGAACCTCTCCCGCCTGCGACCGACTGCGCCGAGCCTGTTCGCGCCCGCCCTGGGAGCGGTGCTGGCTCTCACCCTGGCGGCGTGCGGCGGGAGCGCCACCGACTCCGCCGACGGGTCGAGCGAGGGGGACGCGGGCGGCGAGTCCACCGAGTCGGTCACCGTGGAGCACGCCATGGGCAGCACCGAGGTGCCGTGCACCCCGCAGACGGTGGTCACCCTGGGCCAGGGCCAGACCGACTCCGTGCTGGCCATGGGCGTGACCCCCGCCGGCGTGGTCGAGCCGTGGACCGACGACTGGTACCCGTACCTGCCCGACGAGGTCGAGCAGGCGGAGGTGCTCGGCACCGAGCTGGAGCCGGACCTGGAGCGCATCGCGGCGCTGCAGCCGGACCTGATCCTGGGCTCCAAGCTGCGCCACGAGGCGTTCTACTCCCAGCTCTCCGAGATCGCGCCCACCGTGTTCTCCGAGACGATCGGTGTCGCCTGGAAGGACAACGTCTCGCTGTGGGCGGAGGCGCTGTGCCGCCCGGAGGAGGGCGAGCGGGTGCTCTCGGCGTACGAGGAGCGCGCCGCGGCCCTCAGCGACAAGCTCGCCGACGCCAACCAGACCGACACCGAGGTGTCGATCGTGCGTTTCATGCCCGACCAGGTGCGCATCTACCTGACCGGGTTCCCGGGCTCGGTGGTCCGCGACGCCGGCCTGGGCCGGCCGGAGCCGCAGCAGGTCGAGGACTGGGAGAGCTCCGAGCAGCTGATCGAGATCAGCGAGGAGCGCATCCCCGAGATGGACGGCGACGTCATCTTCGTCATGGTCTCCTCCGAGCACTACGCCCAGCAGGGCAACCAGACCGTCGACGAGCAGATGGACCGCTGGACCAGCACCGACCTGTGGCAGGGGCTGGACGCGGTGCAGAAGGGCAACGTCGTCGAGGTCGACGAGGCGCACTGGAACCTGGGCGGCGGCATCCTCGCGGCCAACGAGATGCTCGGTGACCTGGAGGACCACTTCCTGGGTGACGGCGGCCGGTGACGACCACCGCCCCGCCCCCGACGCGGACGGCTCCCGAGCGGGCGCCGTCGGCAGGGGCCGGGGCGCTGCGCACGGTGGTGACACCGGTCGTGCTCGCCGTGCTGCTGGTCGCGGCGCTCGCCGCCAGCATCGCCATCGGCTCGGTCCCGCTCCCGCTGGGGGAGGTGGTCGCCGCGCTCGGTGGCGCACGGGAGCTGGACTCCCACCTGATCGTGCAGGACCTGCGGCTGCCCCGGACGCTGTCCGGCGTGGTGGCCGGTAGCTGCCTGGCGGTGGCCGGCGTGCTGCTGCAGGGCGCCACCCGCAACCCGCTGGCCTCCCCCACCCTGCTCGGCATCACCTCCGGCGGCGGCTTCGCCGTCGTGCTGGGGGTCGCGGTGCTGGGCATGCCGAGCAGCTACGCGGTGTGGGCCGCGTTCCTGGGCGGGGCGGGGGCCGCCGGGCTGGCGCTGGCGCTGGCCGGCAGCGGGCGCGACGGGATGTCGCCGGTGCGGCTGGCGCTGTCGGGGGCGGTCATCTCGCTGCTGCTCTCGTCCTGGACCCGGGCGATCCTGTCGCTGAACGAGACCCACTCCGATGAGGTACGCCACTGGCTCGCCGGGTCACTGGCCGGGCGCGACGCCGCCGCGCTCCCCCCGTTGCTACCGCTGCTGCTGGTCGGGCTGGTGGCCGCCGTGCTGCTGGCCCGTCCGCTGGACGCGCTCTCCCTCGGCGACGAGACCGCCGTCGGCTTGGGGCAGCGCCCCGGCCGGGTCCGGCTGCTGGCCGGCGCGGTCGCCGTCGGGCTGTCGGCGATCGCGGTGGCGCTGGCGGGGCCGATCGCGTTCCTGGGGCTGATCGTGCCGCACCTGGCGCGGTTCCTGGTGGGCAGCCGGCACCGGGACGTGCTGCTGGCCTCCGCGCTGCTGGGGCCGGTGGTGCTGCTGACCGCCGACGTCGTCGGCCGGGTCGTCGCCCCGCCCACCGAGGTGCAGGCCGGGGTGCTCACCGCACTCATCGGCGCCCCTGTGCTGGTGCGCATCGCCAGCCGGAAGAAGGTGGGGCTGTGAGCATCACCACCCCCACCCTGCCCTCCCCGGCGGAGGAGACCGCCCGGCGCCCGCTGCTGCCGGCCCGGCGGCTGCTGCTGCCGGCGGCGCTCGCGCTGGCGGTGCTGGCCGGCATGGTGCTGGCACTGACGATGGGGTCCAGCCAGATCCCGTTGTGGCGGGCGCTGACCGCCGCGCTGGGGGTGGGCGAGGGCGGAGACGTGTTCGTGGTGCGCGAGCTGCGGCTGCCGCGGATCCTGGTCGCCGTGGCGGTCGGCGGCTGCCTGGGGGCCTCCGGGCTGCTGCTGCAGGGGCTGATGCGCAACCCGCTGGCCTCCCCCGACATCGTCGGCGTCACCGGCGGCGCCAGCCTGGCCACGGTCGTCGCCATCGGCGCGGGGACCGCGCCGGTGCTGCTGCCGGTCGCGGCCGGCGCCGGCGCGCTGCTGGCGACCGCGGTGCTGCACCGGCTGGCCCACCACACCGGGAGCGGCGGTGCCCGGCTGGTGCTCGTGGGTATCGGCCTGCACGCGATCACCAACGCCGGCGTCACCCTGGTGATCGCGCGGATCCCGGTCGACCGGCTGGGCGCGGCCGAGGTCTGGCTGGCCGGCAGCCTGCACGCCCGCACCTGGGTCCACGTGACTGCCGTGCTGGTGGGCGCGGCGGTGACGGTGCCGCTGGCGTTCTGGCTGCTGCGGCGGCTGGGTGCCCTCGAGCTCGGGGACGAGCTGGCGGTCGGCGTGGGCGTGCCGGTGACCCGGACCCGGACCGCGCTGCTGGTGGCCTCCGCGCTGCTGGCCGGGGTGGCGGTCGCGGTCGCCGGCCCGATCGGCTTCGTGGCGCTCGGTGCCCCGCACATCGCCCGGCGGCTGGTCGGCCCCACCTCCCCGGCCACGCTGGCGACCGCCGCCCTCGTGGGGGCGCTGCTGGTGCTGGCCGCCGACCTGATCGGCCAGCGGCTGCTGGCGCCGACCGCCCTGCCCGCCGGCGTGGTGACCGCCGCGCTCGGCGCCCCTTACCTGCTCTGGCTCCTCCACCGGATGGGACGACGATGACGAGCATGCGCACCGACCTGACCAGCAGCGCCACGGCGCCCGCGGAACCGGCCGAGGGGGTGGCGCCCACGACCGGCGGCGGCCGGGTGCTCGCGCACCGGTTGAGCGTCGGCTACGGCGACCGGCCGGTGCTGCAGGACGTCGACCTGGCACTGCCCGACGGCGCCGTCACCGCCATCGTGGGCCCGAACGGCTGCGGCAAGTCCACCCTGCTGCGGGCCGTGGGTCGGGTGCTCTCCCCCAGCGACGGGGCGGTGCTGCTGGACGGCGAGCCGGTGCACCGGATGCCCACCCGGCAGGTGGCCCGCGCCCTCGGCCTGCTGCCGCAGACCAACGTCGTGCCCGAGCAGCTGACGGTGCGGGACCTGGTGCAGCGCGGCCGGTTCCCGCACCGGGGAGCGTTCAGCCGGTGGACGGACCGGGACGAGGAGGCGGTCGCGGTGGCGCTGGCCGCCACCGGCACCGACGAGATGGCCGACCGGCTGGTCGACGAGCTCTCCGGCGGGCAGCGGCAGCGGGCCTGGATCGCGATGGTGCTGGCTCAGCAGACCCCGGTGCTGCTGCTGGACGAGCCGACCACCTACCTGGACCTGGCGCACCGCATCGAGGTGCTGCGGCTGCTGCGCCGGCTCAACGAGGAACGGCAGGTGACCGTCGCGATGGTGCTGCACGACCTCGACGAGGCGTGCCGCTACGCCGACCACCTGGTGGCGATGTGCGAGGGCGAGGTCGTCGCGCAGGGGGCCCCGCGGGAGATCGTGACGCCGGAGCTGGTGGAGGAGGTCTTCGGGGTGCGCTGCATGACGGTGCCCGACCCGGTGACCGGCACGCCGCTGATCATCCCGACCTGAGCGGCCGGTGGTCCGTCGGTCCGTCAGGGCCACCGCCAGCGGTCCCGGCCACGCTTCGCCCAGATCCGGCACGCCTCTCACGTCTCTGACGACCAGTGCCGTGGCGAGGCCGGCTGCACCGGGCCGATGAGTTTCGTCCGAGCGGCTAGTCCCTCCCGTGTGCCCATCACAACCTCAGGAGGAGCCCGCCAGTGAGTAGCAGCAACAGGGAGACCGTCGAGCGGTACCTCGACGGCTTCCGCCGCACCGACCACGCCCAGATCCTGGCCTGCCTGACCGACGACATCACCTGGACGGTCTTCGGCGCGTTCCGGCTCGAGGGCAAGGCCGCTTACGACGCCGCGATCGAGGGCCCGGGGTTCGCCGGCGACCCGGACCTGCAGGTCGTGCGCATGGTCGCCGAGGGCGACACGGTCATGGCCGAGCTGGTCGGGCTCGTCCCGCAGCAGGACGGGTCGGTGCAGCGGCTCTCCATGGCGGAGGTGTTCGTGCTGCGGGAGGGGCTGATCTGTGAGCGTCGCGCCTGGGTCATCCCGTTGCACGAGGACGAGGTGCGGTAGCCGCCCACCCGGTCGCGGAGATCGATCAGCGGGTCCGTGGCCGCGCCGCCGGGACCCCCGCGCGGACGGACAGCACCGGGCAGGGGGCGTTCATGATGATCTGCTGGGCCTGTGACCCCAGCAGCAGCTTGCCGACCATGCTGCGCCGGCGCAGGCCGATGACGAGCAGCTCGGCGTCCATCTCGGTTGCCGCTTCCACGAGTGACTCGGCGGCGGTTCCGCGCAGCTCCTGCTTGACGATCTCGTGGTCCACCCCCTCCTCGGTCAACCGTCGCCCCACCCGCTGCAGGTCCCGGCTCAGCCGTGCCCACGCCTCCGCGCTGGGGGTCTGCTCCTTGTCCTGGGTGCTCATGACCACCAGCCGCGTCTCGCGGCGGCGTGCCTCGGCGATGCCATGCTCGAGGGCCACTCGGCCCGCCTCGGTAGGGATGTAACCAACGATGACCGTCACCGGCATGTCCTCTCGACGGGGGTGAGCAGCAGCCTGTCCCGACACTATCGGGACGTCCCGGGGACCGCGGCGAGGTGCTGCTCCAGGAGGGGCAGCAGCTGCTCGGGCATGGTGGGGGCCGGCGGGCGGACCGCGGGGTGGTCGATCACCCCGCGCCGGTGGAGCAGGGTCTTGCGCACGGACAGCGCGATGCCCGGCTGCTGCTCGAAGGTGGCGATGGGCAGCCACGGTGCCCAGGCGTCCCGCGCGGCGGCGAACCCGCCCGCGCGGAAGGCGTCGATCGCCGCCCGCAGTCCCTCGGGGTGGCTGAACCCGGTCATCGCGCCAGCTGCGCCCATGGCCAGCTCGTCCACGAGCGCCACACCGCCGAGCCCGCCGAACACCGGCACGTCGGTCTCACGGGTCAGGACGCCCACGGCCGGCGGTGTCGGCGGCGACTCGGCCTTGACCGCGACGACGAAAGGGCACTGCTGCACGACCTCGGCGACCCTCGACGCCGGCATGCTCACCCCGCTGACCAGGGGGTAGTCCTGCAGCACGACGCCGGCCCCGGTGGCGTCGTGGATCTCGCTGAGGTGGCGCACGACCACGGCCGTGTCCGGCGAGTTGACCTGCACCATGAGGCTGGGCCGGGCGGGCGCGACCGCGAGCGCGCTCCTCGCCTGCTCGACGGCGACCGGGGTGCTCCGGCCGGCCAGACCCAGCACGGTCGGCAGGTCGGGCGCCTCGCCGGCAACGGCCGCGACGACCTCGGCCTGCTCGGCCAGGCTCAGGTTCGCCGCCTCGCCGAAGACACCCAGGGCGACCAACCCGTCGGCACCCGAGGCCCTCGCGAAGCGGACCTGCCGCCGCACCGAAGCCAGGTCCACCGCCCCTTCCGCGGTGAACGGCGTCGTCAGTATCACCCACAGACCCGGCACCAGCACCGGAGTCCCGGCCGTCACGCCGTCTCCCCGGTCACCGGTTCGCCGGTCAGCTCCCCGACGAGGTGCTCGGCGATCGCGGGGCTGGAGATGGCGGCTGGTGACGGCGTGTTCCGCAGCACCTGCGCGGTGTCGCACCTTCGTCTCGTCATCGTTCCTCCCGCATCGTCGGAGTCTGCTCGTGGCCATCCTCGCCGATGGCCCCCCGTAGGGTGATCGCGCGGTGGCGGTGGTCGGATGGGAGGAGGCCGAGTGTCGGAAGTCAGCGAGGCCACGCCGTCGCGCGCGCGGGCGATCTTCCCGCTGCGCGAGGTGGTGCTCGGGGCGATGCTGCCGTCCCTGCTGTTCAGCATGGCCGTGGGGATCGTGCTGCCGCTCATCCCCTCGACGGCGACTCGGCTGGGTGCCGACCTCGCCGCGGCTGGCTTCGTAGCAGCGCTCCTTCCGATCGGGAAGATCGCAGCCGATCTCCCGGCCGGGGCCGTCGCCGCCCGCATCGGTGACCGTCGGGCCATGCTCCTCGCCGCAGTGCTGTCGCTGCTGGCGTTCGCGGGGACGGCGGCCGCCCCGTCACTGCTGCTGCTGCAGCTCAGCATCTTCGCCCTGGGTGTCGCCACGGCGGTCTTCCACCTGTCCCGGCACGCCTTCCTGACTGAGGTCACGCCTGTCGGACAGCGCGCCCGCGTGCTCTCGACCCTGGGCGGGATGCACCGGTTGGGCTACTTCGTGGGCCCGTTCCTGGGAGCGCTGGTCATCGTGAGCACGTCACTCCGTCCGGCGTTCTGGCTGGCCACCGGGTGCGTCCTGGTCATGCTCATCGTGCTGCTCATGTCCCGTGACGACACGGCAAGGTCGACCTCGGGAAACCGCGCACCCAAGCGGTCGCTCCTGCAGATCGCCGTGGACTACCGCCGCCTGTTCCTGACCCTGGGCGTCGCCACGCTGCTGGTCGGGGCTGTCCGCGGTGCCCGCCAAACCGTCCTCCCGCTGTGGGGTGAGTCGCTCGGGCTGGATCCGGAGGTCATCTCACTGCTCTTCGGGCTGTCCGGCGCCGTGGACATGCTGCTGTTCTACCCCGCCGGGAAGGTGATGGACCACTGGGGGCGGCTGTGGATGGCCATCCCTTCCATGCTGCTCATGGGCGTGGCGATGGCCCTGCTGCCACTGACCGGCGGGGCGACGACCGTGGCCCTCGTCGCCTGCCTCCTGGGGCTGGGCAACGGCATCGGGGCGGGCATCATCATGACCATCGGCGCCGACGTCGCACCCGTCAACGACAGGTCGTCGTTCCTGGGCGTCTGGCGGCTGTTCTCGGACGCCGGCGACGCCGCGGGACCACTGATCATCGCGGCCGGAGCGGCCCTGGGGTCCGTGGCCGGCGGGATCTGGGCCTCCGCCGCAGTCGGAGCGATGGCGGCCGGGGCACTGGGGCGCTGGGTTCCGCGCTACTCCGAGCACGCGAACCGAACCACTCGCCGACGCGCCGAGCGCTGACCCTGGCTATCCGCTGACCGCGGCCGTGACGTCATCGGGCTGCTTCCGGTTGGGGCTGTCTCCGAACGCCGTGGCCCGTCCCGGCCGGCTGAAGGGCACGAGCCGCAACGGCGGCCGCCGGAGGAAGAGCCAGTAGGTGGACAGCGTGAGCAGTGCGAAACCGAAGAGGATGACGTTCTGGTCGGCAAGACTGCCCACGATCCCCGCATGCAGCCCCACTCCCGCGACCACGGCCAGCGCACGTAGACGTGGCACCCAGAGCCCGACTGCCAGGAAGAGTTCCGTCGCGACGGTGACAACGGCCAGCCCTTGGAACAGCCAGCCTGGACCTGCGAACCACGTCCATCCCGCGAGGGGCTCTCCCGACAGGAAGACGGGATTGATCTTGGAGAGCGCGGTGAAGAAGTACACGACGCTCACCTGCGTGAGCATCAGCAGCTGCGGCCACCACGGCACGTCGCCACGAACACCGCCACGCAGCTTGGCTGAGGCTGCGAGCCGGGCTCCGGAGCGCGCGAACGCCAGGTATCCGAGTAGCAGGGCGCACAGCAAGTGGTGACTGGAGTAGGTCTGCTGGTCCCACAGCAGCGCCCACGCTGCGAGGGCCGAAGCCAGCGCGGCCGCGAAGCCGGGCATCAGGCCGACCAGCAGGAACAGTGCCGCTGACATCCCCAGCGCGAAGTAGACGAGCACGGCGCTCGGCGTGGGGGCCGGGATAACCTCCAGCACCGGGTAGGTCATGCGGCCTGCTGCGATCTGGTGCAGGACCGCACTCGACTCCACGACGATGATCGCGAAGGCCACTGCGAGCATGATCCTGGTGACGGCGATCGGCAGGCCGTCGACCCGGACCTTCGTCAGCCACATGGCACGACCTTCCGGTCCTGCCGCCCCTGAGTGACGGCGACGCTTGACGCCCCCTCGACGTGCCGGCACAGCTCTTCCACGACGCGTGACTCCCAGTCGAGCTCCGGTCTGGGGTGCTTGGCGAAGAGCGCCGACACGTCGTACTCGAGCGCCTCTCCGTCGGCGCCCAGGACGACGAGCTCCCCGTCATACCCCGAGTACATCTGCCACCCGAAACGGGTCGGCGGTTCCAAAGTGAGGGCGACGGCCGGAACGGCGATCTGCAGCGCGATCACGCCGGCCAGTGCCCGTTGGCCCCATCTGCTCATGGACACCCCGCCCGGATCGGTGATCGGATCACGAGCACTTCTTCTCCAGGAAGGTCTCGGTGACGCCGCGCTGGAAGGCACCCTTCGACACCTCGACCATGATCTCCCCGACCAGCTCGCGCACCTCACCACCCGTCATCCAACCGGCGCAGACCTCGTCCCGCTCGGTACGAGTGGCAGTGACCCAACCCATGTCCAGCGCGATCAGCTGGACCTCCGGGTTTTGCGCCATGTGCTCAGTGAGGGCGTCGTCATCGTGGTCATGGTCCGCCTCCAGAGCTGCAGCCGCCTTTGCCTTGGCCTCGGCCTTCTCGGCTCTCTTCTCTGCCCGGCGTGCGCGCTGCTCCGCTTGCTCGGCCCGCTCCTCCGCCTCCTGCGCTGCCTCTTCATAGTCAGCCAAGCGCTCCGACTGGGCCGCGTGGTCGGCCGCTTCGGCCTGCACGACCCCCTCGTCTCCACCCACACCACACCCGGTGAGCAGGAATCCTGCTCCCATCGCGAGTGCAAGAACCCGCTTCCCACGCATGTGGCTCATGTCCCCTCCGTGCCTGACGGCACCTTGACCGATAGGACCCGGCAGCACCTACGGACCGGGCACGTGGGGCGCCAGCGCGTCACCGTGGGGTTCTGAGCGAACCTCTTGACTCCCTCGTGACCTCAGCGTGGCGTGGTCGAGAGAAAAAAGCAAGGTTCGTTACCGATTCGCAATCGGTGAGGGGGCAAGAGCCTGAAGCGACGACCCGACATCGCAAGTCACGCAGCAAGAACATCTAGAGCGCGCCGCAGGTCTTCCGGGTAGTCGCTGGTGAACTCGACGTACTCGCCGCTCCCCGGATGCTCGAAGCCCAGCTTCGTGGCGTGCAGCCACTGCCGCTCCAGGCCCAGCCGCTTGGCCAGCACGGGGTCGGCACCGTAGGTGAGGTCTCCGCAGCACGGATGGTGCAGTGCGGCGAAGTGCACCCGGATCTGGTGGGTGCGGCCGGTCTCTAGGTGAATCTCCAGCAGCGAGGCGGAGCGGTGCGCTTCCACCAGCTCGTAGTGGGTGATGCTGGGCCGGCCAGATGACATCACCGCGAACCGGTAGTCGTGGCCGGGGTGGCGCCCGATCGGGGCGTCGATGGTGCCCTCGTGCGGGTCCGGGAGGCCCTGCACCAGGGCGTGGTAGGTCTTGTCGACACGCCGGTCGCGGAACGCCTGCTTGAGCACGGTGTAGGCGCGCTCGGACTTGGCCACGACCATCAGGCCGCTGGTGCCGACGTCGAGTCGCTGCACGATCCCCTGCCGCTCCGGGACGCCCGAGGTGGAGATGCGGTAGCCGGCGGCGGCCAGCCCGCCGACGACGGTGGGGCCCGTCCAGCCGACACTCGGGTGGGCCGCGACGAAGGCCGGCTTGTCGACGATCACCATCTCGGTGTCGTCGTGGACGATCTCCATCCCGGCCACGGGCTCGGCGCGCACCTGCAGGTCCGGCGGCGGCGCGGTGTCCGGTAGCTGCACCTCCAGCCAGGCGCCGGCGTGCACGCGGTCGGACTTGCCGACGGCCGTGCCGTCGAGCGTCACCAGGCCGTCGGCCGCCAGGTCCGCGGCCTTGCTCCGGGACAGCCCCAGCACCCGAGCGATGGCGGTGTCGACCCGCTCCCCTTCCAGTCCGTCCGGCACCGGGAGCGCCTTGACCTCGGTCACGACGAGTCGTCCTCGCGGTGCTGGCCGGCGCGGGTCCCGTCCGGACTGATGCCGCGCAGCGCCAACAGGGCGATGACGACGGCAGCGCAGCTGATGCCGATGTCGGCGACGTTGAAGACGGGGAAGTTGGGCAGGGCGAACAGGTCCACCACGTGCCCCCGGCCCGGGCCTGGCGCACGGACCAGCCGGTCGACGAGGTTGCCGACGGCGCCACCCAGGAGCAGCCCCAGACCCAGCGCCCAGCCTCTCGAGCCGAGCCGGCGGGCCGACCACACGATGTAGGCCGACACCGCCGTGGCCAGCACCGTCAACAGTGCTGTGGCGTTGGTGGCCATCGAGAAGGCTGCACCCGGGTTGTAGACCAGCCGCAGCTGGAACAGCTCACCGACCACGGGCACCGGTTCCCCCGGCGTCAGCGTGGCCTCCGCCCAGGCCTTGACGAGCTGGTCCAGCCCCACCCACACGGCCGCCAGGGCCAGCACCGCCCAGAACAGGCCACGACGGGGCCGGGTCGTGGCCTCGGTCCCGTCGTCGCTGGTGTGCTGCTGAGCGTTCAGCGGCGTTCCTGCTGCTGCTTGCATGTCATGCACAGGGTTGCACGCGGGAACGCCTGCAGCCGCATCTTGCCGATCGCGTTGCCGCAGTTCTCACACGTCCCGTAGTCACCGTGCTCGATCCGCTCCAGGGCGTGCTCGGTCTGGTCCAGCAAGGCACGGGCGTTGGCCGTCAGCGAGAGCTCGTGCTCCCGCTCCCAGGTAGCGGCTCCGGCGTCGGCCTGGTCGTCCCCGGCACCCTCCCCGGAGTCGCGCATCAGGCTGGCCAGGTCCTCCTCGGCCTCGTCCACCTCGGCGTGCAGCCGGTCGCGCTCGGTTTCCAGCTCGACACGGACCTCCGCGAGCTCCTCAGAGGTCCACGGGTCCTCCTCGGCCAGGACCGGCAGCTCCTCGGCTGGTGCCTGCGGGGCGGCGCGGCCGGACCGCGCGGTACCCGTCCCCGTGGACTGCCGTCCGGAGGCGGTGGTCGCCTTCTTGGTCATGAGACCCCTTCGTGGCGATTGTCGGCCCGACCTGGGCCGACCGTGCGAGTGGTGGCGGCAGAATAGGTGAGCGGCGCCCCCGGAGCAAACAGCGCATCGGGCGCTCCCCGCGCGATCAGCGGCGGCATCCTGTCCAGAGCATGCCGCTACGCCGTGCGACGGTCCGCGCCGGGCCCGGCTGCGGGCACCTGCGCCAGCGGCTCCAGTGCGCGACAGAGCTGGTCGAGCAGACTGGACAGGCTCGTCCGGGCAGGCTTTGCCGCGCGTCCGGTGAGCACCATGTTGAGCACGAGACTGCAGCCGGCTAGGCAGTCCTCGAGCTCGTCCTTCGCGTGCGCCTCGGCCAGGACCACCGCCAGGTACGGCGCGACGTGGCTGACCCCGCGTTGACTCTGGACCGGGCAGCTGCTCAGATCGCTGCGGGCCTGTCCGAGCGCCCCGTGCAGGGCGGTGAGCCGCGGCAGGCTCCAGGTCCGCTCAACCATGAGACACAGGCAGGCATGGGCCCACCGGGCAGCCGCGGGCGGAAGCGTGACGGTGACGGCTTCGCACCGGGGGCAGGACAGGTAGCGGGCCGGCACGGGGAGGGCGGCGTCCTCCCAGGGGAGGGTGCTGACCGAGGCGTGCACGGTGATCGCGCCGCAGGAAGGGCACCAGGAGGTGTTCCACGGCGCAGATGGCATGGTCTTGAGACTAGACCAAGAGATGATCACGGTGGGGTAAAGAATCGCGCGCGCTGGCACGGGTTTGCGCAGGTCGCCGAGCACGCTAGCGCCGGTCCTGCCCGAGCCGCCGTCGGATGCCCCTGCGAGGGACAGCAGAGGACCCCAGGGGGCTCCCTGGGGTCCTATGCCATCGGCTCCTCCGGCGCCGCGGCGGGCCCTTAGCCCGCCCAGGCTCCCGCTCGCGACGCCGGGCAGCGGCTCACTCCTGCCTGCTGTCCGGGACCCCGTCTCCGTCGCGGTCCAGGATGCCCAGCTGCTCGGTGATGAATGAGCGCATCCGGGTGCGGTAGTCGTGCTCGAAGGAGGCCAGCTCCCCGATCCGGGAGTTCACCTCCTCCTCCCTGGACTGCAGGTCCGAGAGCACGCTGGCGCGCCGCTCCTCGGCCTCGCCGATGAGCTGGTCGTGCCGCTGCTGGCCGGTCCGGACCAGCTCCTCGTGCCTCTCCTGACCGGTGCGCACCAGCTCATCGTGCTGCTCCTGACCGGTGCGCACCAGCTCCTCGTGCTGCTCCTGACCGGTGCGGACCAGCTCCTCGTGCCGGGCCTGTCCGGCCGTCACGAGCTCCTTGGCCTTGGTGTCGGCCTGGCCCACGGTGCGGTCCCGGTACTCCTCGGCCTCGCTGATCAGACGCGCCTTGGTCGTCTCGCCCTCCTGGACGTGCTCGTCGTGCAGTCGCTGCGCCAGGGAGATGATCGCGGTCGGGTCCTCCCCGGTCCCACCACCAGCGGTGGTGATCGGCTCCCCGCCCTGCGGGTCCGGCACGGCGCCGGCAGCGGCGCCGACCTGCTCTGCGTCGGAATGGGCCTGGTCGGCCTCCTGCCGCGCTGCCTCCGCGTCGGCACGAGCCTGTTCGGCCTCTGCGCGGGCCTGCTCGGCCTCCTCGCGGGCCGCGGCGAGCGACTGCTCGGCGCTCTGCGCCTCGGCGCGGGCGGCGTCGACCCGCTCCTGCAGCTCGCGCAGCTCGCCGTCGAGGCGGCCACGCGCCTCGTCCTCGGCCTCCTGCGCCTGGGCGTGCGCCCGCTCGACGCGCTCGGCGGCCTCGGCCTCGGCGGCCTCGGCCTCCTGGCGGGCCCGGTCGGTGCGCTCCTGGAGCTCGCGCAGCTCGGCGACGACCTCCTCGCGCTCCCGCCGCACCTGGGCCAGCTGCTCCTCGTCAGTGGTGACGGCGCCAGCAGCTGCTACCGCTCCGCCGTCCACATCCAGCCCCTTGCTGGCGCGGCAGTCCTCCAGCTGGGTGGACAGCTCCTCGTTCTCGGCGTTGAGCCGACGCAGCTCGACGACGACCTCGTCGAGGAAGTCGTCGACCTGGGTCTCGTCATAGCCACGCCGCAGGTGCGTGGCACTAAAGCTCTTCTTGATGACGTCCTCGGGAGTCAACGCCATGGTTCACCTCGAATCCAGAGTCTCCCCACGGCCCCGGCACAGGCCACGCTCGCGCGCGACAGGGGTCTCGTCGGTGTGCCAGGGCGTGTGGATGGGCGGGCAAATGCGGTTGCACCCCGCACCTTAGCCCACGTCAGAGCCCTCGGTGGCGGTCGGACGGCGCCCGCACCGACGTCCCAGGATCAGAACGGGATGAGGACGAAGACCAGGCTGCGGGCGATGCTCACCAGGAAGAACAGCGCGATGAACGCCAGGTCGAGCGCGATGCCGCCGATCCGCAGTGGGGGGATGATCTTGCGCAGCGCGCGCAGCGGCGGGTCGGTGAGGGTGTAGACGCCCTCCGCCAGCACCAGGAGCACACCCTTGGGCCGCCAGTCGCGGGAGAAGACCTGGACCCAGTCGAAGACGAGCCTCCCCAACAGCACCAGCATGTAGAGGAAGAGCAGGAAGCTCAGCAGTTCGGCGATCATCGTGCCTCGATTGTCCTCGACAGACCGAACCCGAGCGCCACCGGGGTCGCGCTCGGGTTCTCCGGGATCGGAAGGGTGGGGTCAGCTCTGGTTGAAGACACCCTGCTTGGTGGCCGACGCGCTGCTGCCCTGCACCTCGACGTGGGACGGAGAGAGCAGGAAGACCTTGCTGGTGACGCGCTCGATGCTGCCGTGGAGCCCGAACGCCAGCCCCGCGGCGAAGTCGACCAGCCGCTTGGCGTCGGAGTCGTCCATGTCCGAGAGGTTCATGATCACCGGGACGCCACCGCGGAACGACTCACCGATGGTCTTGGCCTCGTTGTAGGTCCGGGGGTGGATGGTGGTGATCCGGTTGAGCTCGGTCATCTCCGGCTCCTCCACGACACGGGCCACGGGGGTGCGCTGCGGCAGCGGGGTCACATCGGCGGGACGCTCGCGCTCCTCGCGGTAGTCGTCACGGACGCTCTCCCGCTCCTCGTAGGCGTCGTAGTCGTCATAGCGGTCCTCGGTCTCCGAGAGCCCGAGGTACTCCATCGTCTTGCGCAGCGCCCCAGCCATGCCTGAGCTCCTTGATCCCGGTGGTGCCGCCGTCGTGGCAGCGTTGCTGTCGAACGCTCCCGACGCTACCGGGACGTGGGTCGCGATCCCAGGATTGCGCTCCCGACACGCAGGTGTGTCGCGCCGGCGGCAACCGCCAGCTCCAGGTCACCGCTCATGCCGGCCGACACCCAGCCCGCGTCGGGGACCTCCTCGCGCACCTGCCGGGAGCACTCCATCAGCCGGTCGAAGGCGGCCCGCGTCCCGTCCGCGTCGAGCGCCGGCGGGGCCACCGCCATCACGCCCCGCAGCCGTAGCCGCTCGGCCGCGGTGACCGACTCCACCAGCGCGGGCAGGTCCTCCGGCAGCACGCCGCCACGACCGGCACGCTCCTTCTGCTCCAGGTCGATTTGGAGAAGGAGGTTCAGGTCGCCGGCTCTCTCCCCCGCCTGCACCGCGTTGGCGACTGCCTTGTCGAGGGCTCGCGCCAGCCGGGGCCGATCCACCGAGTGCACGACGTCGGCGTACCGGGCCACCGAGCGGGCCTTGTTCGTCTGCAGCTGGCCGACGAAGTGAACCGTCAGCGCGTCCCTCACGGCGGGGTCCAGCTCGGCCACCTTAGTGGCGGCCTCCTGGTCCTTGTTCTCCCCGACGTGTCCCACGCCGAGCTCAGCCAGGAGCGCGACGTCGCTGGCGGGGAAGTACTTGGTGATGACCACCAGGGTCAGCTCCGCCGGGTCTCGCCCGGCGTCCCCGGCAGCCCGCTCGATACGGTCGTTCACCTGCTGCAGGCCCTGCCTGATCTCGTCGCGGCGGCTCACGCGGCCCCCTCCGGGGGCAGCAACCGCACGACACCCGCGTAGCGACCCGTGGGCGCCTCGCGGCGGTGGGAGTAGAGGTCCGGGCTCTCCCGGGAGCAGCCGGGCAGCCAACGCACCCTGACCTCCTCCGCGTGCAACTGCTCGACGACCGCGCCGGCCACGTCGATGGCTGGCGTCCCCGTCCAGCTGACGGACGCCGCGACCGGGACGACGTCGGCGGCCTCGTCGCGCATCTCGGCCGGCACCTCGTAGCAGCGCGCGCAGATGCTGGGACCGACCACCGCCTCGATCTGCTCGGCGCCGAGGGCTCGCATGCGCCGCACCGTCGCCGGCACGACGCCGGCCATCATGCCGACGCGGCCTGCGTGGGCTGCGCCGACGACGCCGGTGGTCCGGTCAGCCAACAGCACCGGCGTGCAGTCCGCCACGAGCACGACGAGGGCGACGTCGGTGCGGTCGGTGACGATGCCGTCACACTCGACCGGTTCGGTCTCCTCCTCCGACGCGAGAGACACCGCTGCGCTGTGCACCTGGCGCATGAAGCGCAGGTCGGACAGGTGCAAGCCGAGCGCCCGGGCCAGCCGGTGGCGATTCGTCTCGACCGCCTCCGCGGTGTCGCCCACGCGGCCGCCGAGGTTGAGCTCGCCGAAGGGCTCCACGCTCGCACCGCCCCATCGGTCGGTCACCGCCCAGTCGACGCCGTGGCGATATCCCTCCCCTGTCTCACGCTGGCGCCACCGGAACACGGGCCAACGGTACGTCACATCTTGCCGCCGAACCCCTCCATGATGTTGATCGCGGCCGGCCCCATGATCACGATGAAGAGCGCCGGAAGGATGACGAGGATCAGCGGGAAGATCACCTTGACCGGGATCTGCATCGCCTTCTCCTCGGCCCGCTGCCGCCGCCGCAGTCGCATCTCCTTGGCCTGGGTGGCCAGCACGCGAGCGATGGAAATGCCGTGCTCGTCTGCCTGGATGATCGATCGTATGAACCGGCGCAGGTCGTCTACCTGGGCGCGTCGTGCGAGCTCGGTGTAGGCCGCCCGTCGGGACTGACCAACCTGGATGTCTTGGAGGGTGCGCACGATCTCCTCACCGAGCGGACCCCGACCGTTGCGGGCGACTTGAGCCATCGCGGCCTCAAAACCGAGACCAGCCTCCACGGCGATCGTCAGCTGGTCGAGTGTGTCGGGGAGCTGCTCCTGGATGGACTGCTGACGCTTCTGCGCGGCGTTGTAGAGCAGAATTTCCGGCACGAACCAGGCAAACACCACGAGTCCAACTCCGAACAACAACATCCGTCCGGACAACTCCCCCAACGAGAGCAGCAGGACGAATCCCAACGTGGCCGAAGTGAGTACTAGCTTGGTTACCATCACCCGTTCTACTGGCCACGCGGCCGGACGCCCCGCCCGGGCCAGCAGCCGGTCCAGGCGCTTTACGGAGGACGCCGGTGTCAGTCGCTGCGCCAGTCCCAGCAGGCCCGCACCCCTCTCATCGGCAGCCCCATCCTTCGTCGTGAGGTCGCGGCGCAGGTTTTGCAGGGTTTGCTGACGGACGGCGCCGGTGCGGGTCGTGAAGGACCAGACGAGCAGCGGCACAGCAAGGGCGAGACAGCCCGCCGCGGCGAGCACTAAGAGAGAGAGGGATGTAGTCACGATGAGACCTCAGAACTTGATAGTGACCATCTTGCGGAGCCACAAAGAGCCGACGATCAGCAGCAGTACCGCCACAGTGATCATGATGAGACCCAGCATGTTGTCGACCAGCCGAGACATGTAAGCGGGGTTCGCCCAGCTCAGGAAGCCGGCCATGCAGACGGGCAGCGCGACCAGAATGACGGCGCTCAACTTTCCCTCAGCAGCAAGTGCCTTCACCTGGCGGCGGATCTGGCCTCGGTCGCGAATGGTTTCAGCCACCGTGTCCAGCACCTCGGCGAGGTTGCCGCCCACGGTGCGGTGGATCGCCACGGCCTGGGCGACCCAACGGAAGTCGTCGCTGTCCATCCGCTCGGCCACCTCATCCATGGCTAAGCCCAGATCGCGGCCGACGCGGACCTGGTTGACGATGCGGGCGATCTCGTTGGAGGCGGGCTCGTCAAGCTCCTGAGCGACCGAGTCCAGGCTCTGCAGCAGGCTGTGGCCCGCGCGCAGGCTGCTGGCCAGGAGTTGCAGCATGTCGTCCAACTGGTCGGCGAAGGCCGCCTTGCGCCGGTCGGCCTTGATCATGACGTTGAAGTAGCAACCGGCCGCGGCGACGCCGCCCATGATGACGCCCACGAAGACATTGGCCAGCACCGCACCTAGGGCGAGGGTCGCCAGTGTCACCGCGATGCTCATCAAGACGTAGTCCGCGACCCGCATCCGAATGCCGGCGCGGTCTAGCGCGTTCGCAGCCTTGGGCGAGTCCGAGCGCTGCTTGATGAAGGCATCGATGGCCGCCGTGGTGGCGTCGGTCGCACGCGTCAACGTGGACTGCTGCTGCTCGATCCCGTGAAGTCGCCGGTCGCGCCCCAGTCGGCTGCCCGGAGCCAGGATGGCCCAGACGCCCAGCACCGCCGCGGTCACCAGAAGGCAGAGGGCGACCGTCACCTGGTCGACCTGCGGCATCGTCCAGCTCATCGCAGCCCCACTGAGTCCGTGTCGAAGATGTTGAACGGCATCGGGACGCCCTGCTCGAGGAAGCGATCGGTGAAGTGCGGCCGGACGCCGGTCGACTTCGTGGTTCCGAGGAATCGCCCGTTGGGGTCCACGCCGGCGGAGTAGTCGAAGGTGAAGGCGTCCTGGAGGGTGAGGATCTCTCCCTCCATGCCTTGGACCTCGGTGACCTGGGTGACGCGGCGAGTCCCGTCGCGAAGGCGCGTGAGTTGGACGATGACGTCCACGGCCGAGGCGATCTGCTCCCTGATGGCTCGCAGCGGCAGGTCCATACCAGCCATCAGCACCATGGTCTCAAGACGGGAGATGGCGTCCCGGGGAGTGTTGGCGTGGAGCGTCGACAGGGAGCCCTCGTGGCCGGTGTTCATGGCCTGCAACATGTCGAGGGACTCTCCTCCGCGAACCTCGCCGACGATGATGCGGTCCGGCCGCATGCGCAGTGAGTTGCGCACCAGGTCACGAATGGTGACCTCGCCCTTGCCCTCGATGTTGCGCGGCCGGCTCTCCAGGCGGACCACGTGGTCCTGCTGCAGCTGCAGCTCGACTGCGTCCTCGACCGTGACGATGCGCTCGTCGTCAGGGATGAAGGACGACAACACGTTGAGCAGCGTCGTCTTCCCAGTGCCGGTCCCTCCGGACACGAGGATGTTCAGCTTGGCCTGCACGCAGCCGCGAAGCAGCTCCACCATCTGCGGTGACATGCTGCCTCTCGCGATGAGATCCTCGACCAGCAACGGCTTCTTGCCGAACTTCCGGATCGTGAGCGTGGATCCGCTGAAGGCAAGCGGGGGGATTACGGCGTTGACACGCGAGCCGTCCTCCAGCCGCGCATCGACCAGAGGCGAGGACTCGTCGATGCGTCGTCCCATGCGGGTGACGATTCGCTCGATCACCCGCCGCAGGTGCTCTTCGGTGGTGAACTCCGTGTCGGTCCGACTCAGACGGCCGTTCTGCTCCACGTAGACCTTGTGGGGGCCGTTCACCATGATCTCGGTGATCGTGTCGTCATCGAGCAGTGCTTGCAATGGGCCGTAGCCCAGCACGTCGTCGGTGACCTCACGGATCAGGCGGCGACGCTCCTCGGCAGTCAGCGGGATCGAGGAGGAACTCGCGATCCCGGCCAGCTCCTTGCGCACCAGCTCATGCAGCTGGTCCTCACCGAGCGAGCTGTCGGTCAACCGGGCGCCCAGGCGCTCGTAGAGGCTGTCGCTGGCTTCCTGCTTCAGTTTCATCAGCGCCGCAGACTTGCCGCCACCAGTCATCGGTGCAGGCGCCGACACAGGCACCTCTGCAGCAGGGGTCGCGCTCGCCGCCTCAGCAGGCGGCGTCTCGCCGGCTGTTGCTGGAGCAGATGGGGCGGTCACTGTGGGGCGCTGACCCGACGCTGTGTTGTGGCCTGGGCCGTCGCTCGGGGGAGGCGCCGGCGGTGCGGGTGACGACGTGCCTGTCTTGGCTGACCTGGTCGCCTGAAGTCTTTCCGAGAGCCGCATCGTCATCGCTCCTTGCCGTGACGGGCCAGGCCACCGTCGTGGCGCACGGTCACCGGAACGAACCAGCTGGCCAAGTTCTGCAGTTCCTTGACGACGCGGTCGCGGCCGCCGTGCAGCACCAGGGGGACTCCTTGGTTCGTCGAGCGCACGACCTTCTTGTGGCGGGGCAGGGCGAGGTCCACCTTGCGCTTGATGGTCTTCTCCACATCCCGGACCGAGAGCCCGCCCGACTTGTCGGAGAAGTTGAGCACCACGTGTCGAGTAGCCGGTGCCAGATCGAGGGCGTCGAGCAGCTCAAGCTCCTTGCGCAGGCCCCGCACTCCCGGGACGTCCTGACTGGTGACCACTACCAGGTCGGTCGTGTGGTCCAGAGCCGCGAGGGTCTGTTCCGAAAGCCCCGGGGCCGTATCGATGACGACGTACCGGAACTGCGCAGCAAGGTGGGTCAGGATCTGCCCCACATGGGCCGGTGTCATCCCGTCGGCTTCCGCCGGTGACTTGGCCCCACACAGCACGTGCAGCCCCGTCTCGTGGCGCGTCAACATGGCCTTGAGAGTCATGGAGTCGGTCAGGGCCGGGCCGTGGACGACGTCGGCAAGCGTGGCCTGCGGTTCCAGGTTCAACGCAGCCGCGACGTCGCCGAACTGGATGTCAAGGTCGACCAGGACGACTTCCTGGGAGGACTGCTGCGCCAGCCCGACAGCGATGTTGGTAGCCAGTGTCGTCTTGCCGACGCCGCCCTTGGGGGAGGCAACCGTCACGACCCGGGCCGGGACGGAGTCGGCGCCCTCCCGGGGACCTGCCTTCTCGCTCTGGAAGGCGGCGGCCCGGGCGCGCTCCGCACGATCCAGCGTCAGTCGGATGTCCTCGACACTGGCGGTCTCCTCGATCAGGTCGCGCATACCCGAGCGTAGGGCCGACAGCCCCAGCTCCTTGGCCCTGTCGGTCACCAGGAGCACGCTCACGTCCGGGTGCTCCTTTTCGAACCGGCGCGCCAGGTCGAAGGCGTACTTCTCCCCTCCCTCATCGGGATCAATGACGAGCGTCGTCATGGGACCCGAGCCGTTGGCAATGGCCATCACCTGGGCCGGCACTGCTGGTAGTTGCTCTGGCCGGATGACAAGCAGGTCCTTGGCGGTCGCCAGCCTGATACGTCGGGCTAAGTCCGTCGAGCTGCTTGAGAGGATAATGGCGCTCATTCGAACAGGTCCCTGACATTCTCGGGGAAGGTGACGACGACGGGCTCGGTGCCGTTCTCGTCGGCGCCCTCAGGCTCGTAGGTGAGGTGCACCTGGCCGAACTCCTTGGCGAAGACCATCTTTTCCACGTCGGGGGCCGGCATGGCGAGCGTCACCAGGATGGTGTCCTCCGCCTGCTGTGGCTCGGCCTCTTGGGCCTCCACCTCCTCGTCGAGGGTTGGCGGCGGTTCCACGTACCCGCCTTCCACACGGACGACGAGGACCTTGTGCAGGACCACGTGAGCCATGCTGAAAGTCTCGGGTTCGCTGTCCTCCCCGTCGCTCTCCTCACCCGCGGACTCCTCCTCCGGGTACTCCGGCTCCATAGCGACGAACACTCCGACGCGGTCGCCCGGTGCGATGTTGCCGCCAAGCGCTTGCGGCTTGGTCAGCGGGATCGTGAGCTGGTGCAAGTCCGCCGCTTCCTCGGGCAACGTGAACTCATCTCGGGCGCGGAGCTCCTCTGGCGTGGCGAACCGGGACGCCACGATCTGCTCCCCCGGCGTAATCCGTGTCGTCGAGATGCGCCCCTGCAGGTCGGCAAGGTCGCTCACGACCCCGTCAACCAGGTAGTTGCGCGGGACCGGCTGGTTCTCAACGAGCTCGGTGAGCGCGTCGCCCGATGTCCCCTCCGGGATCGCGGCGGTGGCGACCAGGACGCTTTCGGTTTCCTGCCCCGCGAGCGCCCGCTCGTCGGCGCTGCTGGTGTACGCGACGACGAGGACGATGGCCACGGCGGCGAGGATGAGGGCCGCGAGTGCGGCGACGATACGGCGGACCATGATGTCCCCTTGGCTCTTTCTAGTCGATCAGGATGACGGTCGATGCGCCCAAGTCGGGCGCCTCGCCGTATTCGAGGGCAGCCTCAAGGTCGACCCATTTCACGAACTCTCCCCGGAGGCACTTTTGGGGCGAGCCACAGGGCGCGCTGTACTTGTAGGTGTTGTTCAGGTAATAGCCGTGGAGCTTGAAGGCGGCGAAGCCGTAGATGTGGTACTCGTTCGCGTTTGCTGGCAGTGACAGCTCTTGCGGGCACTCCGGCGAGTGCGACCCGCCCGTCCGGCAGCTGTCGAAAACGGGAATCAGCACCACCTCACCGACCATGGACTGGAAGTAGGCGGCGGTGCACTCCGATGGCACGTCACTGCCCGTCTGGGAACGGACCCATGCGTTGTCGGGGTCCACGTACACCGAGCAGTCTCCGGAGTCGCCGACGAAGGCGAAGCCGGCAGGCATCACGTTGCTGTCCGGACCCCAAGTACAGGTCGTGCCATCGGGGTGGTGCTTCGGGAAGTAGAGAGTGACTGCTGGCGTGGGCGGCGGCCCCGCCTTGTTTAGCTCGCACACGGAGAACGTGAACGGCAGCATCGCCGTCCCGCCGGCGGGCTCCCCCCACTGAGCGGTGGCCTCGGCGGCCACCTCCGAGGTGGCATCCGCTCCCAGCACGGGCATGAAGTAGTTCTGCTTCTCGCTGCGTACGGTCACCGTGACCGTGCGCGCGTCGGGGTCCACGGTGCCCTCGGCGCTCAGCAGCGGCGCGCCGCGCAGATTGCCGGTCGCGAAGTCATCGGCGATCCCTTGCTTGGCCGCGCTCAGTGTCGCGGTCGTGCAGTCGTTGTCCACGGCGCACTGCTGGGCGACAGCGAGTGCTGCCGCGTCCGCACCGTTCTGTGCTTCCTGGCGCTTGGCGTAGCTCGCGCCGACATCGACAGCCAGTCCAGTGGCACCGATCAGTACGACCAGCAACAAGGCAGCCATGACAGCAATAGCTCCTCGGTCATCCCGTACGCCTACCCGCCGCATCGCATGATCCCTTCTCCAGTGAGCGTGAGACCGTCGCCGAAGAAACCGGTCATGAAGCTGGCCTCAAAACTGGCGACGACCTGGGCTGAGTCCACGACAGTGGGATCGGATGACGCTGGGCAGGCCGTCTGGGTGTAGGTGGGGCTGCCGAAGATGAAGACTTCGTCAAGGCGGGCCTGGACGTCTGCGCTGTCCTTCTTGATCGCCAACTCTCGGGCGGCGTCGCGCGCGGCCTGAGAGAGGGAGGACTGCATCATCCACAAGCGTCCGAACTCCAGCCCCCCGAAGACGAGGGTGAGCAGCATAAGGACCACGAGGGCGAACTCGACAGCGGCTGCGCCGCGCTCCTGCGCGTGCTGTTCCATCAGTTCCCCCTCTCTGGCCTGCTCACAAGCGTTAGGTGCCGCGATGTTGTTGGGCGGGCCGACCACAGGCCGGCCCGCCCAACAGGTCACTACCCCGGTCAGTTAGTGGTGGTGGTGCCCCCGCCGGTGATGGCGTTGGAGACCGTCTCGAACGCAGTGTTGACCTGGCCGCCGAGGGTGAAAACAATGCCCACGATGACGGCCGCGATGGCGGCAACCATGAGGCCGTACTCGACCGCGGTGGCGCCCCGCTCGTTGTCGGCAGCGGCGAAGCGGTCCTTGATGGTCTGCAGGTAGTAGGCAACAGCAAGCATGAGGTTCTCCTCTGTTGGACGCCGGTGCCCCCGATGGGCGGCCGACACGGGATGGGTTTGGAACTGGCTCCGTGAGTCTCAGGAAGTGCACCTGGAGCCTTGAGACCCGGAGAGGAACCTTGCGGGATGCTCCGGACCTGTTCGAACTGTGACACCTCGTGACCGTCGCTTCAATAGTTGAAAGGTCACGGTTAAATAACGCTTCTTGACTACCTCCATACCTGTCGTTGACCCGATCGTGAGGGAACCGCAGGTCAGGCGCTTGGCGGTCCACCGGCACGTCGGTAAAGAGTCGTTCAAGATCGAGACAACTGTGATCAAGGTCACAGCTAGTAAGGCCGCTTGAGCATCGCTCAGGCGGACCTCGGCACGCGACAGCAGAGGGCGGCCACCCACGTGGGTGGCCGCCCTCTGCTGGTCAGCTGCGCCGCGCGACGCGGTCTTACTTGAGGAAGTCTGGCACGTCCAGGTCGTCGCTCTCCTCGAAGGTCACCGTCCTTGGCGGCTGCTGCGGGGGCACCTGGTTGCCCTCACCGCGCTGGGGCTGCGGCTGCGGCGGCACGCCGTTGCCCTGCTGCGGCTGCTCCTGCTGGGCGGGCTGTGCCTGCGGCTGCGGCACGGGCCGGGCCTGCTGCTGAGGCGGCTGGGCGGGCTGGGGCTGCCGCTCCTGCGCCGGCTGGCCCTGACGCCCGCCACCCCCGGCCTGCACCTGGCCGAGCGCACGGTCGTCCTGGCGGGTGACGGGGGCACCACCGTCGAAGCCGGCGGCGATGACGGTGACCCGCACCTCGTCACCGAGGGAGTCGTCGATGACCGCGCCGAAGATGATGTTGGCCTCCGGGTGGGCTGCCTCCTGCACCAGCCGGGCGGCCTCGTTGATCTCGAACAGGCCGAGGTCGCTACCGCCCTGCACCGACAGCAGCACGCCGTGCGCCCCTTCGATGCTGGCCTCCAGCAGCGGGGAGGAGATCGCCAGCTCAGCGGCCTGCACCGCACGATCTTCTCCCCTGGCCGAGCCGATCCCCATCAGCGCCGACCCTGCCCCCTGCATGACCGACTTGACGTCGGCGAAGTCCAGGTTGATCAGGCCGGGCGTGGTGATCAGGTCGGTGATGCCCTGCACACCGGAGAGCAGCACCTGGTCGGCACTCTTGAAGGCGTCCAGCATCGAGACCGCACGGTCGCTGATCGACAGCAGCCGGTCGTTCGGGATGACGATGAGGGTGTCGACCTCCTCGCGCAGCCCCGAGATGCCGGACTCGGCCTGGTTGGCTCGGCGGCGGCCCTCGAAGGTGAACGGCCGGGTCACCACCCCGATCGTCAGCGCGCCGATCTGCTTGGCGATCTTGGCCACGACGGGCGCGCCGCCGGTGCCGGTGCCGCCACCCTCGCCGGCGGTGACGAAGACCATGTCCGCCCCTCGCAGGGCCTCCTCGATCTCCTCGGTGTGGTCCTCGGCGGCCCTGCGCCCCACCTCGGGGTCCGCGCCGGCGCCGAGGCCGCGGGTCAGGTCACGGCCGACGTCGAGCTTGACGTCGGCATCGCTCATCAGCAGGGCCTGGGCATCGGTGTTGATGGCGATGAACTCCACGCCCTTCAGACCGACCTCGATCATCCGGTTGATGGCGTTCACACCACCGCCGCCGATGCCGACGACCTTGATGACGGCCAGGTAGTTCTGCGCTGCTGACACGGTGCGCCTTCCTTGCTGCTACTGGGATGCTGCTGTCCTGGATGCCTCGGACCCTGTCCGTGCTCCCGCACTCTACAAACGCAACCTGCGCAGCGCCGCAGGCCTGAACCTGAGGTAGAGGTTGACCGGAGCGAGCTGCTGGTGGGAGCCGGACCAGGCCGGATTCGTGCTCAGGACTCCTCGTCCTCGGGTGCCGCCGGCAGCCCGGTGACGGTCGGTGTCTCGGGGTCGCGCACATCGATCACCATCGGCTCGACGGGCTGCTCCACGCCCCACTGGTCGGTCTCGGTCTCGGCCCGGTTGGGACCGATGTGCTCGTTGCGCAGCAGCGCCCGCACCACCGTGGCCTTGAGCTGGTGCCGCTCCGGGTCGCCCCAGACGACGTCGAGGTTGCCGATGCTGAGCTGCAGGTCGCCGGTGCGGGTCACCTCCAGCCGGCCCACCTGGCGGGCGGCCCCCCGCGGCAGCACGTCCTGCAGCGCCGCGTGGGCATCCAGCACCCCCACCAGCTGCTCGGGCTCGGTCTCCTCCTGGCGCACGGTGACCCGCGGCACGCCGTCGGGGCGGCTCGAGACCGTCCGGTAGACCACCCCCGTGGCGTCGGCCAACTGCAGGTCCTGACCCGGCTGCGAGACCGCCAGCGCCGGCTTCCGGGGAGTGACCTCGATGGTGACCGTGGACGGCCAGCTCCGGCCCACGTTCACCTCGGCGACCCGCAGGTTTTGCAGCACCCGCTCGGCAACACCCGCGGTGCTCACCCGCGCCATCGGCTCTCCCATCGGCACCGCGGCCGCGGCCTCGACGTCCTCGCGCAGCGTCTTCCCGGCACCGGTCACCTCGACCTCCTCCACCACGAACGCCGTCGAGAAGCCCAGCAGCCACACCGTCATCGCCAGGACGGCCAGGAATCCGGCCACCACCGCCGTGACCTTCCACGGCCGGGCCCGCACCTGCGCGATCCGCTCCTGGAACCGCTCGTGGGCCCCGCCCAGCGCGCCCCTCCGGCGCCGCTGCCACAGCATCAGCGCACCTCCTGCTCGGTCTGCCCCAGCAGGTCGAGCAGCTCCGGCCCGACCCCGGTCACGTCCCCGGCGCCCACCGTCAGCACCAGGTCCCCCGGGCGCACCAGCCCCGCCAGCGCGGTAGCGGCCTGCGCCCGCTCTGGCTCGAAGCCCACCTCACCCTCGAAGTCGTCCCGGCGCGCCAGCGCGTCGGCGACCATCCCGCCGGTCACCCCCGGCATCGGGTCCTCGCGGGCGCCGAAGACGTCGAGCAGCAGCACCTGGTCGGCGGGAGCGAGCGCGGCCGCGAACTCCGCGGCGAACGCCGCGGTGCGCGAGTAGAGGTGCGGCTGGAAGGCCACCACCAGCCGCCCGTCCCCGGCGACCGCCCGGCCGGCGCGCACCACCGCGGCGACCTTGTCCGGGTTGTGGGCGTAGTCGTCCACGACCGTCACGCCGCCCGCGGTGCCCTGCGGCTCGAACCGGCGGTGCGTGCCCGGGTAGCCGGCCAGGCCGGCGAGCACGGCCTCCACGGCGACGTCCACGTCGCTGCCGACACCCTCGGTGGCGGCCAGCAGCGCCGCGGCCGCGTCCAGCAGGTTGTGCTCCCCCGGCACCGGCACCACCAGCTCGCGGGTCGTGCCCGCCGGGAGGCCGGCCAGGTCACGGCCCCACCGCAGCCGGGCGCGCGACGTCATGCCCTCCAGCGCCACCTGCTCCAGCACCAGGTCGGCGTCCTGGGCGGTGCCGTAGGTGAGGACCCGGGTGTCCGCTGCCGCTACCTGCGCTGCCAGCCGGCGAGCGCCGTCGTCGTCGGCACAGGCCACCAGCAGCCCGCCGGGGCGGAGGGTGCCGGCGAACTGCGCGTACGCCGCCTCGATCGCCGCCAGGTCGCCGTAGAAGTCCAGGTGGTCGGCCTTGATGTTGGTGACCACCGCCACCTGCGGGCGGTAGGCCAGGAACGAGCCGTCGCTCTCGTCGGCCTCCACCACGAACGCCCGGCCGGTGCCCGCGCCGGCGTTGGCCAGCCCGGTGATCGGGGCGCCGAGGAGATAGCTGGGGTCGGCCCCGGCGGCCCGGAGCCCGACAGTGAGCATGGCGCTGGTGGTGGTCTTGCCGTTGGCTCCGGCCACCGCGACCGGCACCAAGGTGCCGCCACCGGGCGCCGCGGCCGGCTGCCCGTCGGGCCCGGACAGCAGGGCGGCGATGGCCTGGGCACGGTGCAGCACCGGCAGCCCGCGGCGGCGGGCCTCGGCCAGCTCGGGGTTGGACTCGCGGACCGCGCCGGAGATCACCACGGTCCGCGCCTGCCCGAGGTGGGCCGGGTGGTGGCCGACGTGGACGGTCGCGCCCTCGTGCCGCAGCTGGTGCAGCACCGCGGAGTCCTTGGCGTCGGATCCGGTGACGGTCGCGCCGCGGGCCAGGTAGAGGCGGGCGACCCCGGACACGCCGGTGCCCCCGATGGCGATGAAGTGGACGGGGTCGAGCTCCTCGGCCGGCGGTACGGCAGCGGTGAAGTCGAACCGCGGCTGCGCCCGCGCCACTGGGGTCTCCGGGGCCGCGCCGGGCACGGGACCCTTCCCGGGGGCCACCCTCAGGCTCCCCGGTCGGTGACGACGCCGGCCGCGGCCAGCACCATCCGCGCGAGCCGGGTGTCGGCGTCGCGGGTGCCCACGGCCGCGGCGGCGCGGCTCATCACCCGCAGCGCGTCGGTGTCGCGGGCCAGCGGCAGCACCTGGTCACGGACCCAGGCGGGGTCGACCTCCTCGTCCCTGGCCAGCCGGCCACCCCCGGCGGTGACCACGTCCAGGGCGTTCAGCTGCTGCTCGCCGTTGCCGATCGGCAGCGGCACGTAGATCGCCGGGAGCCCGACCGCGGACAGCTCGCTGACGGTGCCCGCACCGGCGCGGCACACCGCCAGGTCGGCCACCGACAGCGCCAGGTCCATCCGGTCGGTGTACTCCACCGCCACGTACGGCACCCGAGGCGCCCCCGCGGGGCCGGACCCCTCCGGCAGCGCGGGACGCACCGGCTTGCCCGCGCCGGTCAGGTGCAGCACTTGGACGCCGGCACCGACCAGGTCGCCGGCGGCCGCGGCGAAGGCGTCGTTGAGCCTGGCGGCGCCCAGCGAGCCGCCGAAGACCAGCAACGTCGTCGCCTCCGGCGCGAGGCCGAAGTGGACGCACGCCTCTTCCCGCAGCGCCCCCCGGTCCAGCTCGCTGATCTCCCGGCGCATCGGCAGCCCGATGACGGTGGCGTGCGGCAGCCGGGTGGTAGGGAAGGTCACCGCCACGTGCGGGGTGAACCGGGCACCGAGCCGGTTGGCCAGCCCCGGCCGGGCGTTCTGCTCGTGGACCACGATCGGCACCCCGGCGCGGCGGGCCGCCAGGTAGGCCGGGGTCGAGACGTAGCCGCCGAAGCCGACCACCACGTCGGCCGCCACCTCCTGGACGGCCTGCCGGGCGCCGGCCAGCGCGGTCCGCATCGCACGCGGGAACCGGACCACGGTGGAGTCGGGCCGGCGCGGCAGCGGCACCTTCGGCACGGTGCGCAGCTCATAGCCCGCGGCCGGCACCAGCCGCGCCTCCAGCCCCTCGGCGGTGCCCAGCACCGTCTGCCGCATGTCCAGCTGCAGCTGCGGGGCCATCTCGGCGAGCGCGTCGGCGGTGGCCAGCAGCGGGTTCACGTGGCCGGCCGAGCCGCCACCGGCGAGCAGGACCGACAGCGAGCGGGTCATGTGCGGCCCCCCAGCCGGCCGGACAGCGGCAGCACCGCCGCGGTGCGCCGCAGCAGCGAGGGCCGGGCCGCGAGCCGCTCCCGGCAGCCGGGCAGCGAGCGGGCGAACGCCAGCAGCAGCCCCATCCCGAGCAGCGCCGCGATCAGTGCCGACCCGCCGGAGGAGACCAGCGGCAGCGGCACGCCGATGATCGGCATCATGCCGATGACCGAGCCGATGTTGAGCATCGCCTGGCTGACGATCCACACCATCATCCCGGCGGCGCCGACCCGCACGAACCAGTCCGGGCTGCCGGCGACGATCCGGTAGGCGGCGTAGCCGATCACGAGGAACAGCAGCAGCACCGAGAAGGTGCCCGGCAGTCCCAGCTCCTCGCCGATGATCGCCAGGATGAAGTCGTTGTGCGGCTCGGGCAGCAGCGACCACTTCTCGCGGCTGGCGCCCAGGCCCACGCCCCACCAGCCGCCGTCGGCGAGGGCGTACTCGGCGTGCACCTTCTGGAAGCAGCCGGCCACGTGCGGGTCGGTGCAGGTGCCGCCGATCCAGGTCTGGATGCGGGTCATCCTGTTGGCGCTGGCCAGCGTCAGGTAGGCGGCACCACCGGCCGCCAGCGCACCGACCAGCAGGAACCAGCGGGCCTGCACACCGGCGGCGAACAGCATCCCGCCGACGATGGCCAGCATGATCAGCGCGGTCCCCAGGTCGTGGCCGGCGACCACCAGGCCGACCAGGGTGACCGCGACCGGGATGACGAACGGGAACAGCACGTGCCCGATGCGCCCGAGCACCCGGCGCTTGTTGGCCAGCACCGCCGCGCCGAACACCACCAGCGCCACCTTGGCCAGCTCCGAGGGCTGCAGCGTGAACGGCCCGAGCGCCACCCAGTTGCGGTTGCCCTGGAAGGTGATGCCGAGCGGGCTGAACACCAGCGCCTGCAGCGCCACCGCGAGCCCGACCGCCAGGTAGGCGGTGCGTCGCCAAACCCGGACCGGCACCCGGGACCCGATGACGCAGAGCGCGACCCCGATCCCCGCGTAGACGAGCTGGTTGAGGAAGACGGTGTAGGAGCTGCCGCTGTCCTGGTAGGAGCTGACGCTGGAGGCCGACAGCACCATCACCAGGCCGAGGCCGACCAGCAGCACGGTGCAGCCGACGAGCAGGTAGTAGGGGGCCAGCGGGCTGGCCAGCCGCTCCCGGGCGGTGGCGAGCAGGGAGGCCTGCCCCGCCTCACCTCCCGGGCTGGCCGGCGGGGACGAGGGCCGCGTCAGCGTGGTCACGCGCCGGCTCCGCTCCCCGGCGCCCCGGGGGGTGCCTGCTGCCGGCGGCGCACCGCCTCGGTGAACGACCGGCCGCGGTCCCCGTAGCCGGGGAACATGTCCAGGCTGGCCGCCGCGGGAGCGAGCAGCACGGTGTCGCCGGGGCGCGCCAACTCCAGCGCGCGCCCGACCACACGGTCCATGACGGCGTCCACGTCCTCAGTGTCTCCGGCGGCGACCTGCTCCACCGGGAGGTGGGGGGCGTGTCGTGCCAGCGCGGCCGCGATGACACCGCGGTCCTGCCCGAGCAGCACCGCCGCCCGCAGCCGCGGCGCCGCCTGCCGGACCAGCTCCTCCACCTGCGCGTCCTTGAGCTGGCCGCCGGCGACCCACACGATGCTCGGGTAGGCGGCCAGCGCGGCCGCCGCGGCGTGCGGGTTGGTGGCCTTGGAGTCGTTGACGCAGCGGACCCCGCCCACCTCGCCGAGGTCGGTGGTGCGGTGCTCCTCCGGCCGGTACGCCCGCATCCCCTCCCTGACCGCGGCCGGCGGGACGCCGGCGGCGCGGGC